>CBFHPC010000058.1:0-12586 GCA_965657655.1 Henriciella sp.
TTCCAGGAATGGGATAAGTGCCGCAGCAACCGAAACCACCTGTTTCGGGGACACATCCATAAACTGGACGTCTTCCTTCAGAACCAGCTGTGTTTCACCATTAACCCGGGCATTCGAAAATTCATTGACCAGCTCACCCTTATCATCAACGGCAGCATTAGCCTGCGCGATTTTATAGAGCTGCTCCTCCATCGCCGACAGGTAAACAACCTCATCGGTCAGCTTGCCGTTTTCGACCTTACGGTACGGGCTTTCAATAAAGCCGTATTTATTAATCCGCGCATGCGTTGCAAGCGAGTTAATCAGACCGATATTCGGGCCTTCCGGTGTTTCAATCGGACAAATCCGGCCATAATGGGTCGGATGGACGTCACGCACCTCAAATCCGGCGCGCTCGCGCGTCAGACCACCCGGGCCCAGAGCCGACAGACGACGTTTGTGCGTAATCTCAGACAACGGATTCGTCTGATCCATAAATTGTGACAATTGCGACGATCCGAAGAATTCGCGCACCGAAGCCACGACCGGCTTGGCATTGATCAAATCGTTCGGCATCACCGTATCAATATCAACCGAGCTCATCCGCTCCTTGATCGCCCGCTCCATACGAACCAGACCGATCCGGTAATTATTCTCCATCAGCTCACCGACAGAGCGCACGCGGCGATTACCGAGATTGTCGATATCATCAACTTCACCGATGCCGTCTTTAAGATCGAGAATAACCCGCATAACCCCGACTATATCGTCATTGCGGAGCGTCCGGACGGTATCTTCAGCCTCTTCATAACCTTCAACGGCAACTTTCAGACGGGTATTCATTTTAACCCGGCCCACCGCTGACAAATCGTAGCGTTCGCCGTCGAAGAACATCTGGTTGAACAGAGCGTCGGCGGCTTCCTGGGTTGGTGGCTCGCCCGGTCTCATCACGCGATAAATATCCGAGAGCGCCTCGAAGCGGGTATCATTCTTGTCGGCTTTTAGCGTATTTCGAAGCCATGGACCGCGGGCACCATTATCAACATCCAATATCTCGAATGATTTTACCTTCTGCTCACGCAATTCCGCCAGCAACTCATCGGTAATCAAATCGCCGGACTCGCCGTAAATTTCGCCAGTCTCATAATTGACGATATCACGCGCCAGAAATTTGTTTTCCAGCGCCTGCGATGGCAGCAACAATTCAGTAGTTCCGTCCGCTGCGATGCGCTTGACAGCAAGCGCGGTAATTTTCCGACCAGCCGGCGCAACGATTTTACCCGTATTGGCGTCAATCAGATCAAAATCCGGCTTCTGGCCGCGCCACGCATCCGGGTTGAAACCACACAGCCAGCCTTTCTTGTCGAGCCGGTAGATGGTTTTGTCATAAAACGTATCTAGAATTTCATCCGTATCATGGCCAAGCGCCATTAACAGCGTAGTCGCAGGAAGCTTCCGCTTACGGTCAATCCGGACATTCAGAATATCTTTTGCGTCAAACTCGAAATCGAGCCATGAGCCACGATACGGTATGATACGCGCGGCAAACAATAATTTGCCGGACGAATGGGTCTTGCCCCGATCATGGTCAAAAAAGACACCCGGCGAACGGTGCATCTGGGACACGATAACCCGCTCGGTTCCGTTAACGATAAACGTCCCTTTATCCGTCATCAGCGGAATGTCACCAAGATAGACTTCCTGCTCTTTAACTTCCTTAACTGATTTTGCACCTGTATCTTCGTCAATATCGAAAACGACCAGTTGCAAACGAACTTTGAGCGGCGCCGCGTAGGTCAAATCGCGCTGCATACACTCATCAGTGTCAAACTTCGGGGGCTCGAATTCATACGAGACATATTCGAGCGAGGCCCGCTCGTTAAAATCGACGATCGGGAATACGCTTTTAAAAACACCCCCCAAACCGTCATCTGTTCTTTGCGCCTGTGGCGTGTGCATTTGAAGAAAGTGCTCATAGGACGAGCGCTGAACTTCGATTAAGTTTGGCATATCAATGGCTTCGGGAATAGTCCCGAAGGATTTACGGATGCGTTTCTTTTCAGTGAAAGATAGTGCCATCTTTTATCCCATTCTATGCCGATTGCTTCCGCAGTGTCGGCGTGACTTTTACAACATGACGAAGCGGCGACACCACAGGGTGCCGCCGCGCCTTAATTTACACCACAGGGGTCGCGCAGATCCTGTGCTGGGTTCACCCCCCAAAAAAGGGGGTCATCATTCTATTTCAGCTCGACAGAGGCGCCAGCCTCTTCGAACTTCTTCTTGAGCTCTTCAGCTTCTTCTTTGGAGACGCCTTCTTTAACAGCTTTTGGCGCTGCTTCGACGAGCTCTTTAGCTTCTTTCAGACCAAGACCTGATACAACTTCGCGGACAACTTTAATCACGTTGATTTTCTTGTCGCCTGGGCTGGTCAGGATAACATCGAACTCGGTCTGCTCTTCAGCAGCACCGCCGCCGGCATCACCGCCGCCTGCAACTGCAGCAACAGCAACTGGCGCAGCAGCAGAAACGCCCCACTTTTCTTCCAGCATAGTTGCAAGTTCGGCCGCCTCAAGAACGGTCAGAGCCGAAAGGTCTTCTATAATTTGCTCTAATTTAGACATTGTATTTCCTTAGGGATGAGATTGAAGTCTTTTGGGTTGGGAAAATGACCGACTAAGCCGCGTCTTTGCTGCTGTAAGCAGAGATAACGCGCGCCAACTGCGATGCAGGGGCTTGAACCACGCCCGCGACTTTGGTTGCCGGGGCCTGGATAACACCAAGGATCTTGCCTCGCAGCTGATCCAAGGATGGAAGCTTCGCGAGTGCATCCACAGCCTTATCATCAAGAACTTTGTCACCCATAACACCGCCAATGATAACGAGTTTGTCGTTTTCCTTGGCAAAGTCAGAGGCACCTTTCGCAGCCGCCACCGGATCAGAGGAATAGGCAATAACGGTTTGATCCACGAACATATTCGCGGCATCATCCCCACCTTTTCCGCCTAAGGCGATTTTTGCGAGACGGTTCTTAATCACTTTTGCCGATGCGCCCTGCTCTCGCAGCGTGCTTCGGAACTGGGTCATTTCCGCAACGCTTAGACCGGTATAACGCGCCACGACGACGCTGCCCGACTCCTCAAAAATGCCACCAAGCACTTTTAACGATTCGGCTTTTCCAGCTTTATCCATTGCGGATCTCCTTCAATAGGCGTTCGGACCATCCGAGCGCCCGGGTATTACCCTCAACCGCCGATTAGCGGATCAGGGCACCTGCCCAGGGCTGACAATCCAGCACACGCACGAGCGCCTGCCTTGCCTCACCCCGTCTATCATAGGATTTACACGTTTTGACACGGCACCCATGGTCTTGGACAGGAAACGGGAGGACGACTTTGCCGACCTCCCGTAAGCGGTGGGTATTAGCGTCTTGGGTCAGTCTATGCAACCCCTATTTTTTTGACGTCAACCCATAATTACATAAATACTTTCTGATCCCCCGACAGGCCTGAAAACAAACAAAAAAGAGCTCCGGCGACACGGCCGGAGCTCATTATTTTTTGACAATCAAGCGCCTGATTAAGCGGCAGTGACGTCCGCCAGATCAAGCTCGACGCCCGGACCCATTGTCGATGACAAGGTCACCTTGCGAACATAAGCCCCCTTAGCGCCAGAAGGCCGCGCCTTTAGGATGGCCGCCGCAAACGCCCGGACATTTGCCAGCACAGCATCTTCGCTAAAAGACGCCTTGCCGATACCAGCATGGACGATGCCAAGCTTTTCAACCCGAAACTCGACCGCCCCGCCCTTAACGTCTTTAACGGCCTCGCCAACATTCGGCGTAACCGTTCCGACTTTTGGGTTCGGCATCAGGCCGCGCGGGCCCAAAATCTTACCAAGTCGACCAACGACAGACATCATGTCCGGAGATGCGATGACGCGATCAAAATCGCTTTTGCCGTTTTTTATCTCTTCCATCAGGTCTTCTGCGCCAACAAAGTCAGCACCAGCTGCCGTTGCCTCTTCCGCCTTTGCGTCACGCGCAAACACAGCGACGCGGACATCTTTACCTGTCCCCGAAGGAAGCGAAACAACACCGCGAACCATCTGATCGGCATATTTCGGGTCAACACCGAGCTGGAAGGCAATTTCGACAGTTTCGTCAAATTTTGCGGTGGCGTTGGATTTAACCAGCTTGACCGCTTCAGCTACGGAATAGGCCTTGTCGAGTTCGACATTTGCAGCCGCCGCGCGATAACGTTTTCCAGCCATACTCCTACTCCGTCACTTCCAGACCGATCGAACGGGCAGAACCCTCGATGATCTTTGTTGCCTGATCGAGATCGTTCGCGTTCAGGTCTACCATTTTTGTCTCGGCAATTTCCCGGCACTGCGCACGGGTCACTTTACCAGCCGTCGAACGGCCTGGTTCGTTGGAACCGGACTTAAGACCCGCTGCACGCTTCAACAGAATCGATGCTGGCGGCGTTTTGACGATGAAGGAAAAAGACTTATCCTGATAATAATCAATGACTACCGGAAGCGGCAGGCCTTTTTCAACTTTCTCTGTCTTGGCGTTAAACGCCTTACAGAATTCCATAATATTGATACCACGCTGACCGAGGGCCGGTCCGACGGGTGGTGACGGGTTTGCAGACCCCGCCGGTATTTGGAGCTTGATCTGCCCCAGCAGTTTCTTCGCCATATTATCCTCTCTGGCTACTCAATGGCCGGGAGTCTTTCGATCCGGCCGGCTCAATATAGAGGGCCAGTGGTTGCGGTCTTGGCAAACCTCCCACCGACACTTTCCGAATGTCTTTCGACACCGGCGGCTTACAGCCGATAATTAAGGGCGCGTCAAGCCCGGCAAGCCCGACGTCGCGTCGGCCTATCCACCCGCTATATCAGGACTAAGCTCAAACCATTGGCACGCACTAGCAAACCACATTCTTGCAACACTTCAAAAGTGCGCCATACAATCGCGGGCGCCCTCACCAGCACTGCCAGCACAATGGCTATTATGCCGGCATTCTGCGGGGTGAAACTATGCCCGGAAACCAGCTAATCGCGCTATTCGCAGGGTCACCCCACGCGCAAAATTTCTCCCAGGCGAAGCCAAAACGAAACAGGTTTGTGGTTTAATATCACCATATAATATAATTTTATAGAATAATTTTCTATATCATACCGCCCCTCCTGTCGCTTGTTCCAGCGACAGTTATATTTTGGCAAAATAAATCTTCTCACAATTTTCCCACTTGCAGGCTTCAAGTTTATTGCCGAAAAAGGCGCCATGAAAATCGCAATTTTAAAAGAAACGATCTCTGGCGAAGTACGCGTGGCGGCAACCCCCGAGACAATTAAGAAAAGTGTCGCGCTCGGACATTCAGTGGCTATCCAAACCTCAGCAGGCCTTGCAGCGGGATACCTCGATGCCGATTACGAAGCTGCCGGAGCCGGCATTGCAAGCACGGCAAAGAAAACAGTCGCCGACGCAGATGTTTTGCTGAAGGTTCGCGGCCCCTCTGATAAGGAGATCGCAGCGCTTCCTGAGGGGCTTACAATTGTCGCCTTAATGGACCCGTTCGCTCTCGATCCCAAGGCGCTTAACGGCCGGAAAATCAATGCCCTTTCCATGGAATTCACGCCCCGAATAACGCGGGCACAATCGATGGACGCGCTATCGTCACAATCGAACCTGGCCGGTTATCGTGCGGTCATCGAAGGCGCGACCTTATATGGCCGCGCCTTACCGATGATGATGACAGCTGCCGGCACCGTAGCGCCTGCAAAGGTCTTTGTTATGGGCGCCGGTGTTGCCGGATTGCAGGCCATTGCGACAGCCAGACGGCTTGGCTCAGTGGTTACCGCAACAGATGTCCGGCCAGCCGCGAAAGAACAGGTCGCATCACTTGGGGCAAAATTCATTGCCGTCGAGGATGAGGAATTCAAGGCCGCCGAGACAGCTGGCGGCTATGCCAAACAGATGTCGGCTGAATATCAACAGAAGCAAGCCGAGCTGGTTGCAAATCATATTGCAAAGCAAGACATCGTTATAACGACTGCCTTAATACCGGGGCGACCGGCGCCAGTTCTGGTGACCCCTGAAATGGTTGCCGCCATGCGGGCCGGATCGGTAGTTGTCGACATGGCAGTTTCGCAGGGCGGCAACTGTCCATTGTCGCAACCCGACAAAACGGTTGAGCAAAACGGCGTGAAAGTAGTCGGCTATACGAATTTGCCAGCACATTTACCGGCTGATTCCAGCGCACTTTATGCGAAAAACCTGCTGGCCTTCCTGCCGCTAATTACCGCCGAGGATGGGGGGCTGAACCTCGATACTGACGACGAAATCGTCGTTGCCATGACGCTGACACGCGATGGTAAAACCGTAAACGAAAGGCTGTCATCATGAATAAGGCGATAATTCTTATAGGGCTATCGGGAGCCCTGGCCATGCCGGCCTTTGCCGCTGAAACGGCGTCTATTAGCCCGACCGTTTTCCTGGCAGCGATCTTCGCCATGGCCTGCTTTGTCGGTTACTACGTCGTCTGGAGCGTAACTCCCGCCTTGCACACACCGCTAATGGCTGTGACAAATGCTATTTCATCGGTGATTATTGTCGGGGCGATTGTTGCGGCAGCCGCGTCGGGCAGCATCTCCGGTGGCTGGATTGCAAAAGGGCTGGGCGGACTTGGTGTCGCGCTGGCCAGCGTTAACATTTTTGGCGGCTTCCTCGTCACCCAGCGCATGCTGGCTATGTATAAAAAGAAAGGTGATTAGTCCGTTGGAACAATTCACATCAACATGGGCTCCATTGCTCTATCTTGTCGCCGGCATCCTTTTCATCCTCGCATTGAGGGGACTTTCCAGCCCGTCCACGAGCCGTAAAGGCAACCGGAACGGTATGATCGGCATGACCATTGCGGTTGCAACAACATTAGCCGTTCTCTGGGACCAGCTTGACCCGACAACTTGGGGCATCCTGGCGGCCGGCGTTCTCGTCGGCGGCGGCATTGGCGCCATCACCGCGCGGCGCATCCCGATGACGGATATGCCGCAACTGGTTGCCGCCTTCCACTCACTGGTCGGCCTCGCCGCCGTTCTGGTTGCGGCAGCAGCACTCTATGCTCCCGATGGCTTTGGTATCGGGACAGCCGGTCAGCTGGCCACTGCCTCACTGATTGAACTGTCAATCGGGTCTGCGATTGGCGCGCTGACGTTTACCGGCTCAATTATTGCGTTCGCCAAACTGAACGGCAATATGTCGGGCGCGCCGATCATGCTGCCAGCGCGGCACTTACTGAACATATTGATCGGTATTGCCATCATCGTGCTGGTCACAATCCTGGTCGCCAGCGGCGGTTCGGCGACCTGGGCGTTTTGGAGCCTGACAGGACTCGCCCTTATTCTCGGTATCACATTGATTATACCAATTGGCGGTGCCGACATGCCGGTTGTGGTCTCAATGTTGAATTCCTATTCCGGTTGGGCGGCCGCAGCCCTTGGCTTCACGCTTGGTAATTTTGCCCTGATTATTACTGGTGCGCTTGTCGGCTCGTCTGGCGCCATTCTGTCATACATCATGTGCAAAGGCATGAACCGGAGCTTCATCTCGGTGATCCTCGGCGGATTCGGCGGTGAAGATGCCGCTGCGGCCGGTGGTGGTCAGGAAGAACGTCCGTTTAAACGCGGCTCCGCCGAAGATGCTGCCTTCATTATGAAGAATGCCTCAAAGGTCATTATTGTTCCTGGCTACGGAATGGCGGTGGCGCAAGCCCAGCATGCGCTCAAAGAGATGTGTGACAAGCTCAAGGAAGAGGGCGTCGACGTCAAATATGCCATTCACCCTGTGGCCGGGCGGATGCCGGGACACATGAATGTGCTGCTAGCCGAAGCGCAAGTGCCATATGATGAGGTGTTCGAACTCGAAGACATTAACTCCGATTTCCGAAATTCGGAAGTTGCCTTCGTCATCGGCGCGAATGATGTCACCAACCCGTCCGCGAAGACCGATACGGCAAGCCCAATCTATGGCATGCCAGTTCTTGACGTCGAAAATGCTGGAACGGTTCTATTCATTAAACGCTCCATGGGATCCGGCTATGCCGGCATCCAGAATGAATTATTCTTCCGCGACAATACAATGATGCTTTTGGCCGATGCCAAGAAAATGGTCGAAGACATTGTGAAATCACTATAATTCGAACTTACATGATGAAAAAACCCGGCGGATCGCTCCGCCGGGTTTTTTTTGTATCAACGTCTTCGTATCACTTTTATACGCATGGCGCCTGCGGGCTAAATAAAGGCATACCCCCGCGCATTGATATAATTGATCAATTCCTGCCGGCGCCGGCCCGGATCAGGGTGGGTCGAGAGAAACTCCGGCACGCGTCGTCCCCCCGACTTTTCGGCCATCAGCTCCCATAGGCGCGGTGACTGTCTGACATCATAGCCCGCACGGTGCATATAATCGACACCGAGGCGGTCGGCCTGCAATTCATGCTGCCGGCTGTAAGGTAATAATACGCCAAATTGCAGCGCCGCCCCGCCAAGCGCGGCGATCTGGTCACCATAGCGGCGGCCGGTCTCCGATTGGGCAATAGCAATGGATCCGGCGGCTAGCCCGACCTGCGAGGCCACCTGCAGGGAAAAGCGCTCGGCGGCATGCCGCCCAGCAACATGCCCGATTTCATGTCCCAGAACCGAAGAGAGCTGATCATCATTCTCGGTCAGTTCGGTAATACCACGATAGACCCCGACCTTATTGCCCGGCATCACGAACGCATTGACATCATCGGTATCAAAGATCGCAACATCCCAATCCTGATTTGACCGATTTGCACCAATGGCAATCCTATTCCAGACGCCGAGCACGCGACGTCTCAGTCTTGCATCCGAGACCTGTGGCGTCTGCTTCTTTAGGTCTGACCAGGCTGTCAGTGCCATACTCGCAATCTGATCATCGCCGACCAGCAGGAACTGGCTCGCACCGGTCTCCGGATTGGTCGTACACGCCGACATAATCGGTATCACGGTGCCACAGGCGAGACCTGTAATTAACCCCCGCCGGGACATTTTGATAAGAGGAGCATCCTTCAGCGCGGCGCCGTCGAACTCAATCCGTTCGGCGGTCTCAATCATTGCTTTATTTAACACGTACGCTCCTTTTCTACTTCCTCGCCAGACTGGCTAACAAATAACAACCACCCCGTTAACACAAGCGTATTAGCCGGATTATGAACCGGACCTGAAATCATCGGGTCACTAGCCGGCGTCACGCTCGCCGAGCAGGCGTCCCGCCTGACCGACCCAATCCTCGCGGGAAATCCGCCCATGAAAGGCGAGATGGCGCTCCAGCCAGACGATATTTTCAGGCGTCCAGGCGGAAATCTGTGAAACGCTCCATATGCCAAGACCATTCAGCACATCAGCAATCCGCGGTCCAATCCCCGTAATCTGGGTCAAATTATCCTTGTCTCCAACCGGCTCCGCGGCTGTCGCCGGCTTCTCGGGGGTAATAAAAACCGGCGGCACAGGCGCGTTCGGCGCATCACGCTCTGGTGCGCTGTCTGCCTCGAATTCGGCCGCCTGAAGCTCGTTATCCGGATCGCTATCCATAAACATCGATGCCTCAGCCGGGTCATCTTCTTGACCCTCTTCATAATAGGCTACGCGGCCCTCGAGATAGCGGTTCCGCCAGCGCAAACGGACAAGTTGCTCCTCGATCGCGGCGGCATCTTCGCCGGTCGCACCGCCGCCCGTCGCCGCATCTAGGTCGACCGGCGGGTGCTTCAGCGCCAACTCCGTCTCAACCGCAGCAATCCGTTGTTCCAGCCAGATATTGCGTTCGACCAAAGCGGCCTCGATTGGAGTGTTTTGCGTTTGAGCCTGCTCCACGATTTCCGTCGCAGCTTCAGCCGGCTGCGGCGCGGTTTCTATGGGTGCGACCGGCGCTTTCGCCATGACCTCGATTGCACCAGAGGCCTCTGCTGATACGCCTGCGGCGCGGGGTTTACCGGCAGATCGCGACAGATTGGCCCAAACGATCAGTCCCAGTATAAAGCTAAGCCCATGACTGGCGATGAATACGTAAACTATGTTTGATACCTCAAACGGCATGCCGTCCTCCAATATGGCTTTGCAGCCGCCCGTGGCCTGCCCAAAACAAGGCAGCGCAATCGCCAAACGACTCACCTTAAAGTGTATCCGTCCCCGTCGGGAAACACCAACACTGTTTGACAGACCCATCACATTGCCGGCCGTTTTTTTTTACCGGAGAAAACAGCCAATTTGCGCCCAGCCAGTAGGAATTGAAGCCGCCTGTGCTAAACGGCTGCTATGACCCGTTCGATTGACCTTATCAGCTCTGCCAGTAACCCGCTTATAAAAATGCTGCGGGGCCTCGATCGTAAGAAAGTCCGAAGCGAGACCGGACTGTTCCTCGCCGAGGGCGGCAGATTGCTCGAACAGGCCCTGCTTCAGGGCTGGGATGTCGAGACCGTCATTGTATCGAATAGTGGTCTTGAAAGACCAATGACGCAGGAACTCGTTCATAAAGCCGCACAATCGGGCGCGCGGATTGCTCGGGTCCCGGACCAGTTAGCGAGCAGCATTGCGCGCAAGGACAACCCCCAGGCCGTCCTCGGCGCGATACGCCAAAGAAAATTATCACTCGACCAGCTCGACCCCCATAATCCCGGCCTCTGGCTTGGTTTGCATGAAATACGCGATCCCGGAAACCTAGGGACGATTTTACGGACGGCTGATTGCGCCGGCCTGGCAGGGGTCATACTGGTCGGAACCTGCTGTGATCCGTTTAGCGTCGAAGCTGTGCGGGCCTCTATGGGCTCGATATTCGATATTCCACTTGCTCACGGCGACTTTGCGACATTTAACGACTGGCGCCAGACGGGCGAGCTCGCGCTGATCGCCGCCAGCGTCAACGGCTCCGTCATGCACACTGACGTCGACTTCAAACAGCCATCGCTAATTCTGATGGGAACTGAACAATCCGGCTTGCCCGACACGGTGGAAGCAAAATGCGACACCCGCTGCATTATACCCATGCGAGGCGGTGCCGACAGCTTGAACCTCGCACAGGCCTCGGCGATCATGGTATATGAGGCCTGGCGGCAAAGAGGATTTTCATGAAAATCAAGACCGAACTTTTTCTAGCCGATGACTGGAACGACTATGAATTGCTCGATAGCGGTAATGGCCGGAAATGGGAGAGGTTTGGCAGCCAACGTCTGATACGACCTGACCCGCAAGCTTTCTGGCAGCCGGCCACAGCGCCCGAAAACTGGCAGGCCGATGCCGTCTTTGACCAGAATAGCGGCGATGATGAACGCGGACACTGGCGCCAGTTAAATCCGGCCGCACCGGAGGTCTGGCCGATGCAATGGGAGAATTTACGCTTCCATGCCAGACGGTCTCCATTCAGGCATGTCGGCCTGTTTCAGGAGCATAGTGTTCACTGGCGATTTGCGCGCAAGGCCATCACCAGCGCCAAGCGCCCGATCTCGGTCCTTAATCTATTTGGCTATACTGGCATGATGAGTCTTGCCTGCGCGGCTGCTGGCGCCGAGGTTACCCATCTTGATGCGAGACCGAAATCGAATGGCTATGGCAAAGACAATCAAGCCCTGTCAGGCCTCGCCGACAAGCCAATCAGATGGATTGCCGACGATGCAATGAAGTTTGCGGCGAGAGAAGTCCGGCGCGGTAACCAATATGATGCAATTGTTCTCGACCCGCCAAAATTCGGCCGGGGCACAAAAAATGAGACCTGGCGATTCGAGGAAGACCTGCCGGCGCTGCTCCAGCTTGTCCGCCAGCTATTATCAAACCGTCCATTATTCATCATCCTGACCGCATACGCGGTTCGGCTGTCGCATATCGCGCTTGCCCAGACCCTTGAAGATCATATCCGCGATCTTGGCGGGGAATTGGCGATGGGTGAAATGGCACTTCCGCAAACCTCCGCCGCCCGGCTTTTACCAACTGCGATTTGTGCGCGCTGGCAGGCCGATGAACTGATTGATGCTTAGCCTTTTACGACCCGATGCAGGCGCCCCAAAACGCGCTGTCATTGCGCCTTCGGGCGTCTAAAAAACGTCAGACATGCGAACCGCCCGAAATTCGCGAGCGTCTCAAAACTTGTCGGAACCGTAAGGTGCCGCCCGCAACCAGGGCGACGGCGCGACTTTTAAACGCCACCTGACGCCGACTTCGCCGAAAACTCGGCTTTGACCCGCTCAGCCAGTTGCTTGACCGTAAATGGTTTGGACATGAATGCGACCTGCCGATTATCCTCGAGCTGTTGGGCAATATCACGCTCGGCATAGCCTGACATGAACAGGATACGGGCATCGCCCAGCAGGTCTTTCGCCTCTCTGATCAGGGTGGGACCATCCATACCCGGCATCACGACATCGGACACGACCAGATCGTAAACCCCGGGATCCGCCATCAGCAATTCGAGCGCCTCTTCGCCGTCACAAGATTCAGTGACATCATAGCCGCGCGACCTTAATTGCGAGGCCGCTATCGAACGAACACCATCTTCGTCCTCGACCAGCACGATCCGCCCACGGCCTGA
>CBFHPC010000059.1:0-12507 GCA_965657655.1 Henriciella sp.
GATATAAACAAGATCTGTATTTTTTATCTCAATTGGCACGGGATCCGCTCCGTTTCTGATCCGTCAGCTTTTCAACTTTCAAGCCGGGTCGCAAATCGGGGTCAATCGGGACACTCGATTGCGAATCAAATAACCGGCCCTGCGTTTCGGCCAGCATGGCGCGATACTTCTTATATTCAATCGCACTCCCAAAGTGCTGCGCGCGCTTAATTTCGTTCTCGATTTTTTTTGCAAAGTCACGATGATACTTGAAATGCGCCAGTGTCAGACTGTCCGGCGAGATCCGGACATTCCCGACAGAATGCAAGCCTTCGCTTAGCCTGATCATCGGACTATACCTGAATAGGGGATATTTATTCGCCATAAATAGAGCCAGGTCGTTCGACGGCATTAAACGATGGCGCAGGCTGTTGGTAAATTGCTGTCCGGCATTTGAAAACACTCCCCCTCCTGTCACTGGACGTACCGGCGGCTCATCATGATAGGGCGCCAGCTCAAATGGTTGTCCGTCTCTAAAATCACATTCAGACAGCTCACCGTCCGGATACATATCAAACAACAAAGCCTGGGCACAATCAAACCCTTCGGCATCGAGTTGGGCAGTAATCTTGTTCAACGCCCTGTCCTTTACGCCCGGATAGGTAACAAATTCATCCGCATCAACAACCAGGACCCATTTGCCGACGCAATGATTGCCGAGCAGGGCCTGCTGCCAGTCAACCCCGAAATGCGATTCACTATATTCGGTATCGACCGAATAGACCACCACATCATCCTGCGCGAGCAGATACTCACGACTGCCATCATCGGACAAATTATCGGCAATTAGGAATGATGTGATCCCAAGCGACCGGTAATGCTTTAAAAAGTGTGGCAGCATCACCATCTCATTGCGCATGACAGCGACAACAATAATATCTGCCATACGAAGCCGCTCCAGCCGGTCTACCGGCGAAATATACTCGAGCTGATTACTGTTCCAGCCAAATTTCAGAGCGTAATGGGTTGGCCAAATTCTTTTTGGCGAAAGCGAATCTGTTTCATTGATCTTGTGAAAATCAGGCAGGCTTTCCACCTCATCTAGGTGCACCAGGCTGACTGGACTTGCAGATGACGGGAAATAAACATTCTCAAACATTGTAACCGGTTTTTGCTTATCCCCCGGGCTACGCCGGACATGAACCAGATAGTCTTCATTGTTTGGCCTGATTGCGGCCATTTCCAGCAGGTCGCCAAGCAGCTTATCTTCAAAATAGGACACCGAAACCAGCCATCGCCCGGCCTCACTGTCGGCCGCGTCCAAAGCACTTCGCATTGCGAGTCGCGATAAGCTATACCCTGAGCCACCATCGCAGTAACGACTAGGTTCGGGCGACCGGTCCAAACAATGGCGCGCGACAAAGCTATCGGACTTCGCATGATGCCAGGTCCGATTTGTTGCACCATCGCCCCGAAAGATAATACGGCCATAATAATTGGCCTTTCGGTAACTCTGCGACTCAAAGAATTGTTTTGCCGACAAATAACAATCATCGTCAATTTTTACGAGGTATTGAAAGTCAGTATTGGAATAGACCCAGTCAATCATCTTAAGTGTTTTGATAGGGAGGGCTTCATACGTATCGGCGACATCAAGCTGCAAAATGTCACCCTCTAGCTTATCATCACCGTCGCCAACCAGAATAATATAGGGGATATTGCGGGCCTTGAGATCAGCGATCCATGTCTCCCTTAATTTTGGAATTCGCTCATCGAGATGTTTACAACAAGAGTAGATCACGACCAGCGTGTCGCCATGGCCGGGAATACCATTGTTTTTGCAGCCGGCACTTATCGAGTTGATTATATTGTTCAATCCGATATCCGCCGCACCATGACGCGCATTCTCGCTTTTCATGATATCAATTAGAAGACGAACCGAAGGTGACCCGATGCCCCCATCGGCAGCAACCAAACCAGCAATCGCCGCATGAATCGCCGGGTAGTCGGCCGGATTGGTACAATCGCGGAGCGCATCGATCAGCGCCTGTGTTGCCGCACTCAACAAGGCCTGGTGTGTAGCATCCCTATCTTCGAGTCGGGCATATAATTGCAGCAAAATATCCGCCGCGAGCCATCCGCCGGCAGGCGTATTAAGCTGCTGCGCCATTGCAATCAGGTCCGCAACCTCTGTTTCCGTCGGTTTCGCACTTATAGACAATTCATATAGGCGACGACCGGTGATTTTTTGAAGCGCCGAATATTCACCAATCACCTGATCATTCTTACGCTCGCAGGCCTCGAAAACCAAATCGGCTATGCCATCATTATCGTATGGCGCGGGGTAATCATTATCTACCGGATGAGACAGAGCTCGCAAAGGCGCGGCATCATCCAGCGACGCTATTTCACCCCGCACAAGATCAGTCAGCCCCTCATCGTCGGGATGTTCTGCGAGGGCATACAACGCCAATTCCAGTATCACAGGGTCGGCATCGACATTTCCGTTAAGACGCAACGCCCGAGCAGCTTTTAACGCAGCAATCAAACCATCACGCGACCGGCCCCCCTGATTCATCGCTGCAATTGTCGTATAATCGCACAATGCCTGATTCAGCCGGACGTGTTGCTGATCTTTACGGTTGAACGCGGGCACAATGTCCCAGAAATCCCTCGACAGGGTCACTGTTCTTAAAACGCCATCGACGATATCCCGACCAAACCATTTCGGCATGAGAGACATTTTTGCAAGCCAAGGCTCTAATGCACGACCAATGTTTCGGTTGTATAAGCCAGACCAGTAATTTCCCTTCAGACTATCGGTATAATTCAGCAAGGCGTAAACAAAGGAGGTTTTATCCGACATGGCATGGTCACTATGCGCAAGGTGGCGCGATGCGGCCATTATGCACTCGAAATTCACCCAGCCTTGCGCGGAGGGCAGACGCCAGAGTAGCGCTGATGACAGCTCCAGCTGGCCTCGCGCGACAAGAAACGGCAGCGCGAGAGTCATATGATAGGCGTTTGTGCTCGATGACAGATCGCTTAACCGGTCTTCATCCATATGATCGACAATCAAATCGAATTGACCGGTCTCGCAAAAATGACAGATGAATGATTCAAACAATGAGTCACCGCGCACTTTATCAAGGCCGTGAGACTGAACCATGTCGGTAATCATCGCCAAGGACATCTGCCCGTCGGCGTGAAGTTGGCGAGCAAGCGCGTTATGAGCCTCGATATAGGCGTCATCGCCAGGGTCCACTGGATCGGGATCAACAAACTCGCCACCATCAGTCGATGGAAAGAACTCACACAGATACTCGATGCAATTGTAACGCTCGGCAGCAGCCAGCAAATAATGCCGCAAGCCGCCTGTGAAGTTGAAGCGCTTGCCAAGATAGCGGGCATGCTCGATCGCTAGCAACGTCTCGGATATAGCTGCATCCGGCTGCAGCCGCATCAAATCCAACATGTGCATGGCAGCGACGATATTCACATCCGCATAGCCCAGAACCGTATCGCCAATTTTTACACTTATCTGGCACTGACCATCTTCGTCGGCTTGGTCCCATATGAAAGGGGGTAAATCGATCAAAATTCGATCTGTATTCGGATCTTTAACAGGTTGCACGGCGTAGGATTGGCCGGCAAATTGAACAGATACATTTTTCAGACTGCTGAGTTGATCCGGTATCACAGAAAGTCGCAAGCCGGTCTGGAAGAAGACAGCGGATCGTCCTTCGGCCGCTCTGCCGGTGTCAGGCGATGCCAAACTTTCAGCCAGGCTTAGAACGCAATGATGATCGCGAAAGTCCCAGCCCCTCGCCAACTCGGCACGCATGTCCGGAAGTACAATGATATCGGTGGCGCCATACCGCACTTCAAACTTTGAGAGATCCCAATGCTCCGCACGATGCCAGACAGCCTCCGGCAGCGTAAGTGCAAAACCGGAATCGGCCGGGGCCGCTGGGTGGGCCTCTGTGACATCTACCCGCTCAAACCGCTCGCTTGCAACAGCCATAAATCCGTCGCCTAGACTAATCGAGAATGTCTCTTCCGGATGATTGGCCGCGATCCAGCCATTAATCTTGCCATCGTCGAGGCGCTCGACAAACCCCATCACATTAACTGTTTTGGGATGCCGAACTGTTTCTACGAATTTCTCTCGTAAACGTTTGACCGTTGCTTTGTGCAAAACCTTTCGGAACCGCTCGATTAAGCGGCTATCAAGCTTCAATAGCCGGCGCATCTCCATCGAATACCCCCTGCCGCCTGCACTGAGCGACGCCTAATTGCCACCAACGATACTTGAGCCCCGTCAGACAGCACAATAAAGGTATACCAGACTAAATTAAATTTCTCCGCATAGCAAAATATAAACTCAGCCAAATATTTAAGGTATTAAATCTATATTTTTATACAATTTAAATATATAATTATATATTGTTGAAATGTATAAGTTTAATATACTCACACATATATATATTTTAGAGCGATAAAATTAAAGTATTTCAAGAACCCAAACAACTATTAAAAATTAACGTTTCGCGTACCACGAATATAGTTAGAACAGATCAACCAGCAGCGCGCCTAACGACCCAATACGTCCTTTTTAGATCCGGTGCAGCGAGGTCATCTTAGAGGAGCATGAATGTCACAACCGATTAGCGAACAAGCCCTGAGCCAGATTTTCAAAACTGCCAGAAGCCATTCCGCCTGGCGGCAGGAAACTGTCCCGGCATCATTAATAGAGGCCGTTTATGATTTGTCTAAAATGGGGCCGACCAGCGCAAATTGTTCGCCGGCACGCTATGTTTTCATTAGCTCGCCAGAAGGCAAAGCGCGATTGAAACCTTTTCTGTCAGAAGGAAATGTCAAGAAAACGATGACCGCGCCCTGGGTCGTGATCATTGCGCACGACCTTGATTTTCCAGATAGACTGCCCGAACTGTTTCCGCATGACCCGAGTGCAAAGAATTGGTTTTCCGATGATACTATTCGGGAGACCACCGCCTTCAGGAACGGTACCTTGTCAGGCGCTTATTTAATGCTTGCGGCACGGGCTCTAGGCCTCGACTGCGGCCCGATGTCCGGATTTGACGCGGCTGGCGTCGATCAAGAATTTTTCGCTGGACATGCACAAACGCAGAGTTGGAAATCAAATTGGTTATGTAATATCGGCTATGGCGATCCTGCAGCATTGTTCCCGCGCAGTCCGCGTTTGGACTTTAAAGACGCCTGCCTTACGCTATAAGGCGCAATGGCTATTTTAGGGTTACATACTGCAGGCACCGGTTGCGATGTCGCAATTGTCTCGGACTCTGGGGACATCCTGTCGCGACAGGAGCGCCAGATGAGCCGGGGTCAGGATGCAGCCCTGCCAATACTGCTAGAATCCGCCCTTGAAGAAGCCGGAATCGACCTGCGGACGATCAAAAAAATCGCAGTTGTCGTCGGGCCGGGCAGCTTTACCGGCATACGTCTGACGACAGCGTTCGGGCGCGGTCTGGCGATAAGTCTGAAATGTCCGTGTGTCGGTGTCACAAGCCTTGAAGCCTGCCTGCCGGACGGTCAACAAGGATCGGCCATGGTTGTTTTACCTGCCAAACGGCGGGAGCCAGATATTACATTCTGGACACAGTCTTTCCGGTCTGGCGAAGCGACAGCGCCGCCGGAAGAAACCAGCCGCGCCGATTTGCTTGATCGTCTGAACGCCCACCCGCATATGCTTTACGGCAGTACCGAAGCAGGTCTAACGGCACCCGACCATCTGGTCGTTCACGCCGCACGGCCAAGCGCTGTAAATGCTGCAAAAAGGGTCGCGGACAAGCGGTTTGAAACTCGGCCCGCACGCCCCGTATATGTGAGGCCGCCCGACGCCGATCTGCCGGGCCAAAAGGCCAAATCATGCTGACCGAGATCAAACACCCGGATAGCGCTAGCGAAATTGCCGCTTTGCACGCTGATATATTTCCGCCCGAACAGGCCTGGTCGGCAGCCGATTTTGTTACTTTACTAACGCAAAATAGCACAGAGATACTTGGCCTTCGCAACGGCTCGAAGCTAGCCGCAATCGCGGTTTTCCGGCTCATTCAGCCACAGGCCGAACTGCTTACATTCGGGGTTGGGACGTTCTGGCAGCGGCAGGGATTCGCCCAGGCATTGCTCGACCAGTCCATGCGACACCTCGCCCGCTTAAAAATTGAGCAGGTGATCCTCGATGTTGCGGCCGATAATACAGCCGCGATATCGCTTTATGCCCAATTCGGCTTCACCGAAGACGGCCGGCGACAAAACTATTATAGACGAAGAGACACAACCGCCATTGATGCAATTTTAATGTCGAAAAATATTTTCAATAGCTTATTATCATCTGTAGACAGACAGACCCGTATTTAACCTGCAGGGAGCAGATATGGATCAATTACAAAAGCTCTGCGCCGAAAAAGGGTTGAGGATGACGGACCAGCGCCGGATCATCGCGCGCGTTCTATCCGACGCCGATGACCACCCGGATGCTGAAGAGTTGCATAGCCGGGCGAACAGGCTGGACAAATCAATCTCGCTGGCCACGGTCTACCGGACCGTAAAACTGTTCGAAGAGGCCGGCATAATCGAGAGCCACGATTTCGGTGATGGTCGCGCACGCTATGAAGAAGTGCCTGACGAACATCATGACCATCTTATCGATGTCAAATCAGGAACTGTGGTCGAGTTCCACAATGAGGAGATCGAACGTCTCCAGATCGAAATCGCCCGCAAACTGGGCTACCGGCTAATTGACCATCGCCTCGAACTTTACGCCGTTCCGCTTGATTCACCTGAAAGCTAAAAGGTGAGCGTGACCAAGCCCTATCTGGTGGCCATTACCGGAGGATCCGGGTCCGGCAAGTCGACACTAGCGGCGGCATTGAGCGAAGCCTACACCAAAATAGGTGTCTCGATATTTCATGAAGACCGGTATTATTTACCAATGTCTCACTACGGCACAGCATTAAGCGTGGCCGAAAAAAACGAAACGATTGCAAAAATAAATTATGACAGTCCTGACAGTAAGGATGCTGAATTAATATACCAACACCTGCACCAGCTGCTCGCGGGTCAGCCGATAGACCAGCCAGTTTATGATTATGAACGCCACGATCGCAGCCCGGACAAGCGCCACCGCCTTGACCCGGCAGGTCTGATCATTGTCGAAGGCATACATGCCCTGTCTCTGCCAGGCATAAGACCCCTGATCGATCTATCGGTCTATTTACATACTCCGGATGATTTACGACTGGCGCGGCGGATCAGGCGAGATGTGATAGAGCGTGGCCGGTCTGTTGACGGCATCCTACACCAATATCTGGAATCGGTGCGGCCTTCTCATTACAAATATACGCACCCCACCATGTTCGAGGCTGAACTCGTAATTGTCGATGAAGGCTTGCCAGCCCGCGGTCGTATAAGATCTGACACCTCGACGATTGAACGCCTGATGGCGCCAATCATAGAGCATCTTGCAAAACAGGGCCTGCAGCCCGACTAATCCCGGCGCCGGTGCCCCGCTAGGAATTGTCGAGAAGGTCAGGCACGCCAACCGCGTGGAAGCCTGCATCTACATGAATAACTTCGCCAGCAATCGACTGACCCAGTGGTGACAGCAGATACAAAGCGCAGCCGGCAACCCCCTCAATGCTGGTATCTTCTTTTAATAATGACCAGTCGCGTCCCGTGCTCATCAGGGCTTTACCGCCTTTAATTCCGGCCATAGCAAGCGTTCGCATCGCCCCAGCAGAAATCGCATTCACACGGATCCCTAATGGTCCAAGATCACGGGCAACATAACGGGTCGAGGCTTCAAGACCGGCCTTTGCAACACCCATGACATTATAAGATGGCACGGTGCGCTCGGCCCCGAGATATGACATGGTAACAATCGAGCCACCATCCGGCATCAGTGCACTCGCCCGCTTGGCGCTGTCAATAAAGCTGAAGACAGATATGTCCATGGCCCGGCGGAAGCCCTCGCGGGTCGTATTCTCGACCATTGAGCCCTGCAGCTCATCCTTACCGGCAAACGCAATCGCGTGCACCAAAAAATCTATCTTGCCCCATTTCGCCTTGATCGCGGCAAAAGCTGCGTCCATCTCGGCATCATCGGTAACATCAGCCGATACCATGAAATCCATTCCGATGCTTTCGACAAGCGGACGGACCCGACGCTCCAAAGCCTCTCCCTGATAGGTAAAAGCAAGCTCGGCGCCTTGTGCTGCCAGTTGCTTTGATATGCCCCAGGCGATCGAATTCTTGTTTGCGACGCCCATAACAAGACCACGCTTGCCTTGCATCAAATTCCCTACCGGCATTGCGCCAAAATCCGCCATGACATACCTCCAAATTACAGTTAAATATTCAGTTTCAGCTGGTCAGGGCACCATCCGCCGAAAGGTTTTCGGCCGGCGACCCTCACATGTTTCTACGGGTGAGCTTCTATAAACTGTCGGGCATAAACAGACCGACCTTCATATCCTTGGCGGTGTAAACCCGCTTATCGTCAACAAAGACCTGACCGTCAGCGATACCAAGAACGAGCTTGCCGCGCTTGACCTTCTTTATATCGATCTCATAGCGCACAAGCTTTTTATCAGGGGTAATCTGACCGGTAAATTTGACCTCGCCCACCCCGAGCGCGCGACCCTTGCCGGGCGAACCGGACCAGCCCAGCCAGTAGCCTACGGCCTGCCACATGGCATCCAGCCCGAGACAGCCTGGCATCACCGGATCGCCGGGAAAATGGCACTCGAAAAACCAGAGGTCTGGATTGATATCAAACTCGCCAATCACGTGACCATTCCCATAAGCGCCACCATCTAGCGAAATCTCGGGTATCCGGTCCATCATCAACATAGGCGGCGTTGGAAGTTGCGCATTTCCGGGACCAAAAAGATCGCCGCGCCCCGATTTAAGAAGTTCTTCGTGCGAATATGATGTCTGATCAGTATGCAAAGATGGCATCGTCATATTTTACCTATTTGAAATTACGCCGGAGTGGCCGCAATCCGAGGCATAGTCGCCACAAACCGTTGCGGCAACCCCGTCATCCCGCCGAACACTATTGCGCGCCTATAAATAGTTGCGAGGGTGCACCCCATATGTCGGTTTCAGGAATCCAGCCCTGTTCGCCGCGAACCGCGACCTCGCACCAATTATTCTGACAATCCCGCAGATCGGCAATCAGACCGGCTTTAAGCCGGGCAATACCGGACGCTTCGGCTGAAGGGGCCCGCCTCATAACCGAATCGCCGGTCAGCAAAACGGTTCGGCGTGATGAAAAGAGCCGCTCACTCATCCAAACCTCATCGCCGACATGGTCACGGATCCGCCGCCATCCAAGCGTTTCGCGGATAATAAGCACCGGCAAGCCGCGTTTTTCATATTGCCAGAGTATGCGGTGCTCAGCACTTGGGCCTTGACGACCATTCGACTCGCCAAACCTCAACGATTCAAATCTCGGAACAGGCTTTTCTGAAAAATCACTAACAACAGTCTCTCCGGGCTCCGCCGCCGCCAGGGTTGAACCGGAAACCAATAGGAGAACGAGAAACAAACTTCTGATTTGAAACAAGGACATGCGTCTAATCTATGCTATTGAATACAACAAAGGTAAACTGCGGATGTTCTTAACCCAAAACCTTTGCTATATGACCCGCAATAAGAGGAGACTTTATGTCACCAAAACGCCCCAAGGTCATTGTTACCCGCCGCCTGCCGGACGCCGTTGAATTACGTCTCAAAGAATTATTTGACGCAGAACTGAATGCAACGGACAAGCCAATGAGCGAAGATGATTTAGTCGCCGCCGTCGCGCGGGCCGATATCCTTGTTTCAACTGTCACAGATCAGATAAATGGCCGGATCCTTGCGCGGGCTGGTGAGCAATTGCAGATGATTGCACAATTTGGCGCCGGTACCGATAATATCGATGTCCAATCGGCGACCCAGAGAGGCATTACGGTCACTAACACCCCCGGGGTCCTAACCGATGATACTGCCGATGTCACAATGGCTTTAATTCTGTCAGTGCCGCGCCGTCTGAATGAAGGCAGCCGGCTAATGGCGGATGGAAAATTTGATGGCTGGGCACCAACATGCATGCTGGGGCACCGGATCAATGGCAAGCGGCTTGGCATTATCGGCATGGGCCGGATTGGCCAGGCTGTTGCCCGCCGCGCACGCGCCTTCGGATTGCAGATCCACTACCATAATCGCAAACCGGTTGCCCGGCATATAGAAGAGGAATTGGAGGCAACTTACTGGGACAGTCTGGACCAGATGGTTGCGCACATGGACATTATTTCCATTAATTGCCCCCACACGCCGGCAACGTTCCACCTGATGAATGCAAGGCGTCTAGGTCTGATAAAACCTGACGCTTTTATCGTAAACACAGCACGCGGCGAAGTCATAGACGAGGCGGCGCTCGCCCGGATACTGAGCGAGAACAAAATCGCCGGCGCCGGTCTCGATGTGTTCGAAAGAGAACCAGCCGTGAATAGCGATCTTATCGGTTTGGAAAATGTCGTACTGCTGCCGCACATGGGGTCGGCAACACTGGAAGGCCGAATTGAAATGGGCGAGAAAGTGATCATCAACATAAAAACATTCACGGACGGCCATCGTCCGCCAGACCGGGTTATCCCGTCGATTCTCTAAGACGGTTTGGCGGGTCAAGGCGGTTGCAGGTAAGCACACACCCTACAGGCCGTTAAGCGAGCCTAATCGACCATAATAACCTTCGAATACGAACGACGTGCGTCCGCAGGCGAGGGTAGAGATCTTCGCAATCGGGCGGGATAAAAAAACGCGAATGACATTATCTGCCATCCGCGTAATCTATCGGATTATGGTGGAGCCAGACGGAATCGAACCGACGACCTCTTGCATGCCATGCAAGCGCTCTCCCAACTGAGCTATGGCCCCAAAACCTAGAACGGCCCAATACGGCTTTCGATGCGTACAATCAAGCGTTAATTCTCCCGATTTCCGAGACCGTCCGAACTTGTGTTGTCCAGATCACCCTCATCGTCGATATCAAGATCACCATCATCGATGTCGAACTCGTCATCATCGGTACCGAGCAAGTCATCATCCTCGTCACTATCGACGCCTTCTTCGGAGAACCCGGCCGGCACTTTGCTCAAACCGACATCTTCGTCGGAAGCTTCGTCACCGCCCATATCAAGCGGCACATCATCTTCGTCGCCGCCTAATTCCTTGGCAGTTTCTTCCGTATCTTCATCATCATCATCACGCACGGCTTTGGAGACATTCTCACTCTCGAGCTCTTCATCCTCGTCCTCGTCGTCGGGTACGGCGTTCTCCGCTGCCTTGGCACGGATTTTTGTTTTCGTGGCCTGCGCAACCTCATCAGCGGGATCAAACCCATAATGACACTTCGGGCAAACCGCAGGACGCCGGTTTAAATCATAAAATTTTGCTTCGCAGCTCGGGCACACTTGCTTGGTACCCAGTTTAGGATCCGCCATTCTTGAAGCTCCAACCTTTTTTACAACGAAGCCGCGCTTGCCAGAAACGTTCGTCCCTGTCAAAGCGCTTTTGTAACGCGTTGTTCAATCAAAATGGATAGAATATGTTCTGGACCTCACATCCTGTTGATAAAATCTCCGGAATTGTCACTGCGCCGGGTGATAAATCCTGTTCCCATCGAGCTTTGATATTCTCCGGGCTTGCAGTCGGGACGTCGAAAATATCCGGGCTGCTCGAAGGTGAGGATGTTATCAACACCGGTCGGGCGATGCACGCGCTCGGTGCCAATGTCGAACGCACCGGGACTAATCAATGGACAGTAACAGGGGTTGGCGGAGCCGGTCTGGTCGCGCCGAGGGACAGTCTCGACTTTGGCAATTCAGGCACGGGATCCCGCCTGATTATGGGCGTTGTGGCCGGGTATGATATCAGCGCCACATTCATCGGCGATGACAGCCTGTCATCGCGACCAATGGCACGCG
This sequence comes from Henriciella sp., assembly GCA_965657655.1. Taxonomy (GTDB): domain Bacteria; phylum Pseudomonadota; class Alphaproteobacteria; order Caulobacterales; family Hyphomonadaceae; genus Henriciella. The sequence goes on from CBFHPC010000059.1 coordinate 11,997, forward strand.
TCATTACCCCTTTGCAGCAAATGGGGGCAACATTTAATGCTTCCGAAGGCGGACGCCTTCCACTGACAATGACAGGCCGGACCCCGCTGGAGGCAATCAATTATTGCCCGCCACAAGCATCAGCCCAGGTTAAGTCCTGCCTCCTTCTGGCCGGGTTAAGGGCTGACGGAACAACAATTATTACCGAAAATACGATGACCCGTGACCATAGTGAGCGCATGTTGCGTGGTTTTGGTGCAGATGTTTCGGTGCAATCGACCGGTGAAGGCGCAATTGTCAAAATAGATGGCGGCCAGGCGCTGGCAGCACAGGAAACAAGTGTCCCGGGGGATCCGTCCTCAGCAGCCTTTCTCGCTGCGGCGGCAATCATCTCCCGTCAGGGTGGTGTTCTTGTCGAGAATGTGATGTCGAACCCGACCCGGGATGGGATCTTCAGGGCTGCAGCTCTGATGGGCGCCAAAATAGGGGCTGAAGAAGTCGGTCTGGCCGCCGGTGAAAGACTGATCAATAT
>CBFHPC010000060.1:0-12474 GCA_965657655.1 Henriciella sp.
GATTCAGGACGAACGTTATTGTATCGATGTTGTCAGACAGGTGCAGGCGATTAAGGCCGCATTGACCAGTCTCGAGAAGCTTGTCCTTGATGATCATCTCGACACTTGTGTCGAAACCGCTTTGAAAGGAAAAAGCCTGTCGCAGCGACGCGAGAAAGTGGAAGAGCTGGTTGCGGTTCTGGGTGGACGTAAGAAGTGAATAATTCTTTCCTGCCTGCAATTATGCTGATGCTTGTCAGCGCCGGATGTGTGTCGGTTCCAGAAAAGGGCGGATTTGACCAGCTTGGCGAGAATGCTTCAGAGCGTGTTGCAGCCGAGCTCGTATGGCCCGGTGCCCGGTTGTCCGAGGATGAGGCTGACGTCAGAATCCGGACTTTGTTAAGTGCGCCGCTTACCGAAACATCCGCGATTGAAATTGCCATTCTTAAAAGCCCGACAATACAGGCTGAGTATTTTAAGTTGCAGGCCGCCGCCGGCGAATATGTTGACGGTGCCTCGCTGCCAAACCCTTTTGTTTCGGCGATGGTGTTGGATGTTGAAAGCGAGCCGGTAACAAATTTATCCTATGGTCTGGGTCTGGATCTGTTTGACATTCTGTTTTTCTCGCGCCGAATTACGGCAGCAGGACTGAGGTTTGAAGCAGAACAGGCTGAAACCGCAGCGGCGCTGATCGACTATATTTCCGAAGTACGAGTTGCCTATTATAATGCGGTTGCAGCAACACAGATCTCTAATCTTATGACGAGTGCGAGCGAAGCTGCCGGAGCGTCGGTGGATTTCGCACAAGCCCTGTTTGACGCGGGAAATATCGCTCAGATCAATCTTGACCGTGAAAAATTGATGGCCGCTGAAATCGAGTTTGACGCCATGCGCGCCCAAACCGAGTTGAACACTGCCAGAGCCCGGTTGAATGCATTAACGGGGCTCGCCGGGCGGGCTTCCGGCGATCCGACCTTGTCAGGCCGGTTGCGACACCCAACGTCTGAAATTGTAGTTGAGACCGTAAATGTCGATGAAAATCTATATCTCATTGCGGACGATGCCAGAATTGACGAAGCAGGTGCCTTGATCGGGCTTGATTCAGTGTCTTCTTTGATCGGCGAGATGGAGTTGGAGTTCGAGCGTGAACGCGATGATGGTGAGTGGGAACGGGGAATCGGGGTTGCATTTTCTTTGCCGGTTTTCAACTGGGGCGGGGGGCGCCGGCAAGCAGTCAGAGCGAAGCTCTCTGCAATGATCCAAGAACGCCTTGCGACTAAAGCTCAGCTTGAAAGTGAAAAGCAGATATTATTGTCCGAGTTCGAAACAGCCCAGCAGATTGCACTGCGCTATCGGGCCGAGGTATTACCGCTGGCCGGACGGGTTCTGCAGGGCGCGCAGCTTGATTATAATGCGATGCAAATCGGGACACTCGCACTGCTTGATGCGAAACGCGACCAGCTCTCGGCCGGCAGGAAATATGTTCGGATTCTTCAGGATTATTGGGTTTTACGAGCACGATATGATCAGCTCGCTGCCGGCGGATCAGCCCGCGGATTTGTCGGTCAACAGCGCACGCCGTCAAGCGGATCACTGGAACGAGGGGGACATTGATGACATCACGAAGGGATGCTCTTAAGCTTGCGGGTCTTGGTGTCGGTGCATTAACCGTCGGCTCAGGAACCGCTAATGCTGCCACGCGTTCGAAGACCCTTTATTCGACCTCAGTCGAGCACGCCCGCGGTCGCACCTATGCGCCGGGACGAGCCGGATCGGATTATACGCCTGTCGAAACCCCTAATGGCTCGACACTGCCCTTTAAAATCAAGGATGGCGTGAAGATTTTTCATCTCATTGCCGAAGAGGTTGAGCATGAATTTGCTGCTGGCCTGGCTGGCCGGTGCTGGGGCTATAATGGCCAGGTTCATGGCCCGACAATTGAGGCTGTCGAAGGGGACCGGGTTCGCTTTTATGTTACCAACCGGTTGCCTGCGGCGACATCGTTACACTGGCATGGCGTCATACTGAATTCAGGCATGGATGGTGTGAGCGGTTTAAATCAGCGCGCCATAAATCCCGGCGAGACCTTCGTGTATGAATGGACGTTCCAGCAATATGGCACTTTCATGTATCACTCCCATCATGATGAAATGACCCAGATGGCAATGGGTCTTATGGGGATGATTGTCGTGCATCCGCGTCGGCCTGCCGAACCCGCCCCCGACCGCGATTTCGCCCTGATGCTTTCGACCTGGATGATGCGGCCGGGGGAACGGCGGCCCGACCCTAACGAAATGTCGGATTTCAATATTCTTACAATAAACGGGAAGGCTTATCCGGCGACCGCGCCGCTCGTTGCGCGAACCGGACAACGTGTCCGTATCCGGATTGGAAATTTGTCTGCGATGCATCATCACTCGATTCATCTGCATGGGTATGCTTTCGAGGAGACTATGACTGATGGCGGGCTGGTCCCGGTGTCAGCGCGACGTCCCGAAACCACGACGCTGGTGCCGGTTGGCGCCACACGGACAGTTGATTTCGTGGCCGATAATCCCGGTGACTGGGCCATGCATTGTCACATGACCCATCATGTCATGAACCAGATGGCACATGGTGGCGCCAGTATGCTCGGCGTCGATCCCGCCGCCTTCGAAGGACGAATTGCATCTCTGTTGCCGGCTTATATGGCCATGGGACAGAACGGTATGGGCGATATGGGCGAACATATAGAAAGCGGCCATATGGCGGTTCCTGACAATTCCCTGCCAATGGTCGGTTCGCAAGGCCCGCACGGCTATATTTCGATGGGCGGCATGTTCACCATATTGAAAGTGCGGGACGCCATTACCGATTTTACCAATCCCGGCTGGTATAGTGACCCTGTCGGTACGGCGCGCCCGGCAACAGTTGAAGAGTTAAGCCGGGATGGCGTCAATCTGGCAGACGGGTAGACCGAATAGTCTCGCAGGGCTTTCCGACCAGACTTCCGATATGCGTGTTGACGGGTCGAGATTTTAAATTTTCTTGGGGTAATCTTATGAAACGCACATTTCTTTTAATGTTCTCACTGGTTTGTTTGACAGGCCCGTCATTTGCCAGTTCTGTTGAGCAGAGACATGGCGGTCATGAAACCCATGCCGGGCATTCTATGGCTGCCGGACATACGGTCCCTTCAGATGGTGCGGTACTGGACCGGTCGCCGCCCCATTTCATGATTCAGTTTAGTCACGCAATGACGCTGGAACATCTTTTGCTTGTAACGTTGACGGGCGAAACTATTAAACTCGATATATCCGAGGTCGAACGGTCGGATCATATCATGGTTCGTCTGCCGCCACTTCAAGCCGATGATTATAAAGCTGTATGGCGCGCAACCGGCAATGACGCGCATGTTATGAGTGGCTCGGTGTCTTTCATCGTGGAATAGGTTTTGTATGATTTTATCCAAGTGGAGCGTACGCATACATAAATGGGTGGCCCTTATCGTCGGGATTCAGATCCTTTTATGGATATCTGGCGGGCTGGTGATGAGCATTATACCCATTGAAGTGGTTCGAGGTGAGCATAAGATTACCGAAACGGTTGAGTATACTGTCGATCCGGCAAGTGTGATCACGTTGCAAAATGCAACATCGTCGGCGTCGATTACACAGTTGAAGAGTGGTGTGCTCGGGCATCTTCTTGGCGCCCCGGTATGGCGCCTCACTGCAGAAGACGGGACGCGGGTCATCGTTGACGCCCTGACAAGTGAAATTCTGTCACCGATCAATGAAGCACAGGTCCGGGAACTTGCCGATGCTGACTATTCCCGAACTGCGGTGATTGAGCGTGCTGCATTATTGTCTGACCCGCCGGCCGAATATGGCCGTCCCGGCCCTGTCTGGCAGGTTCGTTTCGACGACACGGATAATACGACCCTCTATATCGACCCCGACCGCGCCGAGGTCGCTGCCCGCCGGTCTTCGACTTGGAGGTTTTATGATTTTTTCTGGAAATTGCATGTCATGGATTATGATGATGGTGAAGATTTTAACCATCCGCTCCTTATTACGGCTGCGGGTGCGGCTATGCTGGTCGCATTTAGCGGCATGATCCTTCTGATCATAAAAACGCGAAGAAGTTGGCTGTTGTGGCGCCAGACGGGTAAAAGATCCTGACCCGCAGACCTTTCACCAGTCATAATGAGGCTACTCGCCCTGCTCAATTATGCAGGTTTTAGGCCGTGCTGTCGGAATGCCCCTAGATCGATTTTTGCGATCGTTTTTTGCGGAACCGTGGCAGGAAGAACAGATAAAGTCCCGTGCCCCACATCAATATTAGCAATAGGCCGGTCGGCAGGAAAATAAACAGTTTCACACTGTCTGAGAAAAACGAACCATCATGAATTTGTTCGATTATATCCGATCGCCGATAAGCAACATTAAGGGTGTCTCCGGTATTTGTATCGACCTGCACCTCCCAGCCTGACTGCGCCCGCAATTTTGCAATGCCTTTGTTGACGCGCAGGTCGATGCGATCAATGTCCGACCATTGTTCAATCCCGGCCTCGGGATGCAGCCGTGCGGCCTCCAGCATTTGGCGGTAATCAATCGCCGGAATCTGGTTGGCGACGATGCCGCGTGCCGTCGGCGGCTGGATCCAGTTGACTTCCTTTTTGAGCATCAGAAACCCGCCGGCGATAAACATGATCCCGGCGGGGATGGCGACGGCGAGGGACAGCCAGTAATGGATCTGACGCAATTGGCGTTTCAGGTTTAACTTCATTTTTTGACTCGGACTGAGGTCTTGTTGCGATCTAGTATGTGGCGGAATATTATGTGATTTTTAGGGAATGCGAGCGCCAGGCACCCATGGGGCGCCGGCATCTATCAAGGCGGCTTCAAACGCCGGAATTGAGGTTTCGGTAAGGCGACGAACGCGCGTGCGGACATCCTCGAACTCCGTTTTCGCAATCGCAAACTGGTCGCGATGGGTTTGCGTCGGGCCATAGGTCGAATAATAGATTCCTCTCATGACCGAGCTTAGGCGACTACGAAAAGTTGCTGGCGTGCGCTCGTCGATGGCCCGGCGGGCGGGGTTTCCAGTAACCAGCTCGTTCAGGCTGAATGTTTCTTGCCGCAAACGCTGCCATTGGTCGATCAATGAATCGGTGTCGGTCCCGGTCGTGCGTCGAGCCGCACTTTCTAGCAGTTGGAGTTTATCCTCAGCATCCCTCAGCGTGACCCTCACGGCGGTAACAGCCCGGTCGAAGGTGGCGACTTCGGCCCAGAAAGCAGCCACATCATCCTGCACTGGCAGCGCGCCTTCTCGCAGCCGTTTGACGCTAAACGTCTTGGGGCCAACGAGTTCTGTGGTCCGGCCTCTGACGCGTTTTGACAAAGAGACGCTATAGTCGCCGGGCGCCACGAGAAAACCGCTTGGCTCTCCCTCAAGATCATCATCGATTGCAACAATCGACTGATAGGGAAATCGTAAATCCCAGTTTACACGATGAAACCCTTTAGTGGCCGGGCCGGGCAGACGCCGGACAATATTACCGGCGGAGTCGCGAACTGTCAGAATGATTTCCGGCTCGGTTTCCTGCAATTCTGTTGTTATCGCGCTGAAACCGGGAAAAGGCGTATTCTTACCTGCCGCTATCAAAGGCGTTTCATCGGCGATGCGTTGCTCGGTCAGCGATAGAATATCATCGGCGAGATAATAGGTGAAGTTTGCCCCGAAAGGCGGGTTGGGGGCACGGTAAAGGCCATGGCCTTGTGAGCCACCCTGTGAAAACGCCAGCGGATGCTGCTCGATATACCAGTGAGCCGTCCGCCCGGGAAACAGCATGGCGGCCTGATCGAGACTTTCCTCAGTCAGCGCGCGCAGCGGCGAGATATCGTCAATAATGAAGATACCCCGGCCGAAACTGGCAGCGACCAAATCATTTTCCCGGCGTTGAATTGTGACATCGCGGAAAGAGATCGTCGGGGCGTCTCCGGTAAGTTTGACCCATTTCTGGCCACCATCGAGTGTGAAAAAGAGACCAAACTCCGTGGCGCCGAACAGGAGTTTGGGGTTTTCATGATCCTGTACGATCCGCCAGACCAGATGACGGTCCGGCAGATCGCCGGACATATCACGCCAGGAGCGGCCACGATTGGTGCTCTTAAGCAGGTAGGGCGCATAGTCGCCAAATTTATGATTATCGAGCGCAATATAGACCGTGTCTCTATCGAACAGGTCGGCCCGGATATCATTCACAAAGGCCGTATCGGGCACACCCGGCAGTCGCCCGACGTCGACCCGGCGCCAATTGGCGCCGCCATCCTCGGTTATCTGGATCAAGCCGTCATCCGTGCCAGCATAGATCAGATTTTCATCGAGAGGCGATTCGCCAAGGGATGTGATCGTGTTGTATTGCGACATCGCATCGAAATCCCAGCCGGCTTCCCAGCTCCACTGGCGTCCTTGTACAGGCAATTGCATCCGGTCTTGGTCGCGTGTGAGATCACCGGAAATTGCCGTCCAGCTGTCGCCACGATTATCCGATCGCCAGACCCGCTGCGATGCAAAATAGAGTCGCGTCTGTTGATGCTGGCTGACCAGAATGGGGGTATCCCAGTTCCAGCGTTCGATCGGGTCGCCGGGCTGCGGTTGTGGCTGGATATGGATGAGCTCGCCCGTGATACGGTCGATACGCGCTAAATTACCTTCCTGCCATTCCGCATAAACAATATCGGGATTTCCCGGCTCAGTTGCCGACTGATGGCCGTCACCGAATAAGGTAATGAACCAATCGGAATTCCGTATGCCATGCCGGTTATCGGTCCGCGATGGGCCGCCTTGCGAATTATTGTCCTGCGTTCCGCCATACACTAGATAAAAGGGATCGGTGTCGTCGACCGCCACTTTGTAAAACTGGGTCACTGGCAAATTATCGATAAACCGCCAGCTATCGGTGTGGTCGTAGCTTTCATACAGCCCACCATCGGACCCGAACAGGATATAGTCGGGATCGTCGGGACGAAATGCTATCGCATGATCGTCGACATGTTTGAATTCATTATTGAGGTCGGTCCAGCTCGCGCCGCCATCATTTGAGATTTGTGTTGTATTGGAGAGCAGGTAGATCCGGTCAAAAACGTGCGGGCTGGCATAAAGTTCTTGGTAATAATGCGGGCCGGTACCGCCCGCGACGGCATCCGACATTTTATCCCAGCTGGCGCCACGGTTAAGGGACTTCCAGACGCCGCCCTCATGCCGGTCGAGCTCGATCGCCGCATAGAGTATATCTGGCTGGAGCGGGGAAATGGCCATGCCTATTTTGCCCATATTGCCTTCTGGTAATCCGGTTTCGAGTTCGTGCCACGTCTCGCCGCCATCTGCAGAGGTCCAGATGCCGCTTTCCGGCCCGCCGCCGATAAAGGAAGCAACGGTGCGGTGGCGCTGCCACAAGGCGGCATAGAGGCGGTCTGGATTGCGAGGATCGATTATCAGGTCGGTTGCACCAGTATATTCACCTGAAGCAAGGATATTGGCCCAGGTTTCGCCGCCATCTGTTGATTTGAAGACCCCCCGCTCGCCACCCGGCGACCAGAGCGGTCCCTGCGCGGCGACCCAGATCGTATCGGGATCATCAGGATGGACGATAATCTTGGAAATGTGTTCCGAGGCGGTTAGCCCCTTGTTTTCCCATGTCTGACCGCCATCGTCCGACTTGTATACGCCGTCGCCAAACGCAATGTGACGCCCGCCATGATTTTCACCGGTTCCGACCCATATCCGGTTGGGATTTGAGGGGTCCGCACCAAGTGCACCTATCGAGAAGGATCCCTGTCCGTCAAACAGGGATGTCCAGCTGGTCCCGGCATTTTCGGTTTTCCAAACGCCACCGGAACCGACAGCGACATACCATGTCGCCGGGTCGTCTGGGACGATGATGATATCTGCAATGCGACCGGACATCAAAGCCGGCCCGATATTTCGCAGGTTAAACGCCTCGAACGTTTCGCTGGATAGGGACGCGGACGCGTTATTCTGCTGCGACTGCGCGAACGCCGGGAACAGTAATGTTGGCGTTATCAGTATTACGGCTATCAGATTTACTAGTCGCATTTGATGTTCCTAAAATAAAAGACCTATCATCAATAAGATTTAAGGCTGGCTTGGAAAGTTCAAGCAGAGGGGCGGACTATGCGTGCGATTTTCAGTTTCGACGCGCTTATGTTTGCGTTGGCATAGCGTTCCGGGGCGTGAAGTGTCGCAAAATATCGTTGTATTGGCGGTGTGAGCCGAGGCGTTCTCACACGGCTTGGGGGGCGCCGGGCGACCGATAAGCAACCTGTTCGATCGCGAGCGTGTGCGCCCGGCCCAAATTATTTCACCTGTCACTAATCTGACCAGACAGGGACGCCTCTACCAGGCGTATAAGGTGCGCCAAGACTTTCGAGCTCAAATTCGAGGGCCTCCAATCCCGTTTCTGCGTCTCGCAAGTGCTGCAGCGCAGTGGCAAAATCCCGTTTGGCAATTTCAAGCGCATCCCGGTCTGAGCCGGTCGTCGGCGACTGGTGCGACCAGCCCCAGCGCCGGATCTGGTTGACCCGCATCGAAATCGAGAAGGCGACTTGCTCATTACGTCGGCTAATCGAGCTGTCACCCGTCAGCATGATGTCAGCATCGTCCAGAATAGTTTCGAGCTGCTGGAGTTCGGCCCGTTTGGTATCGTTCGGACCCCGAATTGTTTCAACGGCTCGTTTTAGATGGCTCAGGCGATCGCGCATTTCCGCCGAAGCAATAATTGCTCCACTAACAGCGCGGCTAAGGTCGGCTGTGTCCTGCTGGAACTCCAGAAGTGCTTCACGGTCCGGGGTTATCTCCGGACTGCTTTCCAGTGCTTTGACGGTAAAACTCTGGGGGTTCGATAATGGTGTTAGCACGCCATTGACCTTTTTGCCCATGTGGACGGTGTATGTTCCCGGCAAAGCCAACGGGCCGCGGGGCGAGGAGAAGAAGCCGTCTTCTTCTGCCTGGTCGGCGGCGGCGAGCGCGGGGGAGTCATAACGCAAATTCCAAGCGACGCGATGAAGTCCTTTAGTTGTCGGCCCGCTCATCCGCCTGACTATATTTCCAGTCTCGTCCGTGATTGTGAAAATAATCTCCGGTTCGTCTTCGCGATCTTCCATACGCAGCTGATCCCAGGATGGGTAGGGCGTGTCACCGCCAGTTTCTTCAATGGCGCGTTCTGCCAGACGGCGGGTCTCGGCGCGGGTCCGCAGCGTGTCGCCTAGCGTGTAGGTAAAGACGGCACCGAAGGGCGGATTTTCAGCATGCCAGAAATTATCACCACGATAGGCCTTTGCGGCACGCGATGTGCCCCAAAGGTCGCCTTCAATATAGAGCCAGGGATCCCGAACAGAAAACAACATGGCTTCGGCACCGGCAACGCTTGCGGCTGCGGTACGCAGGGGTGAATAATCGTCAAGCACATAGATGCTGCGGCCGAATGTGCCGACGACCAGATCGCTCTCGCGTCTCTGTATTTCAATATCCCTAACATCGATGGTCGGAAAGTTGGTCTTGAGCTGATGCCAGTTCCGACCGCCATTCTGGCTGTAGAAAAGGCCGAATTCGGTGCCGGCGAAAAGCAGGTTGGGATCGATGTGGTCTTCGGCAATCGTGTGTACCGCGCCCCAGTCGGGCAGATCGCCTGAAATGGATTGCCAGCTGCGGCCGCGGTCGCGTGTGCGGTAGAGATAGGGTTTGTGATCACCACGTTTGTGATTGTCGAACGCAGCATAGGCGACGTCGGCGGCATGGGTTGATGTAATAATATCTTCGACAAGTGTCATTTCCGGGACACCGCGTACCCGGTCTTGCTGGCGCCAGGTCAGGCCATTATCCTCGGTTACGGAAATAACGCCATCATCGGTTCCGATATAGATCAGACCTTCGACAAGTGGGCTTTCGCTCAATGCAATTGCGGCCCCAAAGATCGATGTCGAATTGTTCTTTGCGATTGCATCGACGCTCCAGACGCGCCCCATTACATCGAGCGCGTTACGATCGATCTGGCGGCTTAGATTCGGGCTGATTTTTTCCCATGAATCGCCACGATCATTTGAGGCGAACAGATATTCCGAGGCATAATAGATTCGGTCCGGATTATGCGGACTGATTAATAGTGGCGTGTTCCAGTTCCATTTGTAGGCGAGCTCGCCCGGTTCCGGTTGCGGGGTAAGAAAAACGCGCTCCTGCGTGCGCCGGTCGTAGCGCGCCAGACCGCCATATTGATATTGCGCATAGACAATATTCGGATCCCGGGGGTCGATTTGCGGTTTGTAACCGTCACCGCCAAGCACAATGTGCCAGTCTGAATTTACGATGCCATGCCGTCGTGTTGTCCGCGACGGACCGCACAATGAATTATTGTCCTGCGTCCCGCCACAGACATTATAGAATGGCAAGGCATTGTCGGGCTGGATGCGGTAAAACTGCACGATTGGCAGGTTTTCGATATGCCGCCACAACTGACCGCCATCATAGGTTTCATAGATGCCGCCATCGCCGCCGATAATCAGGTGGTCGGTATTTCTGGTATTGATCCAGAGCGCGTGATCATCGACGTGCCGGTGTCTGTTGCCAATATCGGTAAATGTTGCGCCGCCGTCACGAGACCGCTTCGTATAGGTATCAAGCGAATAGAGCGTGTTTTCGTCAAGTGGATCGACGACCAGCTCATTATAATATTGCGGGCTGGTCGTCATGTGACTGGAGCGCTTCTCCCAGTTCTGGCCGAAATCGACTGAGCGATAGACACCGCGCTCGTCATCCTGCGCCTCGATAATCGCGTACAACATATCCGGGCGGGATGGTGCCATGGCAAGACCGATCCGGCCCATATCACCGGCGGGCAAACCGGCGGAGACCTCGGTCCAGGTTTCGCCGCCGTCAACCGTCCGGTGGACCCCTGATCCAGGGCCGCCATTGATCAGGGCCCAGACATGCCGACGGCGCTGGTAAGACGAAGCTACGATCTGATCGAAATTGTCGGGGTGGACAACAAATTCATTAATGCCCGTATGCACGTCAATTTCGAGGATGCGTTGCCAGCTCAAACCCCCATTGGTTGTTTTGTACAGGCCACGGTCGCCGCCCTCATTCCATAGCGGTCCCTGCGCAGCGACAAGAACGGTATCGGCATTATCGGGGTGTATCCAGATCTGACTGATATGGCCAGAGTCTTCCAGCCCCATATGTATCCAGTTCCGGCCCGAATCGGTTGATTTATAGACGCCGTTTCCGAAGGCGACCGACCGTTGCGCATTATTTTCACCAGTTCCGACCCAGATCGTTTTATTGTCGGAAGGGGCAATCTCGACGGTGCCGATGGAATAGGTCCCTTCATTGTCAAACACCGGTGTCCACGTCGTGCCGGCATTGCTTGTTTGCCACAGCCCACTGGACGCGGTTGCGACGAGATAATGGTGTGGGGTCTCCGAAAAAAACGCAAAATCCGAGATTCGACCAGAGGGATAGGCCGGGCCGATCAGGCGCAAAGGTAGCGAAGATAGCGCATTAGCAGCGGCTGCCCCTTCATTTGCTTGAGATTGCGCCGGGCCCGGCATGAACATTGCGAGGGCAAAGAGGGGCGCGGCAAGCATAGCACGAACGGATTTGATCTGGTCTAACATTTTCTGGTCAACTTTATTTAAACACCTTCAATGCTAGGAACGTATCTTTAGTAAGTAATCTTACAACCAAAAAATGAATATCAGCTAAATCAGCATTGCCTTCATCGTCTGAATTCGACACGGCTTGCCGGCTTGGTCTCCGGGCGATTTCCCACCGGCTGGATATCCCGCATAGCCGACTGATTTGGATAAGGCGGGTATCCGATATCAGCGCTGTCTATGCTGATAAATAACACTTCATCAACTTGACCTGGGTCAAGTTTCTGTGCGGCGATCCGATTACTAAACCTGTAGAATCAGGATGAAGATATAGGGGGTGGCGATGCAAGATCTGCGACTGGTTGGTGTTGGCGCTTCGCCTTATACTCGCAAATTGCGTGCAGCGCTGAGGTTCCGGCGGCTTCCGTATCGCTTTGTTCTGGCCGGCAGCAAGGAGGCGTCTGCATTACCGGACCGGCCACTGCCACTTATACCTTATCTGATTGCGCCGGACGAGACAGGTGAATTGTCGATTGCGAAGGCCGACACGACACCAATTCTCAGCTATCTGGACGGCGTCTATCCCGACCGCCCGTTGCGTCCATCCGATTCGGCGCTGCGGTTTATCGACATGCTGATCGAGGATTATGCCGATGAGTGGTTATCTAAATGCATGTTTCACTATCGGTGGTCCTATTCGCACGACACCGAACGCGCGGCGGCTTATCTGCCATTCGCCCGTGTGATGCAAATGACCACTGCGCAGGGACAGCAAGCCGCGAATGAATTTTCGCAGCGACAGATTTCACGGATTGGCGTGGTCGGTTCCAATGAAAGGACG
>CBFHPC010000061.1:0-12416 GCA_965657655.1 Henriciella sp.
AATTTCCCGACCGGTCGCGCCAATGCCGGACATTGCCTCGGTATACCAGCCCGGTGCTGCGTTCTGGGTTGCCATGAGGGCGCCTAGCCTGTGTGCATCCGGCGCAATAATCCGGACGGTAACAACCCCGACTTCATCCGGGCCGCTGACCGGCGCAGTAAGAACTGCCATGATAATATCGTCAAAACCATTGGCGTGCATCGCCGCTTCCATCGCAGCAATCGCATCGACATAAGCCGCCGTCTGATTGGTTTTAACCTTGTAAACCCGCTCGACACCGGGGTTCAGTTCAAAATCATTGGCCGGAACATACATTTCGGAGTCGAGGATTGTCCGCATTTCAGAAATTGGCCCGCTGGTAGGAGCACCAAGGAATTTGATGCCGGCATGCATGGCATCGCCCATGCTCGCATAGCCGGTCCAAACAAACATTTCACCGTAATATTGCGAGCCTGCAGTGGTTCTGCAAACCCCTGCAACTTGCGCGTCAAGCGCCGAGAATATAGCTGGATTTGCCTTAAGCGCTTCGACATAAGTTGTCTGGTCTTCCACAGCCATGTTCAGAACATTGAAAGCGCCCCGGTCTTGTGCGTTTGCCGCACCGGTAAGGGCCATTGCGGCCAAAGCGGCAGTAATAAGTTTTTTCATTTTCATCCCCAATTTAATTTCATCAAGCCAGTCGTCTGACGCTTTTATGTCTGGCTGTTTGATGAAAAGTTTTGCTTTGCGTCAGATTGTGATCCGGCATGATGGCGATACACTATTCTGCCGGTACAACATCGTGTGGGTTGCCGTCATATCTGTCTTTTGACGATATCGCGACACGCCGTCGGGCGCTCGAGAGTTGCGATCTCCTTTGCAAACCAGCCTGGTTGAGCTGAGATGTTATCAAGCGATACTGGTATGTCCATCCTGCTGGCGGGCCGGATGTCACTATTTTAAAGCAGCATTATGATGACAGTCCTATGGCCAGAGACCGAGAGCGGTCATAAGCCCCCGCAAACCAAGGCCAACGCTAACTATAACGACCGCTGCGCCCAGCAAATTTGCGCGTTTTGAGTTTGCGTAACGGCCAACCAGCGCCTGCTGGTTCATGACATAGAGCAAAAAGGCTGCCATGACAGGCAATAGCACGCCATTCGCAGCCTGTGCGGTCAGAATCAATAGGAGCGGTTTAATGCCCAGCGTGCCGACCAGAACGCCAATGCCGAGGATTGCTAGAGACGTCAGCTTGGTCACCCGTCGCCTGTGGGACGGGTCCTTATGCGGTAGAATTTCCGACACCGCGTAGCCGGCCGCGAGCGGCGCGGTGATTGCCGATGTCAGGCCTGCGGCGAGCAGGCCGAGCCCAAGTAAATATCGTGCCCAGGGACCAGCCACCGGCTCAAGCGCGCGCGCCATGTCGGCGGCGTTCGTGACCTCTAGCTGACTGCTGAACAAGGCCGAGGCAGCCGTTGCCAGTATTAGCAGTGATACGAGGCCGCCAAGGCCAATTGACAGTATCGTATCAGTCCTGGCGTCACCAATTTGATCCGGTGTCCACCGGCGTCGCGCAGCGGCGGCGTGCAGGAATAGATTATATGGCACCACAGTTGTGCCAATCAGTGCGATGGCGGTCAGAGTGCCACCCTCGGGGATACGAGGAACCAAGCCACTCAGCATTGCAAACAGGTTCGGGCGGGTAAGCAGCGCCGTGCCGAGGAAGGCGAGGCTCATAATCACAACCAGACTGATTAAAAGCCGCTCAAGCGTTTTGTATCGTCCTAGTATCAATGCGGGGAGTGCAGCAAGCGCAATCGCGAGAACATACCAGTGACGCGTAAGGAGATCGGGTCCGAGAATTGCCTCAGCGCCGAGGGCGCCGCCGACAAGGTTGCCAGCTTCATAGGCAGCGTTGCCAATAGCGATTGCCACGAATACGAGCGCTGCGACCGCCACCCTTACCGGTCCCGATGGCAGCGTTTCCATCAGGGCCTCGCCAAGCCCGCGCTGGGCACCGGCCCCGAGCCGGGCGGCCATATCCTGCAACAGGATTGTTGACAGGGTGGCAAACACAAGGGCCCAGACCAGCACGAAGCCGAAATTGGCGCCGGCGAGTGTGCATGTTGTTACCGTGCCGGGGCCGATAAAAGCCGCAGTTACATAGGCGCCTGGGCCGATTTTGAGTTTCACCGGGGTGCTCCCGCCCCGGTTGTGCCGCGTCTTGTGGTCAGATAGGTCGCGAAACTGCCCAGCCAGTGCGAGCCTTCGTAATTGTCGGAGGAGATCGCGGCGACGCCGGTTTCGCGGTGCAGTCTGGCCGATGCCTGTAATGATAGCTGTCGCGGATCGTCAGCCGGAAGGGCGGCTGCGATACCGTCCATGGCCCAGGAGCGCGACAGGTTCACCCCGTCGAGATGCACGAGATGGCCATCATTGGGATCGATGACAATGCCGGGCGCCAGCCAGTCGCTGTCGCCAGTATGGGGGATGTCCGGCAAGAAGGCGGTCAGCCAGTTGCTAAATTCCTGCTCGGTCATAATCCGCCGCATCAGGTCGGCTTCCTGCAGACAAGGCGACAGGAAATCCGCGCCTGAGGGTTCGTAACTCAGCGGGCAATCTATATCATTCCCGTAGAAAGAGCGCGACCGCTCGACAAGCAGGTCTTCGAGCTGGCGGTCACCTACGGTTCGCGCATAATCGAGCATCAGGGCGAAACCGAATGCGCTCTGACCGTGTGTGCCAGATCGTACCGGATAGGCAAGATTGGGCAGCCATTCTATTATCCGGTCGCGAATAATTGCTTCCAGCGGTTGGAGGTGCCGACGCCATTCTTGCAGGCGTGGGTCGTCTGACTCATCAAGCTCGGCGACCAATTGAAGGAACCAAGCAAGACCATAAGGTCTTTCGAAGGAGGCCCGTTGCGGTGCTGCGAAATACGCAACTTCGCGGGCGATGTTTTCTGGCGTAAAACTGATGTTCAGTTTGGCAATAATGGCATCCGTCATCGGGCTATCATCATGGGTCTTCAGAATACGGGTCAGCAACCAGTGACCATGTACCGATGAGTGCCAGTCGAAGCAGCCATAAAATGCCGGGTAGAGCGCCCTTGGCGGTTGTGAATCAAGATCATCATTCAAGACGTGCGAAATCTTGTTGGGGTATTCTTTGTGCACGCAGGATAGCGCTAAAACCGCCATACGCTCTTCGACAATACCGGGGCGGGGCGCCGGAACCGTGATCTCGGAGCTGACTTCCGAAGCCGGCAATGTCGCACTATTGTCGGGCATATTCTGACCGCTGCAGGCGGTCAGGCATAAGCTCGCCACTAGACCTGAAATTTTTCTCATCGTCACACCCCTTGTCTATGTCGGCAAACTTTGGCGCAGAAACATAGCTGATTGCAATGGCTGTTCGTTAAGTCTGGCTGATATTGCCGCACTTTGGAGCGGTCGGGCGGGTACCGTCCAGGGCAAAGCTCGGACTTGATCGCGATTTAAAGCAAGCTGCGATAATTGTTCTTGTAAGTTTTGTCATCGATCGCACTAACCTTGCGCGATATCGACCTACATCTTGTTTCGAAAAGTTGGCAAGGAACGGCAGGCCGATGCAGAAGATTTCCTATAGGGTAGAATTTCTCGAGCGATCAGATGATCCGGACTCGATCCGGGCTGAGTATTTCGCGCATGATCGGAATGCGGCCGTGCGGGCGGCAAGGGCCCTTTCTGAATATAAGCGGGGTATCGATATCCTTGTTATTCGGGCCGAGATTGACGACAGCAAGGCTTATTTCGTGGATACGGGGCATGTTATCTTTGAAAATGGCAGCTTGAAGTCCACCCATGCCGTTTATCGATAGGTCTATATCATAGGCCAATGGATGCGTCAGGATTCGGGTTTGCGGTCCTGCCGAGGCTCGAGACCGTTGCGATTGCTGCTCCTAATATGCGGCAGTCGCATTCTCAAAAAGGCCCCCGTTTTTGGTTGTCTTGGCTTGCCGAACTGATTAGTTAAAGCGCAATTTAACGAAGGATCATGTCATATGAGCATTAATGTCGGAGACAAATTACCCGAAGTCACATTCCTTGAAATGGGTGAGAAGGGACCAGAACCTGTCACGACGGCAGACGTCTTCGCTGGCAAAAAGATTGCGCTTTTTGCGGTGCCCGGTGCCTTTACACCGAGTTGTTCTGCAAAGCACCTGCCGGGCTTCGTGCAGCAAAGCGAAGCCCTTGCCGGCAAGGGTATTGATGAGATTGTTTGTACTGCGGTTAATGATAGCTTCGTTATGGCTGCCTGGGGCAAATCGATTGACCCCGATGGTAAAGTGCGAATGCTGGCCGACGGAAATGGTACATTTGCCCAGACGCTCGGGCTGGAGATGGACGGCTCAGGTTTCGGCCTGGGGAAAAGATCGCAACGCTATTCCATGATTGTCGATGATGGCACGATTACAAGCCTGAACGTCGAAGACGCTGGCGCCTTCGAGGTGTCGAGCGCCGACTATATGCTGGGCCAGCTATAATTTATCGGTCGGGGGCGTTGGTGTCCTGTCATTCGAGATAGGATGCTGGTGGCCCGGTGCCGCCAATTGCGATAATCGCCGCTTGCAGCCCGCATCACTCGCTATGACATGGGTCGGTTGTCGGCCGGTCAGATATGCACGGCGAAACATTTACATGTACGAGCCGTTCCATGACGGGCTGGCGCTGTAAGTGGTGCTGATGTCTCGCAGAATATTGCAATAAAATAACGTATTATCAGTGAACTAAATGGATGAGGTGCCGTCAGGGATTATTTGTCCAAAAGACATCCACGCGCCTAAAACAAATCGCCTTGGTCCGGTTTGACGGTTGAGCGGGACCGCGTTTTAGCCGTTCTGGCAGGGGTGTTTTTTATGCCGGCAGACTGGTGCGGGGTGGCGGTAACCTCACCGTCGCCGAACCGCACTGCGAATGATTTCAGTTTAGCGGCATCGCGTGCCGACCTGACAAGCTGTCCTTGCGGAGCCAGCACCAGAGCGTATCCGCGCCGAAGGGTGCTTTGATAAGATAATGTTTCGAGCGTCTTCGCCTCACTATCCAGTTTTTGCGTTTTTTGCTGGAGCGTTCGCCGCATTGCGGGGTTGGCCCGGTTTGCAATGTCGGACAGTCGCCTGTGACTGCGTTTCAGGTCGGTGCGAAGCAGGTCGGGACGCAGGGCAGCTGATGTTTTGGTAAGGTGAAGCCGACGCTGTGCTGTTAGGTGCCTGACACTATTTCCGAGTTGGCTTGCGAGCAGGTCGAATTGTTGCCGCTTCACTTCCAATAATCGTTCAGCGCGGGGCAGGCGCGCGGCTGCGAAGCGGTCACGCTGTCTTTTGACGTATCTGGTCAAAGCATGCTTTTGGCGTTGTCCAAGATCCTGTAGGCTGAGGATCAATTCGGATCGCACCGGCACCGCGAATTCGGCCGCGCCGGTTGGCGTCGGGGCGCGCTTGTCGGCGACATAGTCAATCAAAGTATGATCAACCTCATGGCCGACCGCCGAGATTAGCGGGATCATGCTATTAAAAGCCGCTCTGACGACATTCTCTTCATTGAAGGGCCATAAATCCTCGATCGATCCGCCGCCTCGCCCGACGATCAGCACATCGGGGCGGTCGGGCGGATCCATATCATTAAAGCCGTCAATCGCAGCGGCAATCTGCTCGGCTGCTATGTCGCCCTGAACCAGAACTGGCCAGAGAACAACCCTAACGGGAAACCGGTCGCTGAGGCGATGCAGTATGTCTCTGATAACTGCACCGGTTGGCGAGGTCACAACGCCGATTGTGCGCGGCAAGAATGGCAGTGGCTTTTTATGGTCTGGATCGAACAGCCCCGCAGCTGCCAGCTTCTTCTTGCGTTCCTCAAGGAGCGCCATAAGCGCACCGGCGCCGGCAGGCCGGATATCGCTTGCAATCAGCTGGTAATTGGAGCGACCCGGATATGTCGACAGGCGACCGGTCGCGACAATTTCGAGCCCTTCCTCGGGTCGAAATGACAATTTACCGACCTGTGTTTTCCACATTACCGTGCTGAGAACTGATTTTTCGTCCTTCAGGTCGGCATACATATGGCCTGAGCCGGCAATTGTGACGCGGCCTAACTCACCTCTGACACGAACGTGATCATAGGTCGTCTCAATTGTACGCTTTAGCGACATCGATAATTCCGAGACGCTTAACTCGACAAGATTGGTATTGTTCTGATCAACCATAGCGGGAACTTATCCTTTCATCGCGCATGCGTCACCCGTTTTACGCAAAGTTCAGCATCAAGGGCTTGCTTCGGATCTGGCCTCGGTCCAATAGGGGCGGCATGAAAATTCTTATTGTTGGAGCCGGGGGGCGCGAACATGCGTTGGCCTGGAAGATTAAGCAGTCGCCACTGGTCGACGAGGTTTACAGCGCGCCCGGCAATCCGGGAATGGACAAGATCGGTCCATGTTTTGATGTTGATCCACTGGATTTGCATAAAATGCAGGAACTGGTGCTGCAACTCGCTCCGGATTTGACGGTTATCGGACCGGAGGCGCCACTGGCGGTCGGTCTTTCCGATGCGCTCAGGGCGCGCGGTTTTGATGTCTTCGCACCAAGTCAGGCAGCGTCTCAGCTGGAGACCTCAAAAGGGTTCGCAAAGGATCTGATGGCGAAATATGATATTCCGACCGCCGCTTATCAGCGGTTTACAGATGTCGCCGAGGCGCTTGACTATGTCGGCACGCAGTCGGCACCTTATGTCATCAAGGCCGACGGCTTAGCTGCCGGCAAAGGCGTGGTGATCTGCGACAATCTCGAAGAAGCCGAGAATGAAATCGAAGAGATGATGACCGGAAAGTTTGGTGATGCTTCAAACGCGATTGTGATTGAAGAATTCATGCAGGGAGAAGAAGCGTCAATCTTCGTCCTTACCGATGGCGATGGCGCGTTGTATCTGCCGGCCGCGCAGGACCATAAGCGGGTTGGCGATGGTGATGTCGGCCCAAATACTGGCGGCATGGGTGCCTATGCGCCGGCGCCGGTTGTGAGCGCCCGACAATTGGAACTTATTCAGACGCTGATTGTCGAGCCTTTGCTATCGGGTATGGCAGAAGACGACATGCCCTATCAGGGGGCCTTATATGTCGGCGTGATGATTACCGAAACGGGACCGAAAGTTGTCGAATTTAATGCCCGCTTTGGCGATCCGGAATGCCAGGTGCTAATGGCTGGGCTGCCAGGTGATATTGTTCCCGCATTGCTGGTCTGTGCTACCGGTGGTCTGGTTCAGGCCCATGGTGGTGTCAGTAAAATGATGGGGCTTCTCGAGTTTCGCCCAAGCGCAACAGTTGTTATGGCCAGTGAAGGCTATCCTGGTGAGTATGAAAAAGGCGCGGTGATCAAGGGCGTCGAAGCGGCTGACGATATTGACGGCGTTTGCGTGTTTCAGGCCGGCTGCGGTGTTGATGGTAGTGGCGCCTTGATTGCAGCGGGCGGCCGCGTTCTCGGTGTCACCGCGACTGGCGAAACACTGCAACAGGCTGTTGACCGGGCCTATCAGGGCGTCGACTGCATTGACTGGCCGAGCGGTTTTTTCCGCAAAGACATTGGATGGCGGGCACTAGCATGACGCCGCTGCCTGCAGCATGAACCAAGCGGTCCGAGATTTAGCAACGCTGCTTGGCACGCTGAAGCTCGACGTTCGACCTGGCGTGTGGGCGTTTGAATCCACCGCGCAACCAGTTCTGTTAGACGGCTCCATCATGCTATTTGCGGAGCGCGAGGGCTGGACACAAATCCGCCCGGCGCGGCCTGATGATGCGCCGGATAACCGGTGGCGCTGGATCGAGCTTGCGGTCTATTCCGACCTGCATGCGGTTGGATTTATTGCTGAGATTTCTCGAATACTGGCTCAAAATACCTTGCCCTGTAATGTTGTTGCGGGCTTCAATCATGATCACCTTTTCATCCCCGATGCTCAGTGTGCGCGTGCTGTCAAAGTGCTCGAAGCCATAAAAGCTGGAGACTGACCCGAGGTCCTGTATTGTCCAAGCCGGTAGGCGCCGTTAAGACAAGACAACTGAAATAAAGGGAGTATCGCATGAGTGATGTTGTAAGCGCACAGGAAATGTTTACCGGGACGAAAGAAGTCACGGACGCTCACAAATTTGATTCAGCGAAACTTGCCGAGTGGATGGCGGCCAATGTTGAGGGATATGCCGGTCCCTTGGAGGTCAGGCAGTTCAAGGGCGGACAGTCTAATCCGACCTATCAACTGGTTACGCCAAATAAGAAATATGTCATGCGACGCAAGCCGCCCGGTAAGCTGCTGCCGTCTGCGCATGCCGTCGACCGCGAATATCGGGCGATCTCGGCGCTTTATCCACTAGGGTTTCCGGTCGCGAAACCCTATGGTCTATGCGAAGACGATGATGTCGCCGGAACCATGTTCTACGTCATGGATATGGTTGAGGGCCGGATCCTCTGGGATGGGACTTTACCAGATTGTGCTCCGGCCGAGCGGCGCGCTATTTATGAAGCCAAGGTGAAAACTTTCGCAGCGCTGCATAATGTCGACTGGCGCAAAGCCGGGCTTGAGGGGTTTGGCAAGGAAGGTGATTATGTCGCTCGCCAGATTCACCGCTGGACCAAACAGTATCAGCTTTCGGAACCCCAGCATATCGATGATATGAATAAGCTGATCGAATGGCTGCCAAAGAACATCCCAGCGGGCGAAACAACAACCATCGTGCATGGCGATTACCGCCTCGATAATATGATCCTGCATCCGACCAAAGCTGAGGTGATTGCGGTCCTCGACTGGGAATTATGCACCCTGGGCGATCCGCTAGCTGATTTCAGTTATCATCTCATGAACTGGGTGATGCCAAGCTCTGATCCCGGCCGCGGGGCGCTTGTCGATATTGAGGATTTGGACGCTTACGGTATTCCGAGCATGGATGAATATGTGCGGTTGTATTGCGAACATACCGGGCGGGATGGATTGCCGGAGTTGAACTATTATTTTGCCTATAACGGTTTTCGTCTGGCCGGCATTCTACAGGGCATTATCGGGCGTGTGCGGGATGGCACTGCGGCCAATGCGAACGCCGCCAGTATGGAAGCACGTGTTCTGCCTCTTGCGCAGTTTGCGGCCAGTTTTGCGCGCAAGGCCGGTATGGAAGGCTAGGGCCGCTCGCCAATATGATTGCTTGCTTCCGGGCCGGAGCGCGCGTGTCGCGCTAGGAACAGTTTGACTGTTGGAAATCCGAGCGAAACATGAAGGTCTCATTGGTGATATAGGTGGCAATCTGAGCTGGCAGCTCATTTGGATTGTCATGAGTGAGGGGAGAGAGGCCGGGTATAGCCTGCATTCTGCGACCAAGATATTTCTCGACATAAGCGAGATTGAGAACCCCCCAATAATTATCCGGCTCGGCGCGACAGTCTAATTTTTCTGCGTCGGAATACATTCGCCCGCTAATATCGGTAATGAATTCTTCGTCGACATTCTGACCCGCTAAATGGTCTCGAATATGCTCGCGACCGCCGAGATACAGGGAATAACCAAAATCATATCCAAGCTGGGCCTGCATCAGGTCGAGCCGGCTCGGCAGCCTGTCACTATTTAGCCAGCCAAACCATGTCCGGTAATTCAACATCGATATTCCGTGTACCGCGATGAAAGCGGACTGATGTAATTGGAAGCGATCAAGCCCGGGCAATATAATCATTGCACAGGCTGACAGGCATGGACCGGCAATAATAGTCGAGACATTCCTTTGATCGATTAACCGGCTCATTAGCCTGGCGGTTGCAACATTCCCGCCGGGACTGCTTATGATCATCTGCTCGGCCGCTGGCAAAGCCGAAAATTTGACGAATTGTGCGGGAAATATCGCATCATTGTAGCAGATTGTTGACGCCGTTTCGACATAGTACACGCCTTCCTCGGCCAGACAGCGCTCAACCAGAGGATCGAGCCTTGCTTCCGCAATGGCGCCCGGGGCGATCGGACACACGCCCAGGCCAAGGCTAAACAACAGGGCCGGACGAAGATATCGGCGTAGCCCTGACCACCAACTCGCAACCGTTTTGACACCTGCGAGCATGGCGAGGTGAAAATGTGAGCCAAGATAGTGAGATCGAGATGCGGCATGCCGATCCGGGCGCGCGGAAACATTGCGACAGCCGGGTTTTGAATGGCTTGGTGAAAGCGTTGACCTCACGGTTTCAAGGCCTGTTTGGACCATGAAAACTGGCGGTCCTTTCCGGATTCGAGGGGGGACGAGTTTTCCGGCGTCGGCCGGTTTTCGGGCGGTGCGAATATCATCCGGACTCTGCCGGCAACAGTGTTTGGGCGGGCGAGATCGCTAATCATCGCTGACCATTCATGCAGCGCGATACGGAATGGATTATAGGTTTTTATATTATGTGTCAGACCGTAAACCACCAACTGTCTTTCGTCTTCGAAGGTGCCGAACACTTTATCCCATATGATAAGGAAATTACTAAAATTTCGGTCGATATAGTGCGGGTTCGAGCCATGGTGAACCCGATGATGGGCAGGCGATACGAAGACATGCTCTAACCATCCGATCCGTTTTATCTGTTCGGTATGGGTCCAGAAGCCGTATATTGTCAGGAGCGATCCGACGCTCATGATCGAAACTGGATCGAAGCCAAGTAATGGAACAGGCCAATAGAAAAGTGGTTTCGTCAAAGGTCCGAACCATGACTGGCGAAGCGCGGTACCAAGATTCATCCGCTCACTTGAATGATGGGCGACGTGCACCGCCCATAACAGTCTGACCCGGTGCGAGGCGCGATGATACCAATAATAGACGAAATCGAGCAAAATGACCAAAACAAGAAGGTGTCCGATGCTCGTATCAAATGTTAAGAGACGGAATTGATGCAGCCAGAAATAGAGGCCGAGGATAAGGCCATTTACAGCAAGCTGGACAATGATATTGCCAGCGAGTTGTGACATGCTGCCAAAGAAGTCGGGTAGGTCGTAAGCTGGCCGGCCGCGCCGCGCGGACAATACCGCCTCGGCAAGCATGAGAATCGCAAAGACCGGTAAAGCCAGCGTCTTAAGATCGAGCATTTCGTATCACGCTCCAAATGCGTTTGCCGCGCTATGTCGCCATAGCAGCGGCCTTTTTCTAAGTTTTGCTACAGCAATACCTCGGACGCAATGGGTTTTGCGCGGGTCTTACCTCAAACGGGGTTGTAAGTGCTGTCACGCCAGTGTCGGGGGGGTACGCCGGCGTTCAGGAAGGGGCAGTGGTGACAGAGCGGAAAATTAGCTATACGCCTATTGAAATAAAGAAGTGGTGCGAGCGCGTATTGCCTTCTTTATATCGTATATGTGCTCGTTTGGGCTGGGGGTTATCAAGTTTCCGGGCTGGCAATTGCCGGAACCTAACTTGTAATTGATTGAGTTTGAGGGGTTCAGACTTATGACGGGAAAATTCAACTTTCCCTGATACGTAAAATTTTATTTGGTTAATAATGAAGGGGAACATGGCTGTGACCAAAGCATCTGATCTTTTTGTACAGTGTCTCGAAGAAGAAGGCGTAGAATACGTATTTGGCGTCCCGGGCGAAGAAAACCTGGACTTTCTCGACAGCTTGTCGCGTTCAACAAAAATAAAGCTTATTTTGACGCGGCACGAGCAGGGCGCCGGCTTCATGGCAGCGACCTATGGACGGCATACTGGTAAAACAGGTGTCTGTCTGGCGACGCTTGGCCCGGGCGCAACAAATTTCGTGACTGCGGCGGCCTATGCACAGCTCGGCGGCATGCCAATGATGATGATTACCGGTCAGAAGCCGATTAAAAAATCAAAGCAGGGACGTTTTCAGATCCTCGATGTCGTCGCCATGATGGGGCCAATTACAAAATATACCCACCAAATGGCGAGTTCCGACAATATTCCAAGCCGGGTTCGAGAGGCCTTGAGACTGGCTGAGGAAGAAAAGCCTGGCGCTGTTCATATCGAACTGCCTGAGGATATTGCCGATGAAGAAACCGACGCAGTGCCGATTAAACCAAGCCAGGTCAGACGTCCGACAGCCGACGTCAAATCGGTTCGCGCAGCGGTAAAGGCACTCGAGAATGCCAAATCTCCGATTCTGGTGATCGGGAGCGGTGCCAACCGTACTATGACTGGCCGTATGCTTCTCCAGTTTGTTGAGAAAACCGGTATCCCGTTCCTGACAACACAGCTCGGCAAGGGAGTCATTGACGAACGGCATCCTAAATTTGTCGGCTGTGCTGCCTTGTCGGCCGGTGACTTTGTTCACCGTGCGCTCGAATCGGCCGATCTGATCGTCAATATCGGGCATGATGTGATTGAGAAACCACCCTTCTTCATGTCTGAAGACGGACCCGATGTTGTACATATATCCACCAAGACCGCCGAGGTGG
>CBFHPC010000062.1:0-12415 GCA_965657655.1 Henriciella sp.
AATGCCATTATTGCTGCATGGTGACGCGGCTTTTGCCGGGCAGGGTGTCGTGTCGGAGTGTTTTGCCCTGTCAGGCCTGCAAGGCTACCGGACAGGCGGGACAATCCATTTCATTGTGAATAACCAGATTGGTTTCACCACCAGCCCGATGTATTCACGGTCCTCGCCATATCCGTCTGATGTTGCGTTAATGGTTCAGGCACCGATTTTTCACGTTAATGGTGATGATCCCGAGGCGGTGACATATGCTGCCAAAGTGGCGACTGAATACCGGCAGAAATTCGGTAAGGATGTTGTCATCGACATGTTCTGTTACCGGCGCTTCGGTCATAATGAAGGTGACGAGCCAATGTTCACGCAGCCGGTCATGTATGACCGGATTAAAGGGCATGCGTCGACCAGAGAGATTTACGCCAACCGGCTGGTTTCAGAAGGTCTGGTAACAGCAGACGAGGTTAACCAGCAGATTAAATCATTCGAGGCATTTCTGGATAAAGCCTTTGAGCAGGGCAAGGCGGCTGAAACAAACAAGGCCGACTGGCTGGAAGGCGAGTGGTCGGGACTTGGCCTGCCGCCGGATAATGACCGTCGCGGACGAACCGGCGTATCAATGTCGCGCTTGAAGGCCTTGGGGCAGAAGATCACCGAAGTTCCCGAGCATGTGAAAGTCCACCGGACGCTGCAGCGGGTCATTTCAGGGCGTCTAAACGCGATCACCTCCGGTGAGGGTTTGGACTGGGCAACGGCTGAACATTTGGCGTTTGCAACACTGCTGGATGATGGTTTTCCGATTAGACTGTCGGGGCAGGATTCAGGGCGGGGCACATTCTCGCAGCGGCACAGCCATATGGTCGACCAAGCGACCGGTGAGCGCCATACGCCGCTCAACTATTTAAGTGATACCCAGGCGCATTACGAAGTCATCGATTCCCTGCTGTCAGAGGAAGCGGTGCTTGGATACGAATATGGTTATTCGCTGGCCAATCCGAACACGCTCACCTTGTGGGAGGCCCAGTTCGGAGACTTTGCCAATGGCGCACAAGTGTTTTTCGATCAGTTTATCTCCTCAGCCGAGCGTAAATGGTTGCGGATGAGCGGCCTGGTTTGTCTGTTGCCGCATGGCTATGAAGGGCAGGGGCCAGAGCATTCGTCGGCACGCCTGGAGCGTTTCCTGCAAATGTGTGCAGAAGATAATATGCAAGTCTGTAATCTGACGACCCCGTCAAATTACTTTCATGCGCTGAGACGGCAGATCCATCGTGATTTCCGCAAGCCGCTGATCATAATGACGCCGAAATCGCTATTGCGGCACAAGCTTGCAGTAAGCACGCTGGATGATTTGAATACAAAATCATCATTCCACCGCGTGCTTTGGGATGATGCCGAAACCCCCGGTCGCGGCGGTGAGGTCAAGCTGGTTTCTGATGACAAGATCAGACGTGTCATCCTATGTTCCGGCAAAGTCTATTATGATTTGTTCGAAGCCCGCGATGCCGCCGGCATTGATGATATTTATCTGCTGCGGATCGAGCAATTATATCCGGTCCCACGTAAGGCAATGATGCAGGAGCTCAAGCGCTTTACCAGTGCCGAGCTGGTCTGGTGTCAGGAAGAGCCGCGAAATATGGGTGGCTGGACCTTCATACGTGACGAAATCGAATGGGTTGCCGGCACTGTTGGCGTTGAAAATAGCCGGCCAAAATATTGCGGCCGTCCACCTTCTGCGGCGACTGCAACCGGATTGCTCGAAACTCATAATCGCGAGAAGAATGCCTTTCTCACAATTGCCCTAGGGGCCGACCCCGTCGACGATGTGCTTGTGCATGATTAGTAAACAACAATTTCAGTTAGTTAGAGATACTTTATGACCGATATCACTGTTCCAGTTCTTGGCGAAAGCGTCACCGAAGCGACTGTTGGCCGCTGGCTTAAGCAGCCCGGGGAAAAAGTTGCCAAGGATGATGTCCTTGTCGAATTAGAAACGGATAAGGTGGCCGTTGAAGTATCTGCGTCCGATGATGGCGTGCTGGCTGAAATTGCCGCTCAGGAAGGCGATAATGTCGTCATCGGCGCATTGCTGGGCAAACTCTCCGGAAGCGGAGCAGGTGGTGCTGAGACCAGCCCGGAAGCATCGCCAGCCCCTGCGGCACCGGTCGATACCGCGCCTGTCTCCGGCGCTGGACAGCTTGTCGATGTCGTCGTGCCAAGCATGGGCGAAAGTGTCGCCGAGGGGACGATTGCGAGTTTTTCCAAACAGGTTGGAGACGCCATTGCGCTGGACGAAACGATTGCCGAGATCGAAACCGATAAGGTTGCGCTCGAGGTGCCAGCGAGCGCGACGGGACGGATTTCTGAATGGCTCGTTTCTGAGGGTGATGCGGTGGCGCCTGGCGCAGTTATTGCCCGTATAGCCGAAGGAGCTGCGGCGAGTGCGGTGACCGCCAAGGCTGTGCCAGAGAAGGCCAGCGCGGCGGCAAATGTCGCGCCGGCGGCATCGGCGCCGACAACCGGCGGCGATCGACCGGTTGTGCCATCGGTTCGGCGCATTGCCACGGAGGCCGGGGTCCCGGCTTCATCAATTCCAGGTACGGGCCGTGACGGTCGCGCGACCAAAGCGGACGCATTGTCCTTTGTAGAGAAGACGAAAATGACAAAAGCAACACCGGCAAGAGACACAGGCCCGCGCGAAGAACGTGTAACCATGACACGTTTGCGTCAGACCATTGCGAAACGCCTCAAATCCGCCCAAGAGACGGCCGCGATGCTGACCACATTTAATGATGTGGATATGACGGCGGTCATGGCGATCCGCAAGAAATATAAGGATGCATTCTTTGAGAAGCATGGCGTGAAGATGGGCTTTATGGGCTTCTTCACCAAAGCCGTCGTATCAGCCTTGCAGGAGATCCCGGCTGTGAATTCCGAGATCGACGGGAATGATATTATTTATAAAAATCATTATGATATCGGTGTCGCAGTGGGCACGGAACGCGGGCTTGTCGTGCCGGTCATTCGTGATTGCGATGAATTGTCGATTGCCGGCGTCGAACGTGAAATCGGCGAGATGGGTAAGAAGGCGCGCGAGGGGAATCTGAGTATTGCCGATATGCAGGGCGGAACCTTTACGATTTCAAATGGTGGCGTCTACGGCTCCTTGATGTCGACACCTATTCTCAATCCGCCTCAGTCCGGCGTGCTTGGCATGCACCGGATAGAGCAACGCCCGGTTGCGATTAATGGTGAGGTGAAAATCCGTCCGATGATGTATCTCGCTTTGTCGTACGATCACAGAATTGTTGATGGAAAAGAGGCCGTAACCTTCCTCGTCCGCGTTAAAGAGGCGCTCGAGGCACCCGAGCGCTTATTGCTCGAGGTCTAGCGCCCTGATCCGGTTACTGCCTTAACGAAGCTTTATAAACGTAAAAAACCCCCGATCAGGCAATTCCTGGCCGGGGGTTTTGATTGGAAGCGGCCATGATGTGGGCGGGATGGCCGGCGGCGCCCGGCTTGCCTAGCTGATTCATCGACAGGCCAGTGGGCGCTGGCACTTAGGTCTTCTCTGTTTTCAGGCGCCGTATTAGCGGGCCCGTCAGTCTGGACGTCCGCCAGAATGGCATTATCGTCGGCTGGTCCTAGGGGGTGACCAGTGGGAACCAGAATTCGGGCTGGTCGAGACTGTCGAACAGATCTGTCAAAGCCGCTCGTTCGCCTCGGATCTTGAGCTCGCCTGACACGATCAGCGTGATCGGGCGTGCTTGACCTAACATTAACCGGTCAAACTGGTTGCGATCTATTGTGACATCAGCGTTTGCGTTCTCGATCGGACCATTGCGCGGAACCATGACGGAGGTCCCGACCTGAACGGTGACAGTTTCCTGTGTGTCAGGGAATCTAAAAACAACCGTGAAGGGATCCCGTGTCATGGCGTCGGGGTTGAACCTCGCAGCCATTGCATTGAACAAATCCAGTGACGGCACTGCGCGTAGGAAATCTGCATTGCCAACGGCCGGATCGCCAATATCGAGCAAGCCGCGCCGCAATTCGGCGGCCCCGGTCAGGAAATAGCTCCGCCAGGCGCCACTCTCGGATTGGAATCCGATCTGTTCATAGCTTGCGGCTAACCAGTCTCGCGCGGCCTGATTGTCGGGTTCGGCGAAAACGAGATGGTTTAAAAGTTCGGCGGACCAGCGGTAGTCGCCTTCGGAAAAGGCTGTCTGGGCCAGTTCAAGAACGGCTGTTGCGCCACCTATGGCATTAACATAGCGCGATGCTGTGACGGTTTGCGGTAAGGCATAGTATTCCGAAGGGTTGCCGCCCCACCAGCCAAAATAATACTGATATACGGCCTTTGAATTATGATTCAGCGATCCGTAATAGCCGCGGGTATCAAACTGGCTAAGTTGAACATCGGGTTCTGCAACTGCCTCGGCGGCACGTGTCATATCGGCGCCGGCATTGGCATGGCGCAGGGTTTGATCATGAACATAGCGGTAAATGTCGCGCTGTCCCTCAAGAAAGGACCGGACATTATCGCCGCCCCAAGTGGGCCAGTGATGCGATGCGAAGACAACTTCGCTGCGATCGCCATAGTTCTGCAGAACCTTGTCGATGGCTTCACTCCATTTGAGCGAGTCGCGCACTTTGGCGCCACGCGGGGTCAGAATATTGTGAAACGTCGCTGTCGCGACTTCAGCGGTGCATAAGGCCGCCATATCAGGCAGATAGAACATAAACTCGGCGGGGGCTTCGGTGCCGCCGGCATCAATGAATTCGAAAGTGATGCCGTCGATTACGCGCGGGCTGCCATCGCCGAAAATTTCTTCGGTTGGCAATAATAGGCTGATCGTACCGTTTGGTAATCCGGGGCCAAGTCCGGATCCGATATGAGCGGTTGTCGATCTGGGGATTGTGTTACCGAACATCAATGTTGCCCGCCGGCTCATATGATTTCCGGCGATCAGGTTTTCCGATACCGCGCTTTCGGAAAACCCAATCGGAGCCAGAACCGGAATATTACGAGCTGCAATCTCGGATTCGGAGACGATTCCGCGCGCGCCTCCGAAATGGTCGGCATGGGAATGGGTATAAATCATTCCCGTAACGGGTCGGTAGCCGAGCGTATCATTGACCAGTTTGAGGGCTGCGGCTGCGGTTTCAGTTGTGGTTAAAGGGTCGACGATAATCCATCCGGTCTCGCCTTCGATGACCGACATCACGGCAAGGTCGTAACCTCGGACCTGGTACAGCCCGTCGGTTACCTCAAATAAGCCATGATGTGCGGCGAGTTCAGACTGGCGCCATAGTGAAGGATTGACCGAATCCGGAGCGTCTCCGTTAATGAAGTCGAACTGGTTGACCTGCCAGACGATAGAGCCGTCAGTTGCCTCGATCGCGTCATCCTCAATGAAGGCCAATAGGCCACGGCGGGCGTCTTCGATGTCGCTCTGGTCACGCAGATTAAGACGGTCGCGCGTGTTTGAATTTACGCGTTTTGTTGCTTCGGTTGCTTCGCCCGGTTCCGGCAAGACCACAATTGTGTCGGATTGAATTGCTACTGGCGGTTCGACGACCGCTTCGGGAGTTGTGAATTCGGTGCAGCCAATCAGGGCAAATGTCAGAAGGGCAGGTGTAAGGCTGTAGTGCCGCATAACAAACTCCGTTTTTGGAGATTGGTGCAGCATCTTTGTTGCCGTGGCAAGTTTATCCTCAACGACCGAAGGACTGGCGCGGCAGTCCGAAGCCTGTCAACCGTTCGCAGGCCCAGGCATAGCCGTCGCGACAGGATTCCTGCAGCAGCTGTGCCCCTTGCACTCGGTCGGCCAGACCGGCCTGACCTCGATAAAGCATATTGCCGAGCCCGGCACAGGCGCTCGGATCACCGCGGTCGCATGCAATCTGGTAAAGCTCTTTGGCCCGCGGCCAGTTGGTCTCGCCATCCACACCGCGATGGTCAATATAAGCTTGTTGCAGGCAGGCATTTGTATTGAGGCCGGCTTTGCAGGCGTCGAGATACAGGGTCGCCGCGGTCTCATAATCTTGTGGCGTTGCAAGTCCGCGGCGATGCATATCGGCTAGCTTGGCGCAGTTGCGTGCCCAGACATCGCGCGGTGCTGACCGGTTATCGCAAAGTGTCTGATAGATGTCGAAGGCCGCACGATGCCAGCGTTCGGCCTGTTGTAAATCGATCCCGTCATCGGCGCTAATAATGTCTTTCGCCTGACCATTCGACAATGATGCAGCATCCCGCATCGCGCGATCCGCAAAAATTTCATCGGCGCCTAGCGGCGTCGGACGTGGCGGCGCAAATTGTGCGGTCGCGACGGCGGACCCGATTGAAAACAAGACGAATAATGCGGCGATACGAACGATCATAATGACACTCCTGATCTGCGGTTGTTTGTTACAAGACTAAGGCGTGAATGTGACGCCTCTTGTCACACTACCAATAGATTGCAAAGCTATCGAAAAATGGAGCAATTATATGTCGGCACAACATCAGCAGAAAATTCAATCCGGTTTCGGCGCCAAGTCAACGGCTGCAGAGGTGATTTCCGGTATCGATCTGACGGGACGGCATGCCATTGTAACCGGCGGATATAGCGGTATCGGCCTCGAGACCGTGCGGGCCCTAGCGAGCGCTGGCGCGCGTGTAACGGTGCCAGCGCGGCGTCTGGATGTCGCCGAAAGCGCTGTAGCCGAGATCGATGGCGACGTGTCTGTAAAAGCTATGGATCTGGCCGATCTTAATAGTGTCAGGGCGTTTGCTGACGATTATGTTTCGTCCGGGCGGGCGCTTGATATTCTGATTAACAATGCCGGCATTATGGCCTGTCCCGAAACCCGGGTCGGGCCCGGCTGGGAAAGTCAGTTTGGCATTAATCATCTCGGGCATATGGCATTGACGCTGGGATTGCTGCCAGCTCTTAAAAAATCCGGATCAGCCCGGATCGTTGCGCTGGCGTCGACAGCTCACATTATGAGTGATGTGCACTGGGACGACCCGCATTTTCAAACCCATGATTACGATAAATGGCAGGCTTACGGGCAGGCGAAATCTGCTAATGCCCTGTTTGCGCTGGGTGCTGATCGAAAATGGGATGCCTATGGCATATCAGCTTTCAGCGTTCATCCGGGGGGTATCTTCACGCCATTGCAACGGCATTTATCCGATGAGGAAATGGTTGTTCTGGGCTGGAAGAATGCTGACGGCACCGTGCCCGAGCGCATCAAAGCCATGTTCAAGACACCGGAACAAGGCGCTGCGACCGCGACCTGGGCCGCCACCAGTCCATTGCTTGAGGGGCGTGGTGGAGAGTATTGCGAGGATTGCGATATTGCCGATCTGGCGACCGCGGACAGTCAACGCTGGGAGCATGCGCGCGAATGGATAACCGATGAGGCGAAAGCAGCGCGGTTGTGGGAGATGAGTGAGGTGATGCTCGCTGAAGGGTGAGGGGCGAGGACGTGTCCGGTTCGGGGCGTCTGCGAGGCTGAGGTCATGCGGTCTGTCTTGGCCGGGTCGCAGCTCTAGGTAGAGGCCGGGTTGACGAATTCAGCTGCAGTGCGCATGGAGAGCCATGCGCGACAGAACCTCGGCAAAATCGACCCTCTCTTTACGGTGGAAACGCGCCGTGCCGGCACTGCTGATCGTGGCTATTGTCGGTCTGCTCATGATCGGACGGTTTGGCGGGGTGCTTGATCTGGACCGCCTCGCGACCATTTCCGGGGATCTTATAAAAGAGTTTTCAGGCAGTCCTCTGGGGCCTCTTTTAATCATTGTTACATTCTGTATTGCGGCATTTTTCGCGGTGCCGCAATTTGTGCTGATCGGTATCGCGATTATCGCATTTGGCCCGGCTCTCGGCGCCTTCTGGGCATGGATGGCGACATTGTCATCTGGCAGCCTGACCTATTGGGCCGGCCGCGTTTCCTCTAACAGCCTGCAATCGCAACTGGACCGTCCAAGAGTTGCAAAATTTGTCGGCTTGATCGCGAAGAATGCCTTCGCGGCCAGCGCGCTTGTTCGCAACATTCCAACCGGTCCGTTTCTGCTGGTCAACATGTTGTTTGGTGCCGTGCGGGCGCCCTATGTCGGGTTCCTCGGAGGCATGGCGCTCGGTGTGGTTCCGAAAATCCTGATCGTGTCGTTTGGGCTGCAGGCGATACAGGCGGCTTTGTCCGGTCGCTTGTTTCTGGCGCTTGGTGCGGGATTTGTGTCAGCCACACTTATTCTGGGCGGTTGGTTGTATGTCAAAAAACGTCGACGCGATGCGCAAGATTATTCTCTTAATGGTTGAACATTTGGTTGACACCAGCGTTCGATCGATGAAATAGCTTAGGTATGCGCAACATCTTACCTATTCTACTGTCGCAACTTACTTTGCTTATCGGCCCCTGGCCGAAGGCTGTTGCCATTTAGGGCAACACGCGGTCAGGGGAAAATCAGAGCGTTTCTAAATTCCTCAATTATCCTGGGCCGAACTAATGAGCAGTCAGCAAGACAATTCCGATATTATAATTTTTGATACCACAATGCGTGATGGCGAGCAGTCGCCCGGTGCATCAATGTCGCATGCTGAAAAACTCGATCTGGCCGACCTCCTCGAAGGCATGGGCGTTAATGTGATCGAAGCGGGTTTTCCGGCGGCGTCGACGGGTGATTTTGAGGCTGTTAGCGAAATTGCGAGGCGCTCGAAGGCGGCTGTGATATGTGGCCTGGCGCGTTCAACCGAAAGCGATATCGACCGCTGCGCAGAGGCTGTCCGCCATGCCGCGCGTCCACGCATTCATACCTTTATCTCGACCAGTCCGGTGCATATGAAGCATAAACTGCGAATGGGTGCGAACGCCGTTCTTGAAGCGGTTGGCCGGTCGGTCGCACAGGCGCGTAATCTCGTTGATGATGTCGAGTGGAGCCCCGAAGATGCCACGCGAACTGAGTTCGATTTTCTCTGCAAATGTATTGATGCCGCGATTGTTGCAGGTGCTACGACGATCAATATTCCAGATACGGTGGGGTATTCCCATCCAGAAGAATATGGCCGTTTGATCCGGAGATTGCGTGAAGCGATACCAAATTCCGATAAGGTGATTTGGTCGACGCATTGTCATAATGATCTTGGGCTGGCGGTCGCAAATTCTCTGTCGGGGGTCGCTGCCGGCGCCCGACAAATCGAGTGCACAATCAACGGGCTGGGCGAGCGAGCCGGGAATGCGGCGCTTGAGGAAGTTGTTATGGCGTTAAATGTTCGCCGCGACAGCCTGCCCTTCAAAACCGAAATCGATACGACGAAACTTTCGGCTGCGAGCCATATGGTGAGCCGGATCACTGGCTTTCCCGTGCAATATAATAAGGCGATTGTCGGAAAGAATGCTTTTGCACATGAAAGTGGCATCCACCAGGATGGTATGCTCAAAAATGCTGAGACGTACGAGATCATGCGGCCGGAGGATGTTGGTGTTGCCAAGACAAGCCTGGTCATGGGGAAGCATTCAGGACGGCATGCCTTTAAGGACAAGATGGTCAGCCTGGGTCATGATCTTGACCCAGAGGCGCTGAATGAAGCATTTGTGCGTTTCAAGGATCTCGCCGATCGCAAGAAACATGTCTTCGATGATGATTTACTGGCCTTGATTGATGACCAGCTGGCTGCGGCCGGCGAGCGTATCGGATTTGACCGGTTGCGTGTTGTGGCCGGATCCGAGGGGCCACAATCAGCGCGCCTCGAGATCACGGTCGACGGTGAAAGCTGTATCGCCGAGACCAATGGCAATGGCCCGGTTGATGCCGTGTTCAACGCTATTCGAAACTGCGTGCCACATGCGGCGACACTTGATCTGTTTCAGGTTCATGCTGTGACCGGCGGCACCGATGCCCAAGCCGAGGTCAGCGTCAGGTTGAAAGATGAAGGCATTATGGCGATGGGACGTGCATCGGATCCCGACACATTAGTGGCAAGTGCGAAGGCCTATATCAATGCGCTTAACAAGCTGGACAACCGTCAATTAAAACGTCTCGACCAATAATAATGCGTGGTACGGTGCGTACCCGTGAAATATTCTCTTTTGTTATAAAGGAATCGAGTGCATAAGAGTGAAACGGGCCAAAACATTGCCGAACGATCCGTACGCCTTATTGTGACGTGGTGTTCTAGCGCCCTTTAATCGCTTACGCCCTGATCTAAGGGGCAAGTATTAACAAAACGTGTTCCCTATAAGAATGCGCTCGGACATGAGGTATTTGACTTATGATCGGAAGACTACTCGGGCTTCTCTCCACGGATATGGCTATTGATCTCGGGACGGCCAATACGCTCGTCTATGTCAAAGGGCGCGGCATTCAGCTGGATGAGCCGTCAGTGGTCTCATATGTTAATCAGGGTGGCCGTAAAACAGTCTATGCGGTGGGTACCGACGCCAAAAACATGCTTGGCAAGACGCCGCTGAACATGGAAGCGATCCGGCCAATGCGGGATGGTGTGATTGCCGATTTCGAAGTCGCCGAAGAGATGATCAAATTTTTTATCCGGAAGGTTCACAATCGCCGGGCATTTGTCTCTCCCGTAATTATTGTCTGCGTGCCGAGCTCGGCAACCAATGTCGAGCGCCGCGCCATTCATCAGTCGGCCCTGGCGGCGGGTGCGCGTCAGGTTGAATTGATTGATGAACCGCTAGCGGCAGCAATCGGTGCGGGGCTTCCAATCGAAGAACCGGCCGGTTCAATGGTCGTCGATATTGGCGGCGGGACGACCGAGGTCGCGGTATTGTCGCTCGGCGGCCAGGTTTATTCGCGCTCGGTGCGGGTTGGCGGTGACATGATGGACGAAGCGATCATGAACTATCTGCGCAAGAATATGGGTATTCTGGTTGGTGAAATGTCAGCTGAGAAAATCAAGAAACAGATTGGAACGGCGATGCCGCCGGAAAATGGCGACGGCATGAAGGTTACGGTCAGGGGACGCGGTACATTTGATGGTGTGCCGAATGAGATTGAGGTCAGTGAGCGTACGATTTCGGAAGCCTTAGCCGATCCGGTGTCGGAAGTCGTCGAGGCGGTGCGTATTGCGCTTGAGGCAATGCCGCCAGAACTTGCTGCCGATATTGTTGATCGTGGTATCGTTCTGACCGGAGGCGGGGCGCTTCTGCGTAATCTCGATGTTGTTATTCGCGAGGAAGCGAAGCTGCCTGTAATGATTGCGGAAGACCCATTGCGTTGCGTTGTGAACGGATGCGGGTATGTTTTGGAAAACTTCTCGCGGATGAAAGGCGTTCTGTCGCCGGAGGTTTAAACTCGAATTCGAGCCTTTTTAGACTTGTGTCAGCAGAGGGATAGCGTTTTTAGATGCCCCGCTATTCGACGAAATTCAGCACAAAGCGGCCGATCAGGCGGTATGCCTTTTTCGTTGCGATAGCGCTTCTGGTCGGCTTTTTACTGCTGCAACGCTCATCCCGGTTGGATGATAGTATCGAGCCTATTCGCGGCTTTGCCGGCGACCAGCTTTTCATGACTGCCGAAGAAACCGTCTGGGAACGGATCTTCGGCAGTTCGCCAAAAGATATCCGGATTGCACAACTCGAAGCGCGTATTCGGGAATTGTCGACATATGAGGCATTGGCGCTGTCAATGACCGCTCGAATGGAAATGTATGAGCAAATGCTCAACGTGCAGGGAGAGGTTCGCGGTGCCGAGGTTACAGCACGGGTTGTTGCCGAGTCGAATGGTCCATTTGCCGAGGCCTTGCTGGCGAATGCCGGCACGGCCAACGGGGTGGCGGTCGGGTTCTATGCCGAGAATGATCGTGGTCTGGTTGGGCGCGTGGTCCAGGTCGGGCGCCGGTCGTCCCGTGTGCTAAAAGTTACAGACTTTAATAGCCGGGTTCCGGTTATGGGAGAGTCCAGCGGTTTGCGGGCCATCCTGTTTGGGCGTCGTGATGGCAAGGGGCAGTTAACCGACCAGCCAGAGGCCCGCGAGTTTATTCGGGGCGAACGTATTCTGACGTCTGGTGAAGGCGGTTTGTTTCCGCGCGGTGTGGTTGTTGGCATTGTCCGACCGTCCCGCGACGAGCCGCTTGTTGAATTGGCAATGGTCACGGGTCAGCTGGGCTTTGTTCGTCTGAAGCCGTCGCAAAGGGTGCTGCCGCCCGAGACCATGCGCCCCGAAAATGATGTACCACCAGAGCTGCCGTCGGACGAGGTGGCCGCCGATGAATAATAGGCGACATCCATGGCACTGGGTATTGGCACGCTGGGAAGAGGCAGGTCCTCGGACACGTATTATACTCGGCAGCATTCTGGTTGGTGTCGTCGGTTTAATGGGCTTCACGCCAAACGTTTTATTCGGAACCACACTTAGCTGGCCTTATATTGCGCTAACCGCTGCAATTGGGTGGGGTAAGTCGGGGTTTAATTTTTTGTC
>CBFHPC010000063.1:0-11684 GCA_965657655.1 Henriciella sp.
ATATCTGCCATTCTAAATTGCAGGCTAAACATGCAAAAATTTTCTTCTCTGAGTATCGCCCTAGGTTAATTGACGGAAATTAAAAAAAGCGCCTCAAGGATCATAGCCAAGCGTCCAAACCCTCTTTACCTACTGCACGCCCTGCTCCAGATCAAAAATCCCGAAAGGAATTTGGCCCGATGAAATTTGACAGCCGCACTTTGCGCAACGCGCTCGGCCAATACGTTACCGGCGTTACTGTCATTACCACGCTGTCGCCGAATTCTGATAAGATTGGCATAACGGCGAATTCATTCAATTCGGTGTCATTGGATCCGCCGCTTGTGCTTTGGTCAGTCGACAAGGCGGCGCGCAGCTTTGGCGCCTTCCACAAGGCCGAACATTTTGCCATACATATCCTGGGCGAAGATCAACGGGAGCTATCAAAGCAGTTTGCGAGCGCTCAAACCGACAAATTTAACGGGATTAACACCCAGCCCGGTTTAGGTGGTGTGCCGCTTATTCAAGAGTGTGCCGTCTGCCTCGAATGCACCGCTTATGGCCAGCATCCTGCAGGTGATCATGTAATTTATATTGCAGAAGTGAAGAGACTGACCGTAAAGAGCGGGGTAGAACCGCTGGTTTACCATCGCGGTGATTACCGCCTTCTGGCAAAGCATCCGAACGCGCCAGTCTAATTTGAACACTTAAACAAGCTCTGACAGCGTCCTTATGAAATCAATCTTGCGTAACCCAATAATTGTCAGAGTGTTAGGCTTGATCATATGGGCCTATATGGCGCTATGCCATCGCACAATTCGCTGGACGGTACTGGGCGACGAAACCGCAAAGAAGGTCTGGCTAAATAATGATAGCGTCATCATCGCTGCCTGGCATTCTACCATTTTGCTGCTGCCATCTGGCTGGCACCACGTGATGCGTCGCTGGCCGCGGCAGAAAAAGCATGCGGCGATGCTAATTTCATTATCCAGAGATGGCGAAGCCGTCGCGCGAGCGATTTCGCACCTTGGCTTGAGTGCGGTTCGGGGCTCGACCAATCACGGCAAGAAAAAACGTGACAAAGGTGGCCTCGCTGCCCTCAATACGAGTATGCGCTTGCTGCGCGAGGGGGCAGCATTGTGTATTACACCCGACGGCCCACGCGGTCCGGCTCAGACGGTACAAAATGGGCCGGTACTAATGTCGATGCGAACTGCAACGCCGATTTTGCCGTATGCCATCATATCCAGAAAAGAACGCCGGCTTGATACGTGGGATAATTTTCGCATTCCTTACCCGTTTGGACGCGGCGTCATTGTTTTCGGTGAAATTGTCGAGCCCGCTCCCGACATGACCAAAGACATGATCAGGGATGCACTGGAAAATAA
Source organism: Henriciella sp. (assembly GCA_965657655.1). Taxonomy (GTDB): domain Bacteria; phylum Pseudomonadota; class Alphaproteobacteria; order Caulobacterales; family Hyphomonadaceae; genus Henriciella. The sequence goes on from CBFHPC010000063.1 coordinate 1,368, forward strand.
TCTAAACGTGGCCATGCGACGGGCCGAAGATTTCCTGTCGACATGATGTCCGCCCGACCAAAAGCCGGCAGAAAACAGCGGGGGAGAGGATTTACTCCGCCGCGGACGACGATGCTGCGGCCCGCGTGAAAATGGCCTCGAGGCTGGACAGATTCATACCATGCTTAAGATAGTTGGCCGGGGTTAGGTTCACCGCCTTGATCCGCGCCCGTTCAATCCCGATCACACCCGCATCATCCGGTACCAAATCAAAATCGATAATATTGATACACCCGGTATCTTGCTCAAACCCCGAACTTGCACCGAGTGGGGCACCAATTGACCAGGATAATATCATCCGGTTAACCACCTCATGCGCGACAACCAGCGCAGTCGACCAATCCGGACGCCGCAGCAAGCTTTTCAAACCAAGTTCAATTCGATCCATCGCATCGGAGAATTTTTCGCCACCGGACAGAAAAGTTGCCCCCGGCTGGCCGGCATTTTCAAACTGGAATGTCATGGTCGCCGCCAATTGTTCAGCTGACTCGAAATCCATATACTGACCGGACTTCAATTCCTGAAAACGGTCTTCATGCAGTAGATCCGGCGCCGCTGTATGCTGCGACAGCACAATCTCGGCCGTCTCGCGTGTCCGGTCCAGTCCGCTATGCATTGCAATATCGAGCGCAACATCAGAAAGCGCTATCCCGGCGGCACGCGCCTCTTCCCGCCCGACCTCGGTCAGGTAAGCCAGAGACGGATCACGGCTTTGGCGCACCCGCTCCGAGGTATAGTCAACAAATCCATGCCGCATCAAATAAAGTCGGCGGCGCCCGGTTGTTCCGGGCAGTGCAGTCATCACGTGTCGACCCCCCAATCTGCAAGAATCTCGGCGCGATGTTCATCAATTCCGGCTGGCGGGCGCTGGACCTCGCCTGGCGTTGCGGAAAATCGCGGCGCCGGCGCCGGTTGCACAACGCCATCAAGCTCAATAAATGTTTTGCGATCGACATTATGCGCGTGGTGTGGGGCCTCATCCATCGACAGAACCGGGGCAAAGCAGACATCGGACCCCTCCATGAGGGAACACCATTCATCGCGCGTCTTGGTCTTGAATACTGATATCATTTTCTGCTTGAGCGCCGGCCATTTTGACCGATCCATCTGGGCTGAAAAATCCGGGTCGCTCAGACCAGCTTTTTCAAGCAACAAAGCGTAGAATTGTGGTTCTATCGAGCCGATAGAGACCCATTTCCCGTCAGCACACTCATAAGTGTCATAAAAATGCGCCCCGCCATCGAGCAGATTGGCTTCACGCTCATCTGTCCAGATGCCCATGGCCTTCATGCCATAAAACATTGCCGACAGGGAGGCCGCACCATCTGTCATCGCACAGTCGATCACCTGCCCGGTCCCGCCATTACGGACATGCAGCACGCCGGCCAGCAAACCGAAGGCGAGGTAAAGCGCGCCGCCACCATAATCGCCAACCAGATTTAAAGGTGGACGCGGACGGCCATCGCCGTCGCCCATTGCATGTAATGCACCCGTCAGGGCGATGTAATTCAGATCATGACCGGCTGAATGAGCCAGGCTGCCAAATTGCCCCCAACCTGTCATGCGTCCGTAGACAAGGTTGGGGTTCCGGCTGAGCGCGACATCTGGCCCAAGCCCTAATCGTTCCATCACGCCGGGACGAAATCCCTCAATCAACCCATCCGACTTTTCGATAAGCCGCAGCGCGAGTTCAATATCATCAGCAGATTTAAGATCGAGCGCAATTGAGCGCCTGCCCCGGCCTGTTACATCCTCTGGTCGACCGGGTCGCGCGCTACCGGCACGATCGATCCGAACAATATCCGCGCCGAGATCGCTCAGCAGCATGCCGCAGAAAGGACCTGGTCCGATACCTGCAAACTCGACAAATCTATAACCCTTCAGCGGTCCATTAGCCATCATCTGATCCTATCATTTCTATACCCTTAACCTTATTCTCTGAGGAGTAAGTCAGTTTGAGACAAAAGAAAGATATCACCTAGCGTCGTCCACAATTAAGCTTGCGCGGGCACCATGCCTTCGAGCTCTCGCAGCAACCCCTTTATCGCATTAATTCTAAGATCAGGCTTGTTAGCCAACCCCTGTACGACCAATTTGCTGTCCGGTCTCAGGCGCATCTGGGCCGGACGTGATCTAACCAACCGCATCAACTCCGCTGGTTCGATAATTGTATCAGTCCGGAACGTCAGAACTGCCGCCTTTGGCCCGACATCGAGCTTGTTTATACCCAGCGCCTTACAACGTCCCTTAATCGCGGTGACATCGAGCAATTGCCGGGTCGAATCCGGAAGCGGGCCAAACCGGTCAATCAGCTCTGCGGCAAACGCCTCCCGCGCCTGCTCTGTATCGGTCTCTGCCAAACGACGATACAGACCAAGTCGCACCCCGAGATCTTCAACATAGGTCTCGGGTATCAACACCGACACACCCAAATTAATCTGCGGTGACCAGTCATCCGCCACGACATCACTTCCCGACGCCCCCGATTGAAGTGCTTTAACGGCGTCCTCGAGCATGGATTGATACAATTCGACACCAACCTCGCGCACATGGCCCGATTGCTGGTCTCCCAGCAAATTTCCGCCACCGCGCATATCAAGGTCGTGACTGGCAAGCTGGAATCCGGCACCAAGACTGTCGAGAGACTGCAGCACGCGTAACCGCCGTTCTGCTGTGGTCGAGATCGACCGATCAGCCGGTGTCGTCAAATAGGCATAGGCGCGCAGTTTGGAGCGACCAACCCGCCCTCGTAACTGGTACAATTGGGCCAGCCCGAAACGGTCTGCTTTATGAATAATGAGCGTATTGGCGCGCGGACTATCCAGACCGCTTTCGACGATCGTCGTAGACAGCAGAACATCATATACACCATCATAAAATGCCGTCATCAAATCCTCGAGTTCGCCGGCCGGCATCTGACCATGCGCCACGCAGAATTTCACCTCCGGAACATTCGCGCGCAAGAAGTCCTCTAGATAGTCGAGGTCGGCAATCCGGGGCGCCACAAAATAGCTCTGCCCGCCACGATATTTCTCGCGCAATAGGGCTTCCCGGATGGTTACAGCATCAAATTCGGTGATGTATGTCCGGACCGCTAGCCGGTCGACCGGCGGTGTTGCAATAATCGACAAATCACGAATGCCGGTCAGCGCCATTTGCAGCGTTCTCGGTATCGGGGTCGCCGAGAGGGTCAGCACATGAACGTCAGCCTTTAGCTCTTTCATTCGTTCCTTATGCTTAACGCCGAAACGCTGTTCTTCATCAACAATCAACAGGGCTAGCCGCTTAAAATTAATACTCTGAGCCAGCAAGGCATGCGTACCAATAACGAGGTCGACCGTGCCTGCAGCCAGACCCTCCCGCGTAGCTGCAGCTTCTTTTGGCCCGACAAACCGGGACAGATGTTTGACGTTCAAAGGCAAACCGGCGAATCGGCTATGGAATGAGGTGAAGTGCTGACGAGCCAACAGGGTTGTGGGCGCAATAACTGCGACCTGTTTGCCGGCCATCGCTGCCACAAAGGCGGCACGCATGGCGACTTCGGTTTTGCCGAATCCGACATCACCGCAGACAAGACGGTCCATTGGCTGGCCTGAACAAAGATCCCCTAGAACATCCTCAATCGCGTTGAGCTGATCATCGGTTTCATCATGCGGAAACTTCGCCGCGAACTCTTCATACAGTCCGTCTCCGGCCTGAACCGGCTCCGCACTTTTAAGGGCTCGCGCCGCTGCGATAGCCATAAGCTCGGCCGCCATTTCGAGAATTCGCTTCTTCGCTTTTGCCTTGCGGGTCTGCCAGCCAACCCCGCCCAGCAAATCGATAGCGGTATCGGCCTCTTCACTACCATACCGGCTAATCAAATCGATATTCTCAACCGGCAGAAAAATCTTATCGCCTTTGGCGTAACCCAATTCCAGACAATCATGCGCTGCGCCAGCGAGATCAAGTGTCCTTAAACCCTCATAACGTCCGACCCCGTGATCGACATGTACGACAAGATCGCCGGGGTTTAGCGAGCTGGCTTCGGTGATAAAATTAGCCGCTTTTCGCTTGCGCCGCGGTGCAGCCAGCCGGTCGCCAAGAACGTCCGGCTCTGCAATCACCACGAGGTCATCAGTTTCGAAGCCCGATTCAAGCGGTAATTCGCTAATGGCCAATCCGCTTTCTCTGGCCGCTTCGAGCGAGTAAACCCGATCGATGTGCTTGAGCCCGTGGTCACGAAGAACCCCGACCAGCCGCTCTGCCGAGCCATCGGTCCATGCCGCAAAAACAACCGTTCTATCGCGTTGCCTGAGCGCAGCAGCATATTCGGCCGCAACAGCAAAAATATTGATCTCATTGTCCTGGCGTTCAGGCGCAAAATTTCGGCCGGCGACACCATTAAGGCTCAATGCCCCATTATCTTGGGACGGATTGAACCTTGCAACCGGCCGCGTCGCGAGGCTGGTATCAAGATCCGCTTCGGTCAGGTACAGCGCAGCAGGCTTTAAAACTTTTGCTGCACGTGTGGTCCCGGCCGCCTCAATTCGGGCCTCATAATAGTCCTGCGCCTGTGTCAGGCGTTCTTTGATAGCTTCCGGCGCCTGATAGCCGAAACCGATCAAGGCATCACCGCCAATATAGTCGAACACCGTCTCAAGATGATCATGGAATAGCGGCAGCCAGCTCTCGACGCCTTGCCGCCGGATCTCTGCTCTGACGGCTTCGTACATCGGGTCACCGGCCGGTGAACCCAATTCGGCAAGATAGCGCTCGCGAAAACCGCTCAAAGAGCGTTCATTCAGGAGAATTTCGCTAACTGGATATAGATCGACGCGTTTGAGTGTTCCGGTTGATAACTGGGTTTCCGGATCAAACGATTTGATTGTCTCAATTTCATCGCCGAACAGATCGAGTCGAACAGGATTGTTTGAATTCGGCGGGAACAGGTCGACCTTGCCACCGCGAATGGAGTATTCGCCCTTCTCGCTGACAGACGGCGTCCGGACATAACCATTAATACCGAGATAATCGGTCAGCGCAGCCTGAGCGATACGCTCCGATACGCCCAGACTGAGGCTGGAGGCCCGCATTGTCTCAACAGGCGGCACGCGCTGAAGAACAGCACTGGCGGTTGTTATCACCAGACAGGGCGAATGGTTGCCGGTCCGCATTGCCAGTTGCGCAAGACCGGCACACCGGGCGGCCGCAATCGCCGGCGCCGGACTAATTCGATCATAGGGTAATGTATCCCAGCCTGGCAGCCTTATGCAGGACAAAGCCGGAAACATGAATTCTGATATTTTCTCTGCAGCCGCGGCCGCCTTATCATCTCTTGCGACGTATAAGCCGAGTTTTTTCTGCGCCAGAACGGTCTCGCCAAGCGCCTTTATATCGAGACCGAACGGCGCCCCATAAACAGTCGCCGGCGCCGCTAAACGGCTCAACCGTTCGGGATAAGTCATATGTCAGTCCTGATACTCTGAGGGGCCTAGATCTTGCTCGTAAAGGGGGCTTAACCCGAATGCGCCTCATAGCGAAATGACAATATCTGGTCCAGAAGCGGACTTTTATAATTATCTGGCACGGGTTTTTGTCCCACCAGCCAGGCGAAGACTTCCCAGTCCGGGGTCGCCAATAAGCGCTCAAACTCAGCCAAATCGGCGTCGCTCATGTCATCAATATGTGCATCCGCGAAAGATCCCATTAAAAGATCCATTTCACGGAACCCACGGCGCCAGGCCCGGAATTTCAGTTTTCGACGCTCAGCTTGATCCATATTGGGCCTCCTCGTTTAGATGTAGTCCTCGCCGAGCCAAAGCATAGAGCAAGCGTGAACAATTGCCTCTATCACTGCAGGTGCTAAAGCAGAACCATGCGCGACGAACGCCTCTTCCCACTCTATCGACCGATCGATGCCATTACCGGCATCGGCCCGAAACTAAAACCCATGTTCGAACATCTTGTGGGTGGCGAAACGGTCTGGGATATGCTTTTGCACCTGCCCGAACGCTGGCTCGACCGTCGACCGGTTGCCCGCTTTAGCGATGCCTTAACTGACGAACTTGCAACCCTACGCGGCGTGGTCAGCCAGGTTAAACTGCCTTTCAATGACCGCTCGCCGGCTCAGGTCGAACTATCAGACGGCGAAGACCAAATTAAGCTGGTTTATTTCCGCGCCGACAAGAAATGGCTTCAAAACCAGTTCCCACTGGACCAGGAGCGGATTGTGTCAGGGCGTATCGAAGCCTTTCGAGGCGGGCGCCAGATCACACACCCCGATTATGTTACCGACCCGAAAAGCGGACAGACCCCGCCACTGGTCGAACCCGTCTACCGGCTGACAGCCGGGCTAACGAATAAACGTGTACATGCCGCAATACTGGCTGCCCATGACATGATACCCGATGATCTGCCGGAATGGATCGACACGAATCTCATGACTGTGCGCAACTGGCCGGCCTTTAAATCCGCGCTTGCCATGCTGCACAGACCGATGGCCTATGACGAAGCAATGTTTAAGTGCGCCAGCGACCGCCTTGCCTATGATGAGGCGCTGGCACGGGAATTGAGTTTCGCGCGCGCGCGCGCCAGCCGAATGTCAGAATCTGCCTCACGGATATCGCCAGCGCCCGATGCCTTGAATGCGCTCGTAAAATCGCTGCCCTATCGGCCGACACAGGCCCAGATCATCGCTACGAAGGATATCACCGCCGACCTCGACCAGACGCATCCGATGCACCGCATGCTGCAAGGCGATGTCGGATCGGGAAAGACCCTGGTCGGCGCCTTTGCGGCAGCGCAGGCCGCATCAGGCGGCTTCCAGACAGCATTTATGGCGCCGACCGAAGTACTGGCCAGACAGCAATATGAAACTCTAAACCAGTTGCTGGCCCCAAATGGCTTCAACGTCGCCGCTTTGACCGGAAGAGATAAAGGCAAGAAGCGTGAAGGCACCCTGCTGGGTCTGGCCGACGGCTCTATCGACATTGTCGCCGGCACCCATGCCCTGTTCCAGGAACAGGTTAAATTCCGGAACCTCGGACTTGTTATCGTCGACGAACAGCACCGGTTTGGTGTCGCTGACCGGCTTCGTCTCCGCAGCAAAGGCAAGGCACCGCATATGCTGGTGATGAGTGCGACGCCAATACCGCGAACGCTAGCCCAGTCAATTCACGGGGATCTTGACGTATCCATCCTCAACGAGAAACCCGTCGGACGCCTTCCCATCGATACACGGGCTATCCCGGTTGAACGCATCGATAAGGTCATCACCGCAATCGGACGCGCCCTACAGCGTGGCGAACGTGCCTTCTGGGTCTGTCCGAGAGTTGACAGCGATGAGGCCGATGGAAGCTCTGCAGTAAGCCGCGCTGCCATTCTCAGCGAACAACTTGGCGTTGAGGTGGCAGTCGTGCACGGCCGTTTGAAGGCTGATGAAAAGGACCAGGCACTCGAGCAATTTCGCACCGGACAGCGCAAATTATTAGTCGCCACAACCGTAATCGAAGTCGGCGTCGATGTCCCAGAAGCTACAATTATGGTGATCGAACGTGCTGAAGGGTTCGGTCTCGCACAGCTGCACCAGCTGAGGGGACGCGTTGGCAGGGGCAGCAAGGAAAGTTTCTGCTTATTACTGTATCGCTCCCCGCTCACCGACACCGCGCGCGAGCGCCTCGACACATTACGCAAAACCGAAGACGGATTTGAAATCGCCGAAGCCGATTTTCGTCTACGCGGCAGTGGAGACATTCTCGGACGGCGCCAATCAGGCGCGATTGACTATCGGATCCTACAGCTTCCCGAACAGTCTGATCTGATCGATATTGCCAGAAAGGATGCCGAATATGCCATTCGAACTTCGTCCGAAATGACTGCCGAACGCGCCGACGCGCTGGCCTTACTCAGCCAGCTCCTTAGCCCCGACTTCCGGTTCGGCGACTGATTGAACGGTGCTTTGATCGACAATGCCGGACGTACTCCCGAAGCCCGGCAGCGTTGTTACGTCACCACTAAAATCAGGTACAACCAGACCGGCCGTGAGTATCATTTTGGCACCGTCTTCAACCGACATTTCAAGTTCGATGCAGCGATCAGCCTTTACATACAACAAAAATCCAGATGTCGGATTCGGTGATGTCGGGACAAACACCCCTAATATGCCAGCGCCGAGCTTAGCACCAAGCTCGCCCGATGCTTCGGCCGATACGAAGCCAATACACCATGAGCCATCTTTCGGATATTCTACCAGAACGCAGCGCTCAAAACTTGCCTGCCGGTTATTGGCAAGCACTTCGGTTAATTGCTTAATTGCGGCATAGACATTTCTGACAATCGGAATCCGGCTGAAAATACGATCGGTCAGCGTCAAAACCGATCGCCCGACCAAATTTGCCGTAATCGCCCCGAGCACCGTCAGCGCAACAACCAGTACCAGTAGACCGAAACCAGGAACGGCATATTCGGTATATGTCTCGGGCTGCAATATTTGCGGCAAGAGCGGCTTCACCTGCCGGTCGATAAAGGTAATCAGAAACTGTAATATCAGGAAGGTCGCAGCCAGAGGAGCAGCAATGACCATGCCGGCGAAAAATCTGCCACGCAACCAGGCAAACAAACCAATTTTGGTTTCCTTGTCATGCTTGTTCAACATCTCTTCTGGCGTCATCCGCTGCGTCATGAGCACATCTCCATTAACTTACCTTAAGTCATACTTGGCCTAAAAGAACTCTAGGATAGTAATAGGATTATGCATAATCCTAAAGACTTCGAAAAAAGCATTGCACGCCTATTAGGGCATATTTTTGACAGTGAGGTGAAAATTGCCGATATTCGAAGATTATCAGGTGGTGCCAGTCAAGAAACCTGGCTGATTTCAGCCGGATCGCATCAGCTCATATTAAGGCGTGTCCCGAAAGGCCTTTCAAAGTCGGGTAATACCACCGCTATTACCATGCGCACCGAAGCAGCGATTGTCGAAGCTGCCTCAAATGCCGGCATCAAAGTTCCAAAGGTGCTCTACACCCTAAAAGAAGAAGACGGCCTCGGCGAGGGCTTCATCATGGATTATATCAAGGGTGAAACGATCGCCCGGCCAATATTACGAGACCCCGAATTTGCATCCGCGCGCAAGACTTTATCCTGGCAGTGCGGCGAAGAACTGGCAAAAATACATGCACTCGATACTGGCGAATTTGAGGGAATATCGCGGATGAGCGGCCTCGCACAAATCGATCAGTACGAAGCCATTTACCGTGACATTGGCGTATCACGTCCAATATTCGAACTGGCCCTGCAATGGTTGCGGCAAACAGCGCCACAGCCATTGCCAGATGTGCTGGTGCATGGCGACTTCCGGCTCGGAAACCTGATGGTCCAGTCAGCGGGGCTCGCGGCTGTACTTGACTGGGAACTCGCGCACATTGGCGATCCCAGAGAGGATCTCGGCTGGATCTGTGTCAATTCCTGGCGATTTGGACAGACCGAGAATCGGGTCGGCGGATTCGGCACGATAGAACCGATGCTCGAGGCCTATAATCGACGCAGCGGTCTTAACCTTAAGCCAGAAGATATCGACTGGTGGGAAGCGCTTGGCATCTGGAAGTGGGGCATTATGTGCCTGATTATGTACGAGGCTTTTCGCTCCGGTAGTGACGAAAGCGTCGAGCGGGCGGCAATCGGGCGGCGCGTATCTGAAACTGAGATCGATCTTATAAACCTGTTGGAACGCGCCAATGCATGATCAGCCAAGTGTAATCGAATTACTAAAAGCGGTTAAGAATTTCATCAATCATACGGCCGCCCCCAACCTTACAGGCCATGCGGCGTTCCACGCTAAAGTGGCCTCCAATGTTGTTGATATCATAGTGCGAGACCTTAGCGCACGGCCTGAAAATGACCGCCGCGAAATCGAACAGTTGCAAGCCTTGCTGAAAATTGAGGATCAGCACGAGCTTGCAGAGCTCAATCGGATTCTATGCGATCGTATTCGCGACGGGCAGATCACGGCTGCCAATAGTGACCTCATGACCCATTTGAAAACCGCTGCCATTAATCAGATCAAAGTCGACCAACCACGTTATTCAGGTCTCAAGACAGCGCTTGGCGACGACGATCACTAAGCCGAACAACTGCCGCCACCCAGAACACAGAAACTGGCACAGAATGCATGGTTCAGCGAAACAGCCTGCCGACTTTCGGACAAGGTACGGCCCATTTCAAATTCCGGCTCATATGGCAGCAAGGTGCAAGCCACGACGGTCGCTTGCGCGGCCCCCTTGCGGCGCACAACCATTC
>CBFHPC010000064.1:0-11649 GCA_965657655.1 Henriciella sp.
CTGTGCGTATCCTCTCAGGTCGGATGCACCCTGAATTGCAAATTCTGCCACACTGGCACGCAAAAACTGGTCCGCAACTTAACTGCGCAAGAAATCGTCAGCCAAGTTCTGATCGCCCGCGACGCACTCGACGAATGGCCTGCAACCGTGCATGGCCGCGCTTTATCCAACATCGTCTTCATGGGCATGGGTGAACCGCTTTACAATCTCGATAATGTTGCCGAAGCGATCGATACCATGTCCGATGGTGAGGGCATGTCGATCGGCCGGCGGCGAATTACCGTCTCGACGGCCGGGGTTGCGGACAAAATACCCGAACTTGGCGCCCGAACCGGCGCAATGCTGGCCATCTCCCTGCACGCCGTGCGTGATGATTTGCGCAACGAGATTGTCCCGATCAACAAGAAATATGATCTGCAAAATCTGTTCGAAGCCATTCGCGCCTATCCGGATTTAAGCAATGCCCGTCGCGTGACGTTCGAATATGTCATGCTCAAGGGGGTTAATGATAGCGCAGCGGAAGCGCGGGATCTGGTCAAACTTTTGAAAGGTGTGCCGGCAAAGATCAATCTGATCCCGTTCAACCCATGGCCGGACAGCCCCTATGAATGCTCCGACTGGGGAACCATTGAGAAATTCGCCGATATCGTTAAGCGCGCCGGTTATCCAAGTCCGATAAGGACACCGCGCGGGCGCGACATCTTTGCTGCGTGCGGACAATTACGCAGTGAAAGCATCCGCAAATCGGCCGCCGAGCGCCGGCGCGAAGCACTTGGTGCGCCGAGCTTAAAAGGCAAAACGAGCCGCCAGTCTGACAAACCATTCAGCTTATAAGGCTGGTCTGCGATATCAGCAGGAATGGCAGATTGTTCAATTTGCATCCAATCCGGATATAATTGCCGCAGGATGGCATGATTTGAGTCGTTTTCGCGACCACACTACCCTATATTGGTCCTATAGAAGAGTTTGGACGAGCAAATGAACAATAGGAACTTCGCTGTATGGGCCCTGATTGGCCTGCTCCTGCTTGGCCTTCTGGCTATTATGCAGAATAATCCCGGCCAGTCCGGCGCAGCAAAATATGATATTTCCCAAGTCTACGAAATGGCCCGAAGAGGGGAAATTTCGGAGATTACAATCACGCCCACCCGGGTCAGTGGGACAACCACGACAAATGAGAGATTCTACGCCCAGAAGGGACAAGACCTCGGTGCGGTCCGCGACAAAATGATCGAATATGGCGTACCGTCAGTGGTTGATGATCCTGATAATGGCTTCAGCTTTGGCGGTCTGTTCATGAGCTTGCTGCCGATTATCCTGATCGTCGGTATCCTGTTTTTCTTCATGCGTCAGATGCAGGGCGGCGGCGGCGGGCGTGGCGCAATGAGCTTCGGCAAATCACGCGCCCGTCTTCTCACCGAAAAACAGGGGCGTGTAACATTTGACGATGTCGCCGGTATCGAAGAAGCGAAAGAAGAATTGGAAGAAGTCGTCGATTTTCTTAAAAATCCGGCAAAATTCCAGAGACTCGGCGGCAAGATACCAAAGGGTGCCCTGCTTGTCGGGCCTCCAGGAACAGGTAAAACCCTGCTCGCGCGCGCCATTGCCGGCGAAGCCGGCGTGCCTTTCTTCACAATTTCCGGTTCGGATTTTGTCGAAATGTTTGTTGGTGTCGGCGCATCCCGGGTCAGGGATATGTTCGAGCAAGCCAAGCGGAACGCGCCCTGCATCATCTTCATCGACGAAATCGATGCGGTCGGGCGCTCACGCGGTGCTGGCCTCGGCGGCGGAAATGACGAACGCGAGCAAACCCTGAACCAGCTACTCGTCGAAATGGACGGGTTCGAGGCCAATGAGGGTATTATCATCGTTGCCGCAACCAACCGCCCGGACGTTCTCGACCCGGCGCTGTTACGGCCAGGCCGGTTTGACCGCCAGGTGACCGTTGGGAACCCCGATGTCATCGGGCGGGAGAAGATCCTGCGCGTTCACATTCGCAACGTTCCGCTAGCAAAAGATGTCGATACGAAAATTATTGCCCGCGGCACACCGGGATTCTCGGGCGCTGATCTTGCCAATCTGGTAAATGAAGCGGCTTTGCTTGCCGCCAGACGCGGCTGCCGCGTCGTATCAATGCGAGAGTTTGAGGATGCGAAGGACAAAGTATTGATGGGCCCGGAGCGGCGCTCGATGGTCATGTCGCAGGAAGAGAAAGAGCTCACCGCATGGCATGAGGCGGGTCACGCAATTGTCGCCCTGAAAGTGCCGAAGGCGGATCCGGTTCACAAAGCCACAATCATTCCCCGTGGCCGCGCACTTGGTATGGTTATGCAGCTTCCCGAAGACGATAAAATGTCGATGAGTCGCATCGAAATGACATCAAGGCTGGCGATTATGATGGGTGGACGGGTCGCCGAAGAAGAAAAATTCGGCAGTGATGCTGTCACAGCCGGCGCTGCCTCGGATATTCAACAGGCAACCCGACTGGCGCGTGCCATGGTGACCCGCTGGGGCCTATCGGATGCCGTCGGTCCGGTCGATTATGCCGATGATCAGGGCCAGGTTTTCCTGGGTCAACAGCTCATGCAATCATCATCAGTGTCGGAAGAGACATCCCAGAAAATCGAGGAGGAAGTCCGACAGCTGATTCAGACCGGTATGGACGATGCCCGCTCAATCATGTCTGAGTTCCGTGACCAGTGGACCATGATCGCCGAAGGCTTGCTGGAGTATGAAACACTGACGGGTGATGACATCAGACGGATGATGGATGGCAAACCGCCATTACGCCCTGACGATAATGATTCCAGCACTGGCACACCGTCGGCCGTGCCGGTTACCGGCAAACGCCGCAAGGACCTTGGCGGATCATTTGACGGCAAACCGGAACCCGCCTGATGAGCATGAGTCGAGACACGCTGGAAGGTCTGCTTAGCGACGCATTTCCGGACGCGGACATAACCCTGACTGATCTGGCCGGCGATAATGATCATTGGCAGGCGGAGATTATTAGCGAAGACTTTCGGGGCAAAACCCGGATTGCGCAACATCAGATGGTCTATGCTGCATTGAAAGGCAAGATGGGCGGAGAGCTGCATGCTCTCGCCCTGAAAACCAAAGCCCCGCAAGCATAGTGCGAAGCGGACGGCTAGCACCCCGCCCATAGCGGGATTGCAATGGCAGGCAGGCATCCGGCGGCAGCGGCCGGATCCGATAGGCGCTCCTGCTCGTTACAATCTTATGGCTTGCCTCAGATACCGGGGCCTGCTTTATCAGTTCATCTTTTAAATTGGGAGACAAAAATGGATCTAGCTGAACTCACAGCAAAAGCATCGGAAGCCGTATCGGCCGGCGGTGATTTCAACAAGAAGGTAAAGTTTGATTTCGGCGATGCCGGCAAACTGTTTATCGATGGCGGCGCAGGGGTCGTAAGCAATGATGATGCCGACGCTGATGCCACCGTCAAAGTTGACTGGGACGATTTCCAGAAGCTCGCAGCCGGCCAAATGGACCCGACAATGGCCTTTATGCAAGGCAAGCTCAAAGTCATGGGTGACATGTCGGTCGCCATGCAGTTGCAAGGGCTGATGAGCAAGTTCTCCTAGACCCTGTCCATACTCATACCCGTTCAACCCCAACCCGTTCTTGGCGGGTTGGGGTTTTGCATATACGCTCCTGAAAATGACAGACAGCATACGACCTAAATCCGTCGATCCGGCCGACAATCCACCCCCCGAAGGCCATGAAATTTTCTGGTATCGTGGCCCACGCAATCTGAAATTGCGCGCGTGCAAGGCGCCATCGACTGCGAGCACACCAAGAGGGACGGTTCTGGTATGTCCGGGGCGGTCCGAATATATCGAGAAATATTACGAAGTGGCGCGCGAACTCCAGGATCGCGGTTTCGCGGTTTTGATTTATGACTGGCCGGGTCAGGGTTTGTCCGAGCGCCTGCTCGACAATCGCTTGAAGGGACATGTTGACAGTTTTGATACCTATACAGGCGCGATGGCGCTCGGACTGAGAAGCGCCGGAGATATGCCACAGCCATTTGTCTCGCTCGCTCACTCCATGGGCGGGGCAATATCGCTTGCCGCGATTTGTAACCAGACGTTGAAAATAAACGCGGCGGCATTCTGTGCGCCAATGTGGGGGCTGCCTTTTGGCGCTGCAGCGCGGTTTATTGCCCGCGCAATGTTCTGGATCGGCCGCGGCGATCAGTTTTTCCGTCCACCCGGCCCGGATGAAACCTTTGAAGACAATCATGTCACCTATGATCGGGCACATTGGCAGCTTGACCACGACCTCAAAACGGCCAATCCGGACCTCAAGCTCGGACCGCCAACATGGGGCTGGGCCACGGCGTCACTCAATGTCCTCGCAAAAATAACACATCCGCAGACCCTGGCGAACGTCGATATACCGGTCTTTGTCGCAACCGCTGCCGACGAGAAGCTGGTCGATAATACCTCGCATAATCTCGTGGCAACACATCTTCCGGATTGCGAACATATCACGGTTGAAGGCGCCATGCATGAAATTCTGATGGAGAAACCCGATAAAAGGGCTGCGTTCTGGCAAGGCTTTGACCGCCTGCTGAAACGGGCCGGTATCTAACACCGCTTATATCCCGTCCAATGGGGGGCAAAGACCGAAATCGATACAAAAAAGGCCGATATGGCATCACACCATTATCGGCCTTTTGATTAATCGCCTTGGGTCAATTCAGGCAAGCCGGCAAGACCCTAGCCGTTCGCCTCGGACTGGAGCTGTGTATAGTTCTGAATGCCAATGCGGCTGATCAGGTCGAACTGGGTCTCGATATAATCAAGATGCTCTTCTTCATTATGCAGAATCTTGCCGAACAGGTCGCGACTGACATAATCGCGAACGCTTTCGCAATATTCCATCGCATCACGCAGCAAAGGAATCGCATCATGCTCAAGCTGCAAATCACAATTGAGGATTTCCTCAACGGTTTCGCCAATTCTTAGTTTGCCGAGGTCCTGCAAATTAGGCAGTCCTTCGAGAAATAAGATACGCTCAATCAACCAGTCGGCATGCTCCATCTCTTCAATGGATTCCTTGTGCTCATAGGCTGCAAGCTTGCTAACACCCCAATCTTTCAGCATGCGCGCATGCAGGAAATACTGATTAATGGCTGTCAGCTCATTCTTCAGTGCCTTGTTTAGGTACTCCACGACTTTTGGGTCTGCTTTCATATGCCATCTCCTTAGCGATCATTTAGACCCGATATAGCCGAATAAATAAGAAAAGCAAGAAAAATTCAATAAAAACAACTGTCTATGATACTGCGACGCACTATCATTATCAATCAGCGCAGCGTATCATAATCATCGATGCAAATATTCGATACGGCTTGCGCATATGCGCGTGTATGAGACCCCCAATTTTGCGTAATTCGGCCGGTCGCGGTTTTATACCAGCTATTACAGGAAGGATCCGACCATACTGTTTTCGAAAGGTTTGCCTGCAAGTCGGCATTAAATGCATCCTGGGCTGCACGGGTCGGCGCAATTGCGGTCAGTTTCTCGTCAGTCATCACTGCAAGCGCCGAAATCATGTAATCAACCTGCTTTTCCAGCATGAAGGTAATGGCATTATGGCCGAGATTTGTATTCGGCCCGTACAGAATGAAGAAATTTGGAAACTCCGTCACCGTAATACCCAGATACGCCTCCGGCCCGTCCGACCAGGCTTCCGCAAGACTGGCACCGTCCCGACCGATAATCTCGGTTGACCAGCGCCAGCCCGTCGTCTCGAAACCAGTGGCATAGACAATAATATCAAGCGCATGGTCGCGTCCGTCGTCTGTCACGATACCGGTCTTGGTCATCGCCTTGATTGGGGTATTCTCAAGCGTAACATTTTCGCGCTCGAGGGCTGGAAAATAATCATCGGAAATCAGGATACGCCGGCACCCGATCGGATAATCCGGGGTTAACTTCGCGCGCAGTTCAGGGTCGGCAATTTGCGAATTCAAATGTGTCGTCGCGATTTTAGTGTAAGCCTGCCGCGCGACGTCGGTCCATTCAAATACCTGCCAGAAAAAATAGTCGGCATTTTCGTAGATCAACTGCCGGTTCATGGCGCCGAGCTTGGCCGCGATTTCGGGATTGGACATGACCAGTGCCGACTCTTCCGCCGATACCGCCACGTCGCGGCGCGGAACGACCCAGTTCGGGCTGCGCTGGAAGACCGTTAGTTCGGCAGCCTGTTTAGCGATCTCCGGAATGATCTGGACTGCACTGGCCGCCGAGCCAACGACTCCGACGGGGCAAAAGTCACGCTTGTATCGGGACCTGTAGCGCTTGATACCCCGCCTGGTGTTGAGCGTATATTGGTCGAGTCAGCCTGCGAGATGCTGGCGGCCTGTGACGCCGCTGACGATATTGATGTATTTGTTTCGGTCGCGGCTGTCGCGGACTGGCGTCCTGCAACTGTCTCCGACAAAAAACTCAAACTCAAAGGCGAGAATGCCGCCCCGGACCAGACTATGGCGCTCACGCAGAACCCTGATATTCTCGCCACGATTGCAGGTCGACAGGCTGGTCGCCCGCAGCTGGTCATCGGCTTTGCGGCCGAAACGCATGATGTCGAGGGGCTTGCAAGCGATAAAAGGCGCCGGAAAAAATGCGACTGGATTGCGGCGAATGATGTGTCTGGTGATATTATGGGCGGGGCAAACAATCAGATTACACTGATCAGCGAAGCCGGCGTGGATGCCTGGGACCGGATGAGTAAAATCGAGGTTGCTGCAAAATTGAGCGGTCGTATTGCGGATCATTTCTCGCGCGGAAAAGCGACGTCATAGTGTCCCGGCCGGCTTGACGTCAGTCACCGACTCCGTTCCTCTAGACGGATGAGTTCTATCGCTGTTTCTGTTGCGGTTTTGCCGCATTTTCAGGGTCTGCAAGTGCCGGCCTATGAAACTCTTGGTGCTGCCGGTATGGATGTGCGTGCCGCAGTTGAAGACGGTAAGCCAGTGACACTTAAGCCCGGGGAGCGGGCCATGGTGCCAACCGGGCTAAGTGTGGCGATACCGCAGGGATATGAGATCCAGATGCGGCCGCGTTCGGGTTTGGCGGCAAAGCACGGCATAACCTGTTTGAATTCGCCAGGCACGATCGACAGTGACTATCGTGGCGAGTTGAAAGTGATCCTGATCAATCATGGCGATCAGGATTTCGTTATCGCGCGTGGTGAACGCATCGGCCAAATTGTGTTGGCGGCGGTCAGCCGTATGATTTGGCAAGAGGTTGCCGAATTGCCCGAGACTGAGCGTGGCGCCGGCGGGTTTGGCAGCACGGGGCGATAGGCGTCGGCTAGCCGGGCAAGCTCTAGCCGTCATGATTAGCGGCGCGACTTTTGCTCGTCGCCGCTGCGCGGCGACCTGGTCATGCAGGGCATTATGATGGTTGGGCCAACTAATTTAGAGGCTCTGCGCGTCAATCAAGTCCTACCGCTTTTCAAAAATAAACCGAGGCGCTGATCAAGCCAGGTTTCAATATGATGCGCGCCCCTGTCGGGGGGATCTCCGGTTCGGCATTTTGTGGACGGATTGCTGTGAGGCGATGACCAAAATCCTGTTCCGGTAAATTGGCGGTATCCTGAAATGGTGCGGTTGTGGCCTGTTGTCCGGCGATCACCAGCATCGCTGTCTCACCGGCTGGACACCAGCTGTCAATTGGTGAGTTTTCTCAGTTGTACCTTGTCGATGCGCCGGTCGATTTGGTTATCCGCAACTCCAATAATCCGGAATGGCCTTTGCTCGGCAAAAAAGGCGAGCCTGATGGTGCGACGTCGGTGACCGAGATCTTGGGTCGTATTGAAGGCGTTGGCGAGCGCGGCGCTCGCTCATGTGGGGGCGGGGCGTCTGCCGCCTGCGGTAAAAAAATGCCCCGGCGGGTTGCTCTGGACACCGGGCGGCGCTGGCTCTGACAACGCGATCTGCGAACGCATGATCAATAAGCACAAGGCTGTTGGCTGTCGCGTCCGGATAGATCAGGGCGACGTCTTTGGCGAGATCGAATAGGGTGAGTTGATCGCACGCTGGTAATGATCCTTCGATACAGGCAGGCGGAAACCGCCGGCTGGCATGTCCAGCGGCGCTCATTCGTGTCGCGGGTTCGTTAAAATCGCTTACCTCAAGGCCTGCGCCGGCAAACATTACCAGCTTTAACGGCTTCTCGACATTCCTCGCGGCAGCAGCGTAATACGGGACGTTTGCCGGGTCCGGAAGCCGCCAGTCAAGAGGCGTTTACCAATTGGCTCGCGGGCTGGTTTGTGTGGGGTGAGGCCGGACATCATTATCCCTGAAATCCATATGTGGTCTGGTCCAGACCCGGATATTAAACCAGCGTGTCATCCGTTTTTGCAAACTGGGCCAGCAGATAGGACTCGTTTTCTTCGATGGTGTCTAAGGCGCCAAAGTCAAAGGCGCTGCGGTCGATCACAAGATCCCGCGGACGAAGGGGGCGTGAAATTTCCAGCCCGTCGAGAGAGCTCGCACGGGAAAAGGCAACATAGGCCTGTCCATGTGCGAACATGCCGCTATCAAAATCGATGAAGACCTTATCGAGTGTCAGGCCCTGAGCTTTGTGAATCGTAACGGCATAGGCCAGGCGCAAAGGAACCTGCTTGAACGTGCCGACGATTTCGCGGCCGATTTTGTTGGTTTTTGTATCGAGTGAGTATCGGTATTTTTCCCAGGCTGCCGGCTCTATTTCATAATGGCGTCCATTCAATTCGACGATCACATTGCCTGAATTGTAATCGACCACACTGGCAAGCGAGCCATTCACCCAGCGGCCTTCGGGATCATTCTTGATAAGCATGACGCGGGCGCCGATTTTGAGCGCGAGATCGCCATCCGTCGGGAATGATTTCTCCTCGAATGTGCCATGCACTTTTGCCGAGAAAACCTTTTCAGCGCCGGCTAATTCGTCCAGCCGTGCCTGATTGATCCGGTAAGCATTGGCATTGTTCGGCGTGAGAACGATATGGGTCTGACTGGCTTCGACTGCAGAACGCTGCGAGACAAGCGAGTTGAGTAATTCCTGTTCGAAGCTTGTCACGCGTCCCTGCCGCAATGATCCCAGCAGGCTGATAAAACGCGGATCGGATTGTCTGAAAACATGTTTGAGAGCGAGTAGTGAGAACTCCGCCTCGTGAAAGGCTGGAGCATTAAAAAAATAGCCGCCGCCATAGCGCTCCTGCATGATCTCGATTTCCTCACCCCGGATAACCGGCGGCAATTGGTGCAGATCGCCGGCCAGTATCATACGGATACCGCCAAAAGGACGTTTCGAACCGCGGTTCAGTTTTAATGACCGGTCAATAGCATCAAGCATATCGGCCCTGACCATAGAGACCTCGTCGATGATAAGTGTTTTTGCGGTTTTCATCAGGCGTGCCGTGCGGAGGCGTTTAGCGTCCTGTGGTTCGATAAGCCGGGGCGGGAATTTGAAAAAGGAGTGCAGGGTCTGTCCCCCCGCATTCATTGCCGCAACGCCGGTTGGCGCCAGTACAATTGCACTGTCGCCGGCTTCGGCGATGAATCGTCTGAGCATCGTTGTTTTGCCGGTGCCGGCGCGACCGGTCAGAAACAGGTTGCCCTGAGCTCCAGCACCTTTTGCCACCAGGTCGGTGGCGCGTTCATAGATCAGATCGGGATTTGCCGTTGTGATTTCATATGAGTCGGACATCCCTGCATGCATAATCGGATTTTAGAGTGCAGGCGAGAGGCGTTTTGGGTCTTCCGGCGGCGGTCAGGAGTCCCGTCTGATATAGGGGGTGGCCGGTTCGAATTAATTATCAGAGCGATGCTGCGGCGGCCTGCCGGGCTGCTGTGTCGAGCGGGACCGATCCAGCGTCGGAGAGGGGCTCTCGTCATTGGCAAGAATATGGATTAGATCAGTTCATGGCTTCTTCCGATATCGATCTCGAACGGCACAAACGGCACATCCTCTTGAAAGAGATAGGCGGTCCCGGTCTGCAGAAACTGCAGGCAGCGCGGGTATCGATAATCGGTGCCGGCGCGCTTGGTGGTATTTGCGGGCTCTACCTTGCGGCTGCGGGTGTCGGCGAGATTGAAGTTTGGGATGATGATGTTGTCGATTTATCGAACCTTCAACGCCAGATACAGTTTCAGCAGTCAGATATTGGTCGGCTGAAAGCCGATTGTCTCAAACAGCGCCTGCTGGCTTTGGATGGCTCATTATCAGTAACATCGCTGGCCAAACGGCTGGATGCAGCATCGCAGCCAGTCGGCGATATACTCATTGACGCAACTGATAATTTTGAAACCCGTTTCATCCTGAATGACCTTGCCCATAATTCGCGGCGATACCTGGTGTCTGGTGCCGCGGCACGATGGAATGGACAGGTCGCCGTTTTTGGCTCGGGGATCTATCCGGATGCACCTTGCTATCGCTGTTTTGTGCCGGAGCTGCCACCCACGCCCGAAGCGTGTGATGATGTTGGCATTGTTGGTGCCCTGACCGGACAGATTGGCAGCATGATGGCACTTGAAACCGTGAAGATTATTACCGGTGCGGGCGATGTGTCAGTCGGTAAAGTCCAGATTATTGACGGGCTGGCGGGCCGTGGCCGGACCGTCAAATTATCCCGGGACCTCCAATGTCGTCATTGTCAGGGATGAGGTTTCCTTTGACATTTTCCAGTATTGACTGATCCTTGTTATCAAAACTTAAAAGGGATGAAATTGTGAGACAGGCTGTCGGAATAGTTCTTGGTGTATTCGCGTTGATTTGTGTTGCGCTTCTGGCGCTGAGTAAGCCAGACGTCCCATATGAAGAGTTGGAAGCGGCCTATGCCGGTCAGGACTCCCAGTTTATGACCCTCGAGAGCGGCCTTAAGCTGCATTATACCGATAGCGGGCAGCGTAACCGGTCGGTTCTGGTTCTTGTACATGGGTTTGCGGCCTCTTTGCACACGTGGGAAATCTGGCGAAACGAGCTCAAGGATGACTACAGAGTCATCGCGGTTGATTTACCCGGACATGGTCTCAGCCGGGCTGAATCGTCGGACCAGGCGACAATAGACCGGTTCGCCGACGTGATTTTTGAACTGCTTGCGGAATTGGACGTTGAGACCATGACGCTGGTCGGGAGTTCGCTGGGTGGCAATGTCGTCGCTCACATGGCGGTCGAAGCCCCTCAAAGAGTTGAAGGTCTGGCCTTGATCGGATCAGGCGGACTGGCTCAGGTGCGGCATGATTCGAAAGGTCAGTACCTGATTTTCAGCCTGTTGAGGATGCCCGTTATTGGCCGGTTGCTGCGCGATCTCGACCTGTCCGGTATGGCGCGTTCAGGGCTGGAAGAGTCATATTTCGACCCAAGCTTCGTGACCGATGAGCTTGCAGAAAGATATATCGCATTATCGCGAGCGCCGGGGCATCGCGCGACGATGTTCGCCTTGCTGACGCGACCGCGTAATGCTGAGGATGTGCTTGATACGGCCGGGCTCGACATGCCGATTTTGTTAATGTGGGGACGTAATGACAATTTGGTGGATATCGCCAATGCCGCCGCAAGTCTGGACGCCGTGCCCGAGGCCAGAAATATTATTTATGACAATGTCGGGCATTTGCCCCATGAGGAAATC
>CBFHPC010000065.1:0-11318 GCA_965657655.1 Henriciella sp.
GGAAAGATTGTTGATCTTGGGTCTGGTGCAGGTTTTCCCGGTCTCGTCCTGTCTGCGGTCCGGCACAGTCCAAATGATTCGGTTACAATGATTGAAAGTGTCGGCAAAAAATGTGCGTTCCTGCGGGCCGCTATCACCGCTGCCAAGCTTACCGGACAGGTTCGACAGGGTCGGGTGGAGGCTGCAACAGATGTCACGGCAGTGGGTGTTACGGCGCGCGCCTTTGCGCCTTTGCCGCGCTTACTCGAATATGGGTCGATCTGGTTGGAGCAGGGCGCTGTGGGTGTGTTTCCAAAGGGTCGGCGGTGGCAAGAGGAATTGACGGACGCGCAAAATTACTGGACATTTAAACACGAGATTATTCCGAGTCTAACGAGCGATGACGGAGTAATATTGAGGCTTTCGGAGGTATCGCGTGTCAACGACTAATACTCGAATTCTGGCGGTAGCCAATCAGAAGGGCGGTGTCGGGAAAACGACGACATCGATCAATCTCGGGACCGCGTTAGCGGCTGTGGGGCGTCGGGTTCTGATTGTCGATTTCGATGCGCAGGGAAATGCTTCAACAGGCCTTGGTATCCCCCGGCCGGACCGCGAGCTGACCAGTTATGATGTTATTGTAGACAACCGGCCATTGCGGGATGCTATTGTACCGACAATCGTGCCGCGTCTGGATATTGTGCCAGCGGACGAGAACCTGGCGGGTGTTGAGACCGAGCTCGCCGACGATAGCCGTCGGTCATACCGCTTGCGCGACGCGTTTAGAACCTATCAGGATCAGGCACCAGGCAACCATGATCCTCTGTATGATTATATTCTCATTGATTGCCCGCCATCCTTGTCATCCTTAACAATGAACGCGATGACGGCGTCTGATTCTGTTCTAGTCCCGTTGCAGTGCGAGTTTCTGGCGCTTGAGGGGTTGAGCCAGTTGATGCGCACGATTGAAATGGTCCGTAGTGGTTTGAACCCGAAGCTCGACATTCAAGGCATTGTCCTGACCATGTATGACAAACGAAATAATTTATCTGACCAGGTCGCGGCGGAAGTGAGGTCTGTATTAGGCGATAAGGTCTATAATACGGTCATACCGCGAAATGTCAGAGTGTCCGAGGCGCCGAGCTTTGGCAAACCCGCTTTATTATATGATTATCGCTGCCCCGGTAGTGAGGCCTATATAAAGCTCGCCGCCGAATTGATGCAGCGCGAGCGTAGCCGGAAGGTTGTTGCATAATGTCACCAGAATCACGTCAAAAACAGAGCCGTCTTGGCAAAGGATTGTCGGCCTTGATAGGCGAGGTGGAGGGTGCGGGTCTCGCGACGACGCCAGCCGAAGCGGCACCAGAAATAATCGAATATGATATTTCAAGTATCAAAGCCAATCCGTTACAGCCGCGCCGCAGTTTTGATGAGCAGGATCTAGAAGAGCTCAAAGGCTCAATCCTTGAGCATGGCGTCTTGCAACCAATCATGTTGCGACTAGAGCCGGGTGCCGCCGATCGATATCAGATCGTTGCAGGTGAGCGCCGGTGGCGTGCAGCAAAGATGGCCGGTTTGAAAACGATCCCGGCCTGGGTGCGCGATGTTGATGAACTGCAAATCCTAGAACTTGGTATCATCGAGAATGTACAGCGTACGGATTTGAACCCGATTGAAGAGGCTGAGGCCTATGGTGCCTTGATGAAGAGGTTTGGGCGAACTCAGGATAGCCTTGCCCAGAAAATCGGAAAGAGCCGGGTTCACATCGCTAACACGTTGAGATTATTGAATTTATCAGATGTGGCACGTGATCATGTCAGGCATGGTCGCATATCCGCCGGGCATGCCCGTGCGGCGCTCGGAGCGCCGGATCCCGATGCATTAATTGCGCGGGCAATCGCGCAAAAATTGTCGGTGCGGGCGGTTGAAACCCAGGCAAAGCAGCTTCGCGAAGATGGTGGACATCAAAGTGGTGCGCGGCTGGACAGGTCGGCGAAGAAAGATGTCGATACTCAGGCGTTGGAATCTGATTTGTCCCGCGTTTTGGGATTGAGTGTTGATATTGCGCACAGTTCAAATGGCGGTCAGATCAAGATAAAATATCGGAATCTCGAGCAATTAGATGATTTATGCCGGCGACTGACCGCCCGACAGGCTTAGTTAACGCCGTAAAGACGCGCCTGTAGCCTTTTCAACCGCCGCGATAATGCGTTGTGATACCGCCTCGATGTCGGCATCGGTCAGTGTTTTGTCTTTCGGCTGCAACGTCACTTCAATCGCAATTGACATCATATCAGGTGCGATGCGATCGCCTTTATAAAGATCAAACACGGTAACACCCGCGATAAGCTGTTTGTCTGCGCTTTTGGCTGCCGTGATAAATTGCTGGGCACTCGCTTTATTATCAACGATGAATGCGAAATCACGCCTGACCGGTTGCAGATCCGAGCGGTCGAGTTTGGTTTTGGTTTTGGACAGCTTGGCTTTGCCAATTGGTAAGCTGTTTAGATTTAATTCGAAACCATATAGTGGGCCGTTAACATCGAGCTTGTCCAGGACACCTGGATGCAAGGCGCCAAAATGGGCAATTGTAACCTTCGGGCCAAGTTTAAGTGCTGCAGACTGCCCGGGATGCCAGTGTGACTGTTCAGCTGCCGCGATTTGAAAGCGGTCCGGGGCCTGGCCAAGCGCTGAAAGGAGCGCAAACAAATCCGCTTTACAATCATAGACTGAATAGGTTTGTGTGGCTTGCCAGTGACGCAGTGTTTCTGGTCGAACAATAGCCGAAACCATTGTGTACTGACCGTTCGGTTGGTCTGACAGGTAGATTGGACCAGCCTCGAAAAGACGGATGTCCCGTGCACTATGATTAGCAGCCTTCTGGGATGCAGACGCAAGGTTTGGCAGGATACTTGGGCGCATCTGATTAAGTTCGCTCGCGACTGGGTTCGCGATTGTTAGCGCATCATCGCCACCACCAAACAAACCTGCCTGATGTTTCGGCAAAAAGCTCCAGGTCACAGCTTCGAGATATCCTCTGGCCGCCAATAGACGCCGGGCGGTCCGTGTCCGTTGCTGCAGTGGTGTCACGACCATTTTCCGGCCGTCGACCGGCGCTGGAAGTGATGTTGTCGGAAGGTTGTCATATCCTTCAAGCCGGGCGACTTCCTCAACAATATCAGCGGACTGGGTGATATCGAACCGCCAATCAGGAATTGTTAGAATCCACTCTCCGGCAGCTTTTTCGATGCCAAGACCAAGACTGTGAAGCGTGCGCTCAATCGCCTCCGGTGTCAAAGACAAGCCAGTGAGGCGCTGCACATCATCAAGATAGAATATGACATCCTGATTGAGTTTCGGGACCCCCCCAAACAACTTAATCTTCGATGCTGACCCGCCGGCATAATCCTGGATCAGCGTAATCGCGGCCTGCACGCCAGTCTCACATGAGCTTGGATCAACCCCGCGTTCAAACCGGTATCTTGCATCCGAAATAATTCCAGACGTACGACCCGTTCTAGCGGTTCTAAGAGGGTCAAACCAGGCGCTTTCGATAAACACATTTGTAGTTGTGTCGGACACAGCCGTGCTTTGCCCGCCCATAATTCCGCCAAGGCCGATGACACCACTGTCATCAGTTATGACGCACATATCCGCGGTGATTTTGTATTGCTTCCCGTCCAGGCCATCCAAAACTTCACCCTCGCGGCCTAGTCTGACCCGGATCTGGCCTTGCACCTTGTCTGCATCATAGGCGTGCAATGGTCTGGCCTGATCGATAGAGATATAATTGGTCACGTCCACGAGCAGTGATTTCGGTGTCAGCCCGACAGCGCGCAGTCGCGCCTGCAGCCAATCGGGCGATTCCACGTTTCTGACATCGCGAATAAGGGCGCCGGCAAAAACAGGGCATGCCTCAGTATGTTCAAGCGTGACGTCGACAGGGCAATCATATGTGCCATTGGTCGGCGCCGCCTGTTTTGGGGTAAAAATCCCCGCACCGGCAGCCGCCAGATCACGTGCAATGCCAACAACACCAAGCCAATCGGGCCGGTTTGGTGTCACCTCGAAATCAATAACCGGATCATCAAGTCCAAGCGCGTCGGCCGCAGATTGTCCGATTTGAAGGGCGTCATCGAGATCGGCAATTCCGTCATGATCCTCGCCTGCATTGATCTCTTTGGTCGAGCATAGCATGCCGTGGCTCTCGACGCCGCGGATTTTCCGCGGCTTGCGATCTAATGCGAAGTCGAGACCCGGAATATAAGCGCCAAGCGGCGCGTAAATTGCGGTCATGCCGGCTCTTGCATTCGGTGCCCCGCAAACAATCTGCTTCGTCCCGTCAACGGTCTCAACAGTACAGATGCGCAATTTATCCGCATCAGGATGCGGGACGGCCTGTGTGACCTTGGCAACGGTAAACGCGGCTAGCTGCTCGGAAGGATTATCAATCGCTTCGACCTCAAGACCGGCTTTCAGCATATGCTTTAAAATGCCCTCAAGCGGCTGCGTTGTCGAAAGATGGTCTTTTAGCCATGACAGAGAGAATTTCATTCGCTTAATCCCCCACTAATGCTGGGTGTCAGCCATGGCTTAAATCCGTAATGCCGGGTCCAACTTTGATCCGCTTCAAAATACGGTCTTAGATCTGGCATGCCATATTTGAGCATAGCAAGACGATCAACGCCGAGCCCGAACGCAAACCCCTGATATTCGTCAGGATCAATGCCACAATTTCGTAGCACATTCGGATGGATCATGCCTGATCCCAGGACCTCGAGCCAGTCTTCACCCTGGCCAATTTTTACCGTGCCACCGGACCTGTCGCATTTGACATCCATTTCTGCGCTCGGCTCGGTAAACGGGAAAAAGTGCGGCCGGAACCGGGCCTCAACTGTGTCGACCTCGAAGAATGCTTTCACGAAATCGATCAGGCACCCTTTGAGGTGGCCCATATGAATGCCTTTTTCGACAACCAGGCCTTCGATCTGGTGGAACATTGGTGTATGGGTCGCATCCCAATCATTCCGATAGACACGACCTGGCGCAATAATCCGGATGGGCGGCTTATTTTCGGTCATAGTCCGAATCTGTACAGGGCTCGTATGCGTGCGTAATACTTTTGCTAGATTGTCGCCCTGCGGCGAAAAGAAAAAAGTATCATGCGTTTCCCTTGCGGGATGGCCGGCCGGGAAGTTCAGGGCTGTGAAATTATGCCAGTCGTCTTCGATGTCAGGCCCTTCGGCGACCGTGAAGCCCATATCGCCGAAAATAGCCGACAATTCTTCAAAAACCTGCATGACGGGATGTAGTGCCCCGACCGGTTCGGGCGGCGCCGGCAGGGTCAGATCAATTTGTTCGGCTTTGAGCTGACGTTCGAGTGCGGCTGTTTCAAGGATTGCTTTCCGGGCCTCGATGGCTGTGGTCAGATTGGTCTTAAGCTGGTTAAGCCGGGGGCCCATAACCTTGCGCTCATCGGGAGACATTCCGCCAAGCTGTTTCATCAGGCCGGTGACGCGGCCCTTTTTGCCTAACTCCGCAACACGCAGAGCATCGAGGTCGTCAAGCGACTCGATGCCCGAAATTGTTGCGATTATATCTGTTTCAACACGATCGATGTCTGACATGTTGGCCTCCGTCGATGAAAATTCTCGAACGGGGCCATCCCGACCCCGCTTGAAGCGGTCGGATTTGCGGAGAAATGCTCAGCTGCAGACCGGACTAGGCCAGTGCAGCTTTAGCCTTCTCCACTAAAGCGCCAAAAGCTTCAGGCTCGCGCACGGCAAGATCGGCCATGACCTTCCGGTCAACTTCAATGCCAGCCTTGGTCAGGCCACCAATAAAACGGGAATAGGTGAGATCTTCATCATGGATGCGAACAGCCGCATTAATTCTCTGGATCCACAAGCTACGGAAGCTACGCTTCTTAACTTTCCGCCCAACATAGGCGTACTGTCCGGCTTTCCAGACAGCATCATGTGCGGTCCGGAAATTCGTACTCCGGCGGCCGCGATAGCCTTTGGCTGCGGTTAAGATCTTTTTGTGGCGGGCGTGTGCGGGGACTTTGTTACGTGAACGGGCCATTGACCTGCTCCTTACTTAAAAACGGTTCGTGATCAGAAAGTTGTCTAGTTCAGGCCATTCGGCAGGAATTTTTTCAACACTCGGGCGGTATCAGCTTTAGCGGCGACCGATGTCCCGCGGTTTTGCCGGATATATTTACCATTATGGCTAATAAGACGGTGGCGCTTGCCAGCAACCCCATGCTTTAGCTTACCGGATGCGGTGATCTTGAACCGCTTTGCAGCGGCCTTCTTGGTCTTCATCTTCGGCATTTTCATCTCCTCTGGGCGCATACACCCTTTAATACTGATGGTTCAGAGCATTTAAGGCATGCCGTTTATGGCCCAAATGCTGCGGAAGTCGGCTTATGGCTTAAAGACTTATGAGAATCAAGGCCTGAAGACCGTGCCGGCTTAATCTTAGCGAGGGGCCATGACCATGGTCATCTGCCGGCCTTCGAGTTTTGGTTCAAGTTCGACTTTCATCTGCTCGCCAAAGTCATCCTTGACGCGCAACAAGAGCTCCATTCCGAGGTGCTGGTGGGCCATTTCGCGCCCTCTAAAACGAAGCGTGATTTTGACCTTGTCGCCGGCCTCGTAAAACTCACCGATTTTGCGCGCTTTGACCTGGTAATCATGCTGGTCGATATTCGGTCTGAGCTTGATCTCTTTTAATTCAGAAGTGCGTTGCTTCTTTTTAGCGGCAGCTTTCTTCTTCTGCGCTTCAAAACGCATTTTGCCATAATCGACAATTTTGCAGACAGGTATGTCCTGATTGGGTGATACTTCAACGAGGTCCAGTCCGGCCTCGCGGGCGGCGTCAAGGGCCGCATCTATTGGCATTTCGCCCTGTTTTTCACCGTTCTCGTCGATGAGAAGTACACGGTCGGCGCGGATATCACGATTTGTTCTTGGTCCGCTGCGTGCTGAACGTTCGGGGCGGTCTTGTGGTTTACGAGCTATGGTTTGTCTCCTGTTTTGCCATGTGCGGTGTCTTTATGCCTGTTATCTTGCTCTGGTTCAACCAATTCTGCTGCGCCAATTGCACCTTGATAGACTTCAAGTGTGGCCTGTTGCAGGTTTTCTTTGGTGAAGCGGGCGCGGACATGACGCTGCCCGGCGGCGCCCATGGCGTCGCGTTCAGTCGCCGACATTTCAATAAGAGTGGTCAGGCTATCAGCAAGGCTTTGTGCATGTCCGGGCTGTGCGGACAAACCGGTTTGTCCGTCTAGAATAATCTCGCGCTGCCCACCATGATCAGAAATTATGACGGGTTTGGCCATGGCTGAGGCTTCGGCTGCGACCCGCCCGAACGCTTCGGGCCGTACGGATGGTGCCAGGACTATATCACTGACATCATAGGCGGCAGCGATATCGTCACAATGCCCGACGATCGATACAGTGTCCTGTAATTCATGATCTGCAATCGCCTGCTCAAGGCTTTTAACATAGCCCGTCCGGCCCTGAGCGTCGCCCGCCAGAATGAGATGCAGCCGGCTTTGCTGCTCGCGGTTTAATAGTCCGATCGCATTGACCGCGATTAATTGTCCTTTCCAGCTCGTAAGCCGGCCAGCCAGGAGAATGATCAGCTTGCCAGCCTGATATTTTAATTGCCACGCTTGGGCGACCTGTTGTTTGCGAACGCTATCAATATTGTTTGGCGAGAATTGCTTGAGATCGATCCCGCGCGGGATTGTCGTAACAATAGCGGGATCTGTTCTGTGGGTCGCAATGACATGGTCAGCGGTCCATTGCGAATTGGCAATCACCCGAACGCCCCGGGCCATTATGCTATTATAGTAAATTTTGGCGGCTGATTTGCCGCTATAGGCGCCGTGATAGGTTGTTATGAATGGAATATTGGTCTTTCGCGCGGCAAACAGGCCGCTCCAGGCGGGCGCGCGGGAGCGGGCATGCAGGAGGCTGACATTGTGATATTCTATCAATCGTTCGAGCTGCCGGGCATGTCGCCACAGTGATAGCGGGTTCTTGCGAGCCAGCGGCATTTTTATAAGTTCGCCGCCTGCTTTTATCAGGTCGCTTTCCAACCGTCCGCCAGCACTTGCCACGAGCGCCCGTCCCCCAGCGTCCCGAATTGCCTCGGCCATTTCGACCGTTGTGCGTTCGGCGCCGCCGGCCGCAAGGTCGGGTATAATCTGAAGAATAGTGTGACCGGACAGATCCGGCAGGGCTGAATTTGTCATAAGTTCATCGCGTAACGTCTGAACGCTTTTCTACAATAGTTTTTTAATATTGCACTGCCGGTCAGGTGGGTGATAGCACTTCTAGCTACAAATCCGATGTTTCAATTCAGAGGATGACCAGCACCATGCCGCAATTCGAAACACCTCATAAGCGCGTTCTAGCCTATCGGTATCACAAACCGCGAACCGGGCGGACATTTGTTTGGTTGTCCGGATTTATGTCGGATATGGAGGGGACAAAAGTCCAGATGCTCGAAGCGTGGGCCGTTGACAATCAAGAGGGCTTTCTTGCGTTTGACTATTCGGGTCATGGCGCATCCGATGGCAGCTTTTCCGACGGATCGATCTCGCAATGGCGCGAAGATGTTCTTGATATCATAACCGGTTTAACCGACGGGCCTTTGGTTCTTGTCGGCTCCAGCATGGGCGGTTGGCTGGCTCTCCTGGCGACTGAATGCCTGTCGGCCCGGGTTCAAGCCCTGGTGCTGATCGCGCCGGCGCCGGATTTTACCAGCAAATTGATGTGGCCATCGCTGGCACCAGAAGTTCAGCAACAGATCGAAACCGAGGGTCGGGCCTGGGTACCGTCTGACTATGGCGATCCATATTTGATCACGCATGAGCTGATACGTGATGGTGAAAAATGGCTGATGCTTGACGAACCGTTCGCGTTTTCCGGGCCGGTTCGCATCTTGCAGGGGATGATGGATGATGATGTGCCCTGGCAACACGCTCTGCGCCTGGTCGAAACAATTACGAGTGACGATATTGTGATCACGCTGGTCAAAGATGGTGACCATCGATTGTCCCGGGATGAGGATATTCAGAGACTAATAGATGTCTGTAGAAAAGTATAGTTTACTAAAAACAAGTACAGTGTCTCCAGCGGCGAGTATTTTCTGAACGCCGAATCATGCCGCATTGCGTCATTCCATCCCGGATGTCGAGGTAAAGCAATAAGCTGGCCTATTCTTTATATATTGATTTTGTTGTACTTTATGGGGAATAAGCGGCGTATTCTTTGCTATATTCCGCGGCGTTTAGCATACAGAAGAGCATTTTTAGTAAGCATTATTGATATAGTCCGCACCGTGTCTATTTTAACACCAATTGATTTATCGAAGTGTTTTGTCATAAAAATGTAGTTTGTTTTTTAAGTATCCATAGTACAGATCCATAAATCGATTGTATTTATGGAGCTGTACTGTGAAAATACAAGTATATAAAAATATAACCCACTATCATATGTTTACCGTCTCGACAGCCGCGCTCGTTTGCGCTTTGTCGCCGGCTGCTGCCGATCCATTAACGATCCCGGTTAATGGTGTCGAAAGCGAATCCCATGTGGCTACGCCTCTGGAAAACGGCGTATCCGTAATTGCACTTGATATCCCAACTAATATCGATGTTTTTGTGAATAATGGAACTGTTAGTAGCTCCGGTTCATTCTCGACTGATCCCGCGGCACGTCCGAACGCTATTGCAACGGCGACTGCAATATTGGGTGACGTATCACTAAACAGTTTCACAAATAATGGCGAAATATCTGCCTCCGCCAGCACCCAGAATGCCTTTCTTGGCGGGCCGGCCGGGTCATCCATAGCTGTTGCAAACGCTGTGGGGGAGAATTTCATTGATGGCGGTACATCGTTCACAATTACCGGCGATTTTACAAATACAGGGGCGATTTCTGCGTCGGCAGCGACGGCCGACAATCCAACACCGGATGGCAGTCTTTTTGCGAGCGCTGTTACCATCTCGAACATGGGGGGTAATTTTACCAACGCGTCCGGTAGTATTATTTCAGCGTCGATAAGTGGCGCCGGGGACAGTCTGTCGACAGCCAACTCGCCATCATTTAACGACGGATTCGTGGGTGTTACTGTCGGAAATATAGGCGGCAATTTTCGCAATGACGGCACGATCTCGACATCTGCGGACAATGGATTGAACCAGTCCAGCAGTCCCTTATTAGTTGGCACATCAGTTGTGCTTGGCGATCTGGGTGGAAATTTTACCAATACAGGCGCAATCGCGACAGATGTAACGTATGACGGTATCGACGCT
This sequence comes from Henriciella sp., assembly GCA_965657655.1. Classification (GTDB taxonomy): domain Bacteria; phylum Pseudomonadota; class Alphaproteobacteria; order Caulobacterales; family Hyphomonadaceae; genus Henriciella. The sequence goes on from CBFHPC010000065.1 coordinate 10,313, forward strand.
GTCGGCGCCGCGGTGGGCTCTGTCTTACTTCTTGGCGACACCACCGGTGTAGATGTCCTGAATTCAGGCTCTGTATCGACACGCGTTGACTTTCAAAATGCTAGTGGATTTGCATTCGCGAACGCCGTTGGGGGGACAAATATAAATTCTTTCACCGCATCGGAGACAAGCGAAATATCAGTTACGGCCCTCGCCGGATCGAACGCGACTACAGCAGGTGGGAATGCCTTGGCGTTTGCGGTTAGTTTTGATGATATCGCTACTGATATGAACAATAGCGGCACCATATCGGCAACGGCGTCAGGCGGTAACAACAATACAGGCTCAGCAAACGCGAATGCTGACGGGTTAAGTATTTTAGGTGATGTTGGTGGCAATGTCACAAATACAGGTGCTGTGACCGTGGATGCAACATCTGGCAGCGACAATACAGGCTCAGCAAACGCGAATGCTAACGGATTAAGTATTTTAGGTGACATTGGTGGCAGTTTTTCAAATACGGCATCGATTGAAGCGGTTGCAAGAGCTGGTAACAATAATGGCTCCTCGGCGTCGGCCCGCGCTGAGGCGATTGACTTTGATGACGATACTGTTCTGATCGGAGATTACTATAATTCCGGTACACTACTGGCGTCGGCCTTCGGTGGCAGTGATAATGAAGGTGACGGGTTAGCAACCGTGAACGGTCTCGATGCCGGTAATATCCTGGGTGATTTTACCAATGATGGCGCGGTAACGGCAACAGCTGTCGGCGGCAATAATAATACCGGAACAGGCCGGGCCCGAGCTGATGGTCTGGATCTCGACGGTGATATTGGCGGTGATCTGGTAAATACAGGTGCGCTGACGGTATCGGCGACTGGCGGCAATGAGAATGGTGATGAGGGGGCTGCAGCCGGCAATGGTATCATCCTGTCTGGTGCGCTGGACGGAGACTTCACCAACGCCGGCGATCTTCTGGTGACGTCCTTCGGCGGCAATCTAAATGGCGAGAGCGGCGATGCCA
>CBFHPC010000066.1:0-11315 GCA_965657655.1 Henriciella sp.
GCAATCATTCCTGTCGGGGCCTATATGCTTGGTGAAACGAGCACGGCAACCGCAATACTTGCAGCATTAAGTGGTCTGATTTTCTGGACACATCGCGCAAACATTCAGAGACTCATCAAAGGAGAAGAGCCGAGTTTCCGACGCAAAAGCTAGAACAGATGGCACCTCAGACCCTGACAGAGCAGCAACGAATTGACTGGCTTCGTCTGGCTCGTACGCCGCGCATCGGTCCGGTTACATTTGCCCAGCTCATTGCGAAATATAAAACGGCTAGCGCGGCTCTAGCGGCATTGCCGACAATACCCGCAACCCGGAACCGGCTAACGATACCGGATGCTGGTCATATCGCATCCGAGATCGAGCAGACTGTCGCTCTGGGTGGCCAGATAATTTGCGCCTGCGAGCCGCACTATCCCGTTCGGCTAAGATGGCTCGACCCACCACCCCCGATAATAACCGCCCTTGGCGACCTTGAGCTGACGACGCGCCCTTGCATCGCAATTGTCGGCGCGCGAAATGCATCTGCGGCCGGCTTGAAAATGGCCTTTGATATGGCTGCAGATCTTAGTAATGCCGGCTATACGACAATCTCCGGCATGGCCCGCGGTATCGATGGAAGCGTTCACACGGCCAGTCTGCACAAAGGGACGATTGCGGTCCTGGCCGGCGGAGTCGACCATATTTATCCAAAGTCGCACCACGAACTTTATGACAAGATCCGGGAAAAAGGTTTACTCATATCGGAGCGGCCACTTGGCTATTATGCCATAGCGAGAGATTTTCCGCGTCGGAACCGGCTCGTCACCGGCCTATCCGACGGGGTGATTTTGATTGAGGCGGCAGCCCGGTCGGGCAGTGGCATATCGGCACGAACGGCGGGCGAACAAGGTCGCGAGGTTATGGTCGTGCCGGGCTCGCCGCTCGACCCAAGATTCGATGGCTCGAACCATCTGATTCGGGAAGGCGCAACCCTGGTCCGCAATGCAGATGACGTCATCGAGGCTGTTAGCAGAATATCGGGACCAGTATTGCGTGCACCTGCCCCAATAAGTGTCTCGTTCAATTATCCGGCGCCCGATGGTCTATCGATACCACCAGAGCAGTACAGCGCGGTTAGGCAGGCGCTCTCATTCACCCCAACAGGTATTGAAGATATTGCGCGGGCAGCGGCGATTGGCGCCGACCGATGCGCCATTATACTCCTTGAGCTTGAACTGTCGGGATATGCCGAAACCTTTGCCGGCGGGCTCGCCAGCCGAGCCCCCGAACCATAATGACCGGGTTACGTTGAGCCAAACACCAAACAAAATGCTTCCAATGCTGGACGAGAACCGAGCCAGTGCTTAAACCGACTCATCACCCCTTTTTCATGGCGGAGTTATTGATGCTTTCTTGGATGCGCTGCGGCATGCTTGCCCTATCCGTTATCTTTCCCGTCATCGCATCGGCCGAGCAATATGCAGACGTGCAGAATGAATCATCTCGCGTTCTCTTGACGGCCGATAATGTGTTTTTTGATGAGGGTACCAATACGGTTACCGCAGAAGGAAATGTCGAAGCCAAGTATGAAGACCGGGTCATGCGGGCAGACCGTCTGACTTATGACCGGGTCCGCGATATTGTCCGGGCTAGTGGTAATATCACAATTATCGATCCTGATGGGACACAACGATTTGCCGATGAGTTCCAGACTGACTCTTCACTGGTAAATGGGTTCGCAATTGGCTTCTCCACCCGGATGCCAAACGGCGGTCTGGCAATGGCGGAATCGGCAGTCCGGACGGCTGATGGCGTAAATTCACTCGATAAAATCGTCTATACATCGTGTAATATGTGCGAAGACGACCAAAGGCCAACCTGGGCCCTGCGGGCGCGGCGCGCGACACTCGATCAGGAATCCAGCATGTATTCTTACCGAGATGCTGTGCTCGAGGTTGCCGGTATTCCGGTTGTCTATCTGCCCTATTTCGCGCATCCAGATCCAGATTCAGGACGGCGGTCTGGCTTTCTTGCACCAGATTTCGGAACCTCTTCAAAACTTGGCCTCTTCTATCAGCAGCCCTATTTCTGGGCGTTGTCACCGTCACAAGAAGTTACGATTGCGCCCAAATTAATGGGCAATGCCAACCCGCTTCTGGATATTGACTACCGTAAGCGGTTCTGGTCCGGAGAGCTCAATACCAATTTCAGTTTTACCAATGAGCAGGACTTTGATTCTGACGGCAAAAAGTTCGGTGACAAGGAATGGCGAGGTCATTTATTTGCCGATGGACGGTTCGATATCTCACCGAGCTGGGCATGGGGCTTCGGCGTCGAAAAAGTCAGCGATGATCTGTATTTGCGTCGCTATGATATCAATGGCGATGACAGCAAGCGCGGTCTCTATTATGGGCAACCCTTGCGCCTCCTGTCGCAGATATATTTGCAGGGACAGGAAAAGAACTGGTACTTCGACGCCACGCTGCTTGAAATCGACGGGCTCCGCGCCAATGACAACAATCGGGAATTATCATCCGTTGCCCCCTTGCTATTCGCAGAGCGATTGTTCGATTTCAAGGATCTAGGACTGCTATCGGTCAATGGCTCCGCAACATTTATTAGCCGCGACGAGGGACTAGACTCTCACCGGGCGAGTATTGGCTCTGACTGGTCGAGTTCGCATATTCTGACCGGTGGCATTGTCGTGGAGCCTTTTGCTGAAGCCCGATACGATCACTATGATTTAAACGATACCGTATCAAACGCTTCGACTGTCAACCGAAGCGCGATGACGGCCGGCGCCCGTCTCTCCTATCCGCTGTTCAAAGCAGGCGATACATTCGATCTCATTATCGAACCAATGGCGATGGCGGCTTTCGGAACGCCGGGCCCGAACACGAACGATATTCCGGTCGAAGACAGCATAGCCTACAATTTTGATGAATCGCGGCTGTTTGATGGCAATGGTGTCGGTGGCTATGATCTGTTCGAAGGCGGGCACAAAGCCTCCATGGGCGTATCCGCAACAGCGCTCTGGAAGAATGGTGTGTCGCTTACAGCCATTGGCGGCCGCAGATGGCGCAGTGAAAGTGATCCGAGTTTCACCAATTCCAGCAATCTCGATGGCACCACATCCGACTGGATGACCGGCATCGCGGCCGACCTTGGACGTCCACTAAGGTTTGAAACGCGCTTACAGCTCGATGATGACGACCTTTCGGTCAATCGCATTGATGCGCGGTTGTCGACGCAGTGGTGGCGTCTTTTCGCCGACCTTCGCTATTACAAAATCAGCGAAGATATTTCGCGGAGCGGCCTCGATGATGAAGGGATTTCAATCAATGGGCAGCTTCGCCTGAACGACGAATACTATTTTGTATATTCGCGCGAACGCGACATCTCCGGGCGTTTGGTTGGCGATACGCGGCAATCCGCCAGGGATTTACGCCACGCCTTCGGTATCGCTTATGAAGATGACTGTTCGCGGTTTGAAATATCATTCGAACGCTCGCAAGCGATTGACCGGCGATTGGGCCCGAATGATTCTTTGAAATTCCGTTTTTCCCTAAAAACCCTTGGCGACTTTGCCCGGCCGGGGGACCTGTAAATACCAGCATTAAATCGACAATGTTACAGCCTTATCATTTGCTTTGGGCCATGAGGGCTATATGCTGCAACAAAGCTTAAACGCGAGCCTCAAACTCGCAGGAGATAGATTATGATACGCGCCCTTCTCGCGCCCTTGATGCTGGTTTTTTCCGGACCATTGCTGCCCCTAACCCACGCGCAGGAGGCAACCAAGATTGAGGGCATAATCGCGATCGTTAATGATGATCCCATTTCCTTCACAGACGTCAGAGCCAGAGCCCGGATGCTTCTGCTTAGTCTCGGCGGCGCCGAACCGACCCCCGAGCAGGTTCAGCAGCTAACCTCACAAGCACTTGACCAGCTAATCGATGAGAAACTGAAGCTTCAGGAAGCGGCCGAATATGATCTCGAGGTTTCGGACGACGAGATTAATAATTCTCTGGAGCGTCTGGCCCGGCAGTCCGGGCTGACCCGTGAGGGCCTGACGGACACCATTATGCAGGCCGGTATCAATCCAGTCAGCCTGGAAGACCAGACCCGCGCGGATATTGCCTGGCAGAGAATTATGAACGGGCTCTACGGCTCACGCATCCGGATATCGGACAACCAGATTCAGGACCAGCTGAACCGGCTCGAACTCGCTGCGGAAAAAGATCAATATCAATTGTCGGAAATTTTTCTGTTCGCGCCCGAGATCGAGATGCGCGATGACGCTATCACCGCTGCCAATTCGATCCGTGAACAGATACTTGCCGGGGCACCTTTCCAACTGGCCGCCCAGCGGTTTTCATCAGCGCCGACCGCCGCAACCGGTGGTGACATGGGCTGGGTAACAATCGAAGATCTCGACGAGGCTAGAGCGGCTGAGATTGCTCTTATGTCGGGACCAGGGCTGACCGAGCCTATCCAAGTTGATGATGGCGTCTACATCATGTTATTGAGAAATAAGCGGGAACCCGTCGAAAAATCAGTTCTTCTGGACATAACAAGACTGGCGGCCCTGAACGGATCACGAGACGCGCTGAATACGATGCTTGAGCAAATTTCAAGCTGTGATGACATTATGGATCTGGCCGAAGCTGATCCGAATATTGACGCGTCTATTATCGAGGATCTCGACATTAATAATCTAAGCGAAGAGGCCGGGCAGATATTTGTGAATATGCCAATCGACACCTATACTGACGCTCTATCCCTGAACGGCTCAGCATCGGTGACGTATTTATGCGCCAAATCGGACTTTTCGGGTAATTTGCCAGGGCGGGATCAGATCGAAGATCAGCTATTTGCGCAGCAGTTAAGCATGGTCTCAAACCGATCGCTTCGTAATTTGCGGCGCGAAGCCACGATCATCCGGCGCTAGGGTCAAAGAGCGTGTCGACGCTTCTAGCTGTAACGATGGGCGACCCGTGCGGGTGCGGCCCGCTCATCACCGCCGAAGCCTGGCGGCACTTCCGGGGGCAGACTGATTTTGTCTTCTTTGTGATCGGCGCGCCGGAAGCTTACATGCACGATATACCGGTGATACCTATTGATACACCTGAAGATGCCCGGACGGCCTTCAAGACAGGCTTGCCAATCCTTCCGATACAGAATGCCATTTCCAGCCCACTTCGTCCCGGGCATCCTGATCCCGATAATGCCGCGGCAATAATTGAAAGCATCGCGCGAGCCACCGATCTGGCCTTGCAAAATAAGATCTCGGGGCTGATTACCAATCCGATCTCAAAGGAAAACCTTTATAAAGCGGGCTTTAAACACCCCGGACATACGGAATTTATTGCCGACCTGTGTTCAAGCTTCCTCAACAAACCTGTCCGGCCAGTCATGATGCTTGCGGGTGGTGGATTAAAAGTGGCGCTAGCAACGATTCATATACCGCTGACAGAGGTGGCACTGGTGCTGAACCGCGATGATCTCGTCGAGATCGCAACCCTGACCCATCAGGCACTACAAAATGATTTTGGCCTCGCCCGGCCGCGTTTGGCATTTACCGGTTTAAATCCGCATGCTGGCGAAAACGGCACCATTGGGCGGGAAGAACTGGAGATTATTAATCCGGCGGCCGTCGTCTTACGCGCGCACGGCATTAACATCTCGAATGCCCGCCCCGGGGATACAGTATTTCATGAAATGCTGTCAGGTGATTTTGATGCGATTATCGCAATGACTCATGATCAGGGTTTGATCCCGGTTAAGACGCTCGATTTCTGGGGCGGCGTCAATATTACACTAGGCCTCCCGATCATCAGAACCAGCCCCGACCACGGCACAGCCTATGACGCTGCTGCATCCGGGCAGGCACGCGCCGATAGCCTGATCGCGGCGATTAACCAAGCGCTTGAAATGTCCACCCACCGGCACAGCGATCATGTCTAACCCGCCTGAATTCAGTCGCGCGCCGGCCCGGAAGGCCCTCGGACAGCATTTTCTGTTTGATCCCGATATATTGAGGCGTACCGCGCTCGCCGCCGGTCCTGTGGCCAACCGCACTGTCATTGAAATAGGCCCCGGCCCGGGTGGTCTGACAAGAGCCCTTCTGGACCAGGGCGCGTCACCTCTAATCTGTATCGAGGCCGATGCGCGGTTTTCCGACGCATTGCAGGCATGGCCCGAGGCCCAAAGCGGTCAATTAAACATCCACCTCGAAGATGCCAGACGAATTGACTGGGAAACTGTGATCACATCCGCCAAGGGCGAAACGCCGGCCATGATCATCGCCAATCTTCCCTATAATGTCGGCACACCCTTGCTCGTCGACTGGCTTAAGGCCGGTCCCTGGCGGGGTGAAATGGCTCTGATGTTTCAAAAAGAGGTCGCCGAACGAGTCTGCGCCGAACCGGGGCAGAAGCATTATGGACGCCTGGCTGTACTCGCAGCCGCGGTCTGTCGATCCTATATTTCGTTTGTTTTGCCACCGGGTGCATTTAAACCGCCGCCAAAAGTAGATAGCGCCGTCGTCGTATTGCAGCCGCTCGCACCGAATGAAAGGTTCGAGCATATCAATAGTCTTGAACATGTTGCCAAGGCCGCCTTCGGGCAACGTCGTAAAATGCTTAGAGCGTCCCTCAAACCCCTCGCTGCACAAATCAAAATAAGCGCAACTGACTGGCTCGAAGCCTGCGAGATCGAGCCAACAGCGCGGGCGGAGACGCTATCGCAGAATGATTTTCGGGCGCTGGCGACCTATTATGCGGCACGAACAGCATGACCCAAATACTGAATAATGGCCCGATGCGATTGCGCGTCCTGCCAGCTTGCGGTGGCACGGTTCTCGACCTGACATATCATGACAGACCACTACTGCGGTCGGGCTCGAATGAGGATCGCCAAAACTGGGACGCGCGTACCTTTGCCGCCTTTCCGATGACGCCTTTTATTGGTCGCATTTTTAACGGCCGCTTTGAATATAATAGCCGGTCGGTCAGCTTGCCGGCAAACATGCCACCGGAGCCGCATGCTATTCACGGGTTCGGCTGGCAGACAGTCTGGCAGATAGACAGCCAGACCGAACATGAATTGGTGATCAGCCAGACTGCTGCACCCGATGACTGGCCCTGGCCGTATCGCGCGACGCAGACATTTACGTTATCAAAGCGCGGTCTAGACCTCACCCTATCACTTACCAATAATGGCGAAACACCAATGCCAGCCGGTTTGGGATGGCATCCCTATTTCAACAGGGAACAGGCTATTTTAAAACTTCCCACGACCCGAATATGGTGGGTTGATGACAGTAATGGTTGGTCAACCGCAGAGGCGACGGCGAACATCCTGACACCTCTCAGTACCGGTGCCCGCGTCGAGACGCTATCACTGGACCACGCCTTCAGCCTGTCAGACCCCGAACTGAGTATTATCTGGCCTGATCTAAGACTGGACATTCAGTGCGACCCGATATTTCAGCATGCGGTGATATATGTACCGGACGGCGAAGACTTTTTTTGCGTCGAGCCCGTCAGCCAGATCCCCAATGCCGTCAACCTGTCACAGCCTTTCGCAGAAACGGGGCTGGTGGATCTTGCGCCAGGCTCAACCTTAGCAGGACAGATCAGGCTAACAGCAACCCGGTTGGAAACAGCTTAAAACTCGTCGAGCAAACCGCGGACATGAGGTTCTAAATCTGTCTGGCGAAGCCTTTTTAGCCGTTCGACCATAAGGATCTGTCGCAACTTCTGGTAGGATTTCTCAAGATCATCATTAATGATGCAATAATCATATCGGCGCCAGTGCTTGATCTCTGCATGCGCCTCCTGCATGCGCCGTGCAACCGTCTCAGCGGTTGACCCATTGCGTGCCGACAGGCGGTCAGATAATGCCCCGACGCTTGGCGGCAGAATGAATATCGAAACGCAATCATTAGGCATATGGTCGTGTAAGGCATCGGCACCTTGCCAGTCGACATCAAATAAGACGTCGGTCCCGTTGTCGAGGTGCGAAATTGTATCGGATTTCAACGTCCCGTAAAAATTATCAAAAACACGCGCCCATTCAAGGAAATCGCGCTCGGCGATGAGCGTCTTGAACGCTTCGGTACTGCGGAAATGGTAATCAACGCCATCGACCTCATTCGGCCGCGGCGCACGTGTGGTTACCGATACAGATAATCGCACATCCTCGAATTCATCCATTAGCAGATGCGCTAAAGTCGTTTTTCCGGCCCCAGACGGGCTGGACAGGACGAGCATCAGGCCGCGGCGGTTACCTTCCGGTTCATTCGACATTTGCGACCTGCTCCTTGAACTGATCTATCAATCCTTTCAGGGATAGACCGATTTGCGTCAATTCCAAACTCGCAGATTTCGCGCACAAGGTGTTGGCCTCTCTTGCCAGCTCCTGACAGACAAAACCAAGCGACCGTCCAATTGGCTCGGACCCGCGGACCAATGCCTCGACGTGATCGAGATGCGCCTGCAGGCGATCAATCTCTTCGCTAATATCGGCTTTTACGCTCAGCGCCGCCACTTCAACGGCGACGCGGTCTTCGCCGACGATTTTCTCAGCGTCCAATTGCTCGAGCCGGTCGCGATAACGATCCGAAATGAGCGCCGCCTGTTGGGCTGACAGTCCTTCTGCCAGCTTAACCTGAACCCGCATCTCGGCGAGAAAGCCTTGCAATAACGTCGCCAGCGCCGCCCCTTCCTTCAAGCGGGCGGCCTGCAACCCCTTAAGGACGTCCAGGCCGCCGGTCTCTAATATTCGATAGGTCTGATCGGCTGCTAACAGGTCCGTACTTGCCCGGGCACGCGTTTCGGTAACGCCCTTAACCGTCATCAACATTGCCAGCGCGTCGCCTGTCGGCGGATGCCCTGCAGTGGCTTCATATGCTGCGCAGAGCTGACCCATAAGTGCCTCATTTACCGCCAGTTCGGACTGTTCTGAACGCCATTCAAGCCGCAATGAGATCTGGAAATTGCCCCGTGAAAATACGGCAGCAGCGGCTTCTTTGATCCGGGTTTCAAGTTTCTCCAGACCGGAAGGCAGGTTTACCCGCACATCAAGACCGCGACCATTGACCGACTTGGCTTCCCAGGCCCAGAAACCCTGATCGAACTCACCTGTGGTCCGCGCAAATCCGGTCATGCTCGCCATAGTCATTGCGAAGCCGCCCTCTCTCTCGCAATTTCCTGCTGCTCAAACCGCCGATATGCCCTCACATTCCTTTTGTGTTCGGCATAGGTACGCGCGAATTTATGTCCGCCGGAACCATCGGCGACGAAGAAAATATAGTCAGTTTCAGGTGGATTCAATACCGCCTCAATTGCGGCGCGACCAGGATTACAAATTGCAGTTCGAGGCAATCCATCAATCTGGTAAGTATTCCAGTCGGTCCGCCGATTAATTTCGGACCGGTACAATGTGCGGCGTTCCCCTTGCCGGTTGAATAACGGCATACCCCTGGAGATCCCGTATATAATAGTCGGGTCGCTCTCCAACCGCATACCTCGCCGCAACCGCTCATTGAAAAGCCCTGCAATAAGGTCTCGTTCACCCGCTTGACCTGTTTCTTTTTCCACAATCGAGGCTAGGATGATCGCCTCTTCCGGGCTTTCTACCAGCGCCAGTGGCGAGCGTTGCGACCAGGCCGCAGCCATTAAATCGGCTTGCGCGGTCGCCATCAAATTCAGAAAATCGATCCGGCTGGTACCTTCCTCGAAAAAATAAGTATCCGGCAGCAGTGTCCCTTCCGCAGGCGCATCAGCTGGCACAGGCCCGTCAAGGGCGTCGCTTGCTTCGATTAGCGCCAGGATCTGTGCAGATGTCAGCCCTTCAGCAATGGTCAGACGCAATAAACTGACGTCGCCGGATATAATTGTTTCAAGGATAGACGCCGCTGACGCGCCGGCCTGAAAACGGTAGGAGCCCGCTTTGGTCTGTGACTCAAGACCGTTCAACCGCGCATAAATCTTTACCGCTGTCGGGTTTTTGATCAGGCCCGCCGCCGACAAATCCTCGACGACGCTGCCGAAATAGGATCCACGTTCAACTTTAAAGGAGGCGTCTTCCGAAAAACCTCCAGGCCGTTTCATTTCCGCTGCCAACCAGCTGCTGGCAATCCAGGCGGCCGTTAATGCCATCACGACACCACAGCCGAATAAAGCGAGAACCCATTTCAATAAACGCATTGCAAATCGTCACCAGCCACCACAGACAAGCTCAAGCTCGCATCTGACAGGAACAGATCTAATCGACCTGTTTCAATACCAGAGACGCGTTGGTCCCGCCAAATCCAAATGAATTCGAGACAGCTGCCCGAACCCGACCTTTTTTAGCCGTGTGGGGAATCAGATCGATATCTGTTTCAACACTCGGATTATCGAGGTTCAGCGTCGGTGGCATGATCTGGTCACGAATTGCGAGGGCACAGAATGCCGCTTCAATTGCACCCGCGCCACCAAGTAGATGGCCAACCGCAGACTTGGTTGCCGACAGGGACAAATTTTTGGAATGGTCCCCGAACAGCCGTTCAACTGCACCAACTTCACCCTCGTCACCCTTCGGGGTTGAGGTGCCGTGGGCATTGACGTAATCAATATCTTCCAAAGCCAGACCGGAATGTCCCATCGCCATTTTCATGGCGCGGTAACCACCCTCAGACCCCTCAGCAGGGGCCGTAATGTGATAGGCATCGCCGGTTAGGCCATAGCCGGCAATCTCAGCATAAATTTTCGCACCACGCGCCTTGGCATGTTCGTACTCTTCCAGAACCAGCACCGCTGCGCCCTCGCCCATGACAAAGCCGTCACGGTCTTTGTCATATGGCCGGGACGCTTTTTCGGGTGTGTCATTGAAATTCGTCGACATAGCCTTTGCCGAACAGAAGCCGGCAATGGCTAGTTCACAAATCACAGCCTCCGAACCACCCGCAATCATGACATCAGCATCGCCATACTCGATCAGCCGTGCCGAATCGCCAATCGCATGCGCGCCGGTTGCACAGGCTGTCACAACTGAATGGTTCGGGCCTTTAAAACCGTGCCGTATCGACACTTGTCCCGATGCCAGATTGACCAGAGACGACGGGATAAAGAACGGGCTGACACGCCGCGCCCCCTGTTCGTGAAGGGTAATCGCGGTGTCGTAAATGCTTTGCAGGCCGCCAATACCGGAGCCTATTAAAACACCCGTACGTTCTTTTTGTTCGTCGGTCTCAGCAACCCATCCGGAATCCGCAACGGCTTCATCCGACGCTGCGATTCCATAGAGAATGAATTCATCAATCCGACGACGTTCTTTTGCACTCATCA
>CBFHPC010000067.1:0-11035 GCA_965657655.1 Henriciella sp.
CCGGAAACGGGGACAAATGATGTCCAGCTTATATACGACGCCGCACCAACGGAAAAAGATATAATCTGGGTGCGCGAAACCGGTGCAAACCCGCACGGAACCGGCAAACGCTTCGACGGCTATGGATACTTCAACGCCTACCCATCCGAGCTCCTGGCATTTTTTGATCGTCACTTTGAGTAGAGATATATGTCGCAATCCGCTTACATGGGTGGCGCGCTAGAGCTGCAAATACGGAGCCAGTCGCACATCACTTGGTAAGTCGGATCTAAGATCCGGTTTACAGATGCAATTGCCCAGATCGCGCCGCCATCGGAAGCGAAATCGTTTCACTAGATCACGCCGGAACGGGTTTAGTTGCGCGGAAAAACAAGAAATAATGTAGTTTGAGCAATAATTACCCTTTTGGGTTCTTACCAATCATGGTAGCGCCACACACAAGTTTGCCAGCTTAAAATTGATGGCGAATCTAAAAAGACTTGGGTTTTTTTATTCTCCAGGGAAAAATTAAGGGACATTTGAATGACTAATACACCTAAACGCGTCTTATCTTCGAAAGCGGCGTGGTCTTGCTCTGTTTGCCTGACGGCACTCGCCTTTGGCCTAACACCGGCGGCGCTCGCACAGGAAGAAGCAGAAGGCGTCAAGCGCCTTGAAACCATAACAACAACAGCGACAAAACGGGAGCAAACGCTTCAGGACGTTCCGGTCGCCGTTTCTGTTGTAAGCAGTGCAGTTATTGATAAAGCGGAAATTCAGGATCTGAATGATCTGCAGTCACTGGTACCGTCTTTGCGTGTTGGTCAGCTTCAATCATCAGCGAACACCAATTTCATCATTCGTGGCTTTGGTAACGGCGCGAACAATGTTGGCATCGAGCCATCTGTTGGCGTTTTCATTGATGGCGTCTACCGTTCGCGTTCGGCCGCACAAATCTCGGATCTTCCGAATGTCGAGCGGGTCGAAGTGCTGCGTGGACCGCAATCAACCCTGTTTGGTAAAAACGCGTCAGCCGGTGTTATTTCTATTGTCACGCGCAAGCCACAATTTGAGAATAGTGGATCTGTTCAGGTAAGCCTCGGCAATTTCGATACAGTCCGCGTCAAAGGGAATGTCACTGGCCCAATAAGCGATACAGTCGCATTCAGCCTAGGCGCCAATTTCAATACACGTGATGGTTACGCCCGCGATCTCGCGCTTGGCGAAAACACAAATGACCGTGACCGCCTTGGCTTGCGCGGCGAGCTCCTCTTTGCACCTTCAGATACGCTCGAATTCCGCTTGATTGCTGATTATGATGAAATTGATGAGATCTGCTGTGTTGCCGGCAACCTGATCAACGGACCAACCGGCGGTATCGTCAATCTGCTTGGTGGCCAGATCAATGCAGAAGATCCTTTCTCCTATGATGTGTTCGGAAACCTCAGCTCGGTTAACGAAATTGAAAACTCCGGTATCTCCTTACAGGCTGACAAGGACTATGGCTCTTTCAACCTGACATCGATAACAGCCTTCCGGACAGTCGACTCCTATACGGATCAGGATTCTGACTTCACCTCAGCCGATCTGATTGGGGCAAACATTAATTCTGGCGAAATCGAAACATTCACCCAGGAACTCCGTCTAACATCGACGGAAGCCGATAGCATGATCGACTGGATGATCGGGGCCTACTATTTTGACGAAGAGGTCAACACAACGACAGACTTCAGTTATGGAACTGACTTCCGCGCCTATGCCGATTTCCTTTCTGGCGGTGCCCTTGCGCTTGTAGAAGGTGCCCTCGGACTGCCTGCCGGCGGCGCCTTTGGCCAAGTTGGTCAAGGTCCTTCTGAGAGCTTTGGTCAGGACAATACAGCCTGGTCAGTTTTCGGAACCCTGGACTTTCATCTGTCTGACCAGCTCACTGCAACAGTTGGCCTGAACTATACAGAAGATGAAAAGGACGCATACTTTACACAAGTAAACACCGATATCTTCTCAGGCATCGACCTCGTGGAACTCGGCTTTGGACAAGCGCTTGCAGGCGCTGGTGTTGATCCGACTGACCCTGCTGCAATTGGTGCTTTTGCCGTTGCAAACCCAGCTGCATTCGCGGCAATCCAAGCTGGTGCGCAAGATCCAACAGTCAACACACTGCTTGGCTTGCAAGCCCTGCAATTCCTGCCACCAATGCTCAACTTCCCTAACCCAGTCGAGGATGGATCAAGCAAGGATAACAAGCTGACATACAATCTGAGATTGTCCTACAAAGCGACAGACAATCTCAGCGTGTATGGTTCTTACTCAACCGGCTTTAAAGCAACCTCTTGGAACCTGTCGCGTGACAGCCGTCCATTTGCTTCAGACTTCATTCCGGGCTCGGCAGTCACCGGCCCGGCAGCATCGCCGATCCGCGATGCTGGTCTGGCGGTGAACAATCTGACCACCGGCACCCGCTTTGCCGGCCCAGAGGAAGCTGAAGTTTTCGAACTTGGTATCAAAGGTGCCTATGACAATTTCGCATTCAATGTTGCGATCTTTGATCAAAGCATCGAAGGCTTCCAGTCAAACGTCTTCACCGGAACAGGCTTTGCCCTGGCAAATGCTGGTAAGCAGTCCACAACCGGCTTCGAATTCGATACAACTTGGGCCGTTACGGATAATTTCTCCGTGACCGCCGCGGGTACCTATCTCGATCCGGTTTATGACAGCTTCCCGAACTCGGCGAGTGGCGATCTCAGCGGTGAAACACCTTCGGGCATTCCTGAACTAGCATGGTCGCTGGCCGGTGATTACGCCTTCACATTCAAAGGCATGGACTCCTATGTCCGGGCTGATTGGCAGTTCGCCGAAGATACAGCTTTCTTTGATGATCCAGCCAATAATGCTCTGATCGGTACCGGTGATTATGACCGTGAAGTCAATCTGGTTAATGCCTCTGCAGGCTTTGTGACCGCGAATGGCGTCGGCGTAACAATCTGGGGCCGGAATGTCTTCAATGATGAGGCCATTACAACCGCGTTCCCATCGGTCGCACAGGCCGGATCCATTTCTGGATACCCGAACCAGCCGCGGACTTACGGCATCACCATAAGCAAGCAATTCTAGGCTTGTAACAACAGATAACGCTTAAAAGACAGCCACCATTGCCGTCTTTTAAGGGCTGAACTGATCGGCGCCCTGAAACCAGGGGCGCCGATTTTTTTACTGGATATGTCAAAATCAATAATCCAACCTTTGCCGGCTTCGGACACTCGTGACCGCGCGATTTAAAGACGACCGGCGAATGCCAATGCGGCGATCATGCCGGTCGATGAGACGACTGGGCTGAATAGGTTAAGAGCCAGCCGGTATGACAAGCTCAAACGACACCGGGCGTAGGGGCGAACCAACCATCCATATTGGCATTTAACGAAAGACGCGGCGCCACAATTGGCGATATCCGCCCTGCTCTGCACCGGTGTCTAGAAGCAAAAAGGGCTGACACGATATGTGCCAGCCCCAATTATCAGTCTTAACAAAATAGCTAAGTCGAGCGCGGCTTAGCTATTCTCTGCCAGCACGACCTGCATCATCTTAACCGCGGTTTCTGTGCCGCTATTCTGATTCTGGCCGGTCACGATCCGTCCGTCCACAACAACATGATCTGCAAACAGATCGCGGAATGCGGTGGCGGATTCGAAGACCACACCAGCGGCCCTGAGATCACGTTCAGGATGCTTCGGCGTGTGATTGATACCCAGCTCTGCCACCTGTTTATCGGTCACAGCGGTGACGCGGCGACCGGCAATCAGAGACCCTCCGGTCTCTGTTTTTGCCTGCAACAGGCCAAGCGGACCATGGCAGACACCACCGACAATCGCATCATTCTGATAGGCTTCGCCGACAAGATCCCCTAGCACAGCTGACTGCGCAAAATCATAGGCTGCGCCCCAACCACCTGCGAGGAAGACAATGTCATAGGCAGCCCGGTCAACGGCTTCGATCGCGATCGAATTCGTAACCTTTTCCTGAAATTGCGAATCTTTCAAATACCTTTTGTCAGCGTCTGTCGCGATCGGCCACCCCAGTGAACCTGGCTCGATCGGTATTTGTCCGCCTTGAATACTGGCAACATCGACAGTCATGCCGGAATCAAGAAAAGCATAATAAGGGGCCGTCATCTCGGATGCGAACACACCGGTCGCCTTGCCATCCTCACCTAATGTATCGTGACTGGTTGTAATAATCAGTGCCCGCTTGCCAGATAAATCAATTTCCGGGACATCATAATGCGGATGTAAGCCCAGCCCGGTCAGCAGATATGGCAATCCGACCCAAACCGTTAGCCCGACTGTAACAAGCCCGATAAGGGCATATTTAATTATACTCATTTGGGACAATCCTTTCTACGAACATTGTCTTTGTCTAAAAAGTCAGACCTTTCCAGCCAAAACCGCGCCGATATGGTCTGGGTCAGAGCAGCCCTCAAGCTGCCCCAATCATCCTCACGACTCGGTGATCGACACCATGATCCCACGGCTCGGAGCAACATCATTGTTTAACATTGATAGCCATATCTCTGCGGCCGCCTCCGCCCCTGAAATATGCTCGACAGTGATATCCTTTGATATCCGCTCAGCGATAGCTGCGCCGGCCGCGCTCGCCTTTTCAAACAGCTTGCCTGCGCCCCACTCCTTATCGCGCTTGGCGATCTGTGCCGGCGCAAAGAAGAAAGTTGGGGTCGCACCCGGTAATTGAGAGGCCGGACCGCGTTGCTCCCAATGGGTCACACCAACCATGCAGCTCTCAACCATGTTGTCGCCCAGTTGATGATGCAAGGTTTCGGTCAGGGACCGATTGCCCGACATGTCGACATAAGCGGTCTTCCGATCCGACGCGATATCAGCCTCATTGCCATATTCGACGATCTGATCACAGCAATTTAATTGCTCAACAAAAGCGGTATTTCCAGCCGACGTCAAACCAACCACATGCTTGCCGGCCTGCTTATTCTGATGAATGAAATGCGCCAGACCAAACCCGGTTTTTGACGATACTGACCCGATTACGACCTGTTCGGCGCCGAAATAATCATTGTCCTCAAGATAGTCGTAAAGCACGAAGGACGTAGTGAAGAGGGGAAATAACAGGCATCTTTCAACTTCGAGCGCCTTCAGATAATCAGGCTCACCAACCGTCCGTCGATAATTATTATACAAGGCCGGCAATTCGACACGATGCGGGGTTACATCCATAAATGCATCATCGCTGACTTTCCCGACCTTCAGAATTGTTTCATTGGCCATCGGAAAGAACCCCCAGATTCTCTCGCCAACCGTAATATTGTCGGAATTGGACTCGATCACGTCAGCCATACCCCAGACGGGAACCTTTCCCCAATGATCTGCGGCGGGATAGAACTTCCAATAGCCGATCATGTCACCGCTAACGGCGTAGCTGACATTGTTTGCGGTCAGGCCAAATTTATCAACAGCAACCCGAACCTCGCCATCCGCCAAGGGACGGCGTTCTGTCGTGACTATTTTCGTGTCGCGATAGTCTTTCCGATTGACCCAAACTTCAGTTACAACCGCCATAATTCTCTCCACTCATTCGCACCTATGGGGCGCGTACTTTGTCTTTAAATCATACTTTTATCAGAAGCTTACCATTATTGCGGCCCGCAAATAACATTTCATATGCGTCCGGGAAATGATCGAGCCCGTCGAGAATGTGCTGCCGGAATATTAAAGAGCCATCCTTCCAGCCGCTTATCAACACCTCGAGCGCCTCCGGGACGCGAGACATATAATCTTTCATCGTGAATCCCTGCATCTTCAGACTATGGGTGA
This sequence comes from Henriciella sp., assembly GCA_965657655.1. Classification (GTDB taxonomy): domain Bacteria; phylum Pseudomonadota; class Alphaproteobacteria; order Caulobacterales; family Hyphomonadaceae; genus Henriciella. The sequence goes on from CBFHPC010000067.1 coordinate 5,817, forward strand.
CGACGCGCATCAGATTCTGTGGTCCCTTTGACGGGGTCATTTCGCCATATTGTGAGATACCCCCGCACACCACAATCCGGCCTTTATAGTTCATGCGGGTCAATAAAAGATCGAGAATATCACCGCCAACATTATCGAAATACAAGTCCACCCCGTCCGGTGTGAGCGCCAGGAGCTGTTTATCGAGACGACCAGCTTTATAGTCAACGACGCCATCGAGCTGCAATACGTCCTTCAGATAGGCGCATTTCTCTTGTCCGCCGGCGATCCCGATAATTCTGGCACCGGTTTGTTTTGCCAGTTGAACCGCGACGCTTCCGACGGCGCCGGACGCGGCTGATACAACAACCGTCTCACCCTGAACCGGACGTCCAATATCCATCATCCCAAAATAAGCGGTATATCCGGTCATGCCGAGTCCAGACAGAAACAATTCGGGTGACGCCAGTTCCGGGTAGATTTTCCGAATGTGCCGGTCGCGATAAATGCCATGGGTTTGCAAACCGAGAAATCCGGTCACCCAGTCGCCGGGCGTAAACCGGCTCGACCGGCTTTCAACAACTTCACCGACCCCGAAGGCGCGCATAACCTCACCGGGTTGAACCGGTGGCATATAACTTGGCTTCGTCGAAATCCAACCATGCATGCCAGGATCGACTGACACCCAGTCAACGCGGACACTGACCTCATCATCCTGAACTTCTGAAACTGGATCCTCGGTAAACGTCCATACCTCCCGCGGTGGACGCGCTTCCGGGAATTCGCTCATCCGGATCTGTCGGGGCATGATCGGTACTCCAGCCTTGCTTGATATTTTTTGACACAGCAACTGCCACTATATTTTGCGCGCCGATAAAGCAAGTTAAAACGGACACTCCAAAGTGCAATCAGTTAATCCCGCTTAGCAAGGACAGGGCGGCCTGCGCCGCAATTGTCCGATGCAATCGGAATCCCGACATCAGATGCCCCAAACCTGTTGCCCCCTTTTTTTATGATGCGGGCGGTCGCGCCTCCCGTCGCAGATATAATCCTGACCCAGACAAGATGACAGGCCTGCAAATAATGCCGGATTGTAAAACCGACCCGCCCTATCGGCTCGCCAGCGGTCGATCCGGCATGCAGACAATGCGGACACTAACGGCGTGGCTCGCGGTCTCGAATACGATCATAAGCTGCCATGATGGCATCAAACCGGGCTTTGATAATCGGTTCGAATTCCATGTCTGTCAGAATATAGTCCCAGTTTTCTTCTATTCCCTCGCGAACCAGTTCGCCGACATAAAGCGGGTCAATCCCGGTTTCGACCCGCGCCCGGAACATGGCAGCCGTTTCACGATCACGATCGCCCGGATCGAATAATTCGTCGACACTGGTCCCAAAGCGGCTTGGAAGATTCCGGCCAGACTCAAGAATTTGGGTTTTAATAATGCCAGGACACAGCACTGAGACACCAATGCCGCGCGGGGCAAGTTCCAGTCGAAGCCCCTCTGAAAGTGCAACGACACTATATTTTGACGCAAAATACGGCGCGCTGCTGGTTGCCATCAAGCCGGCAACAGAGGCGGTCGACACGATTTGACCGCCCTCGCCATGGGATTCAATCAAAGGACCAAAGATTTCAACGCCATAGACAACCCCCATAACATTAACTGCCATTGTCCAGTCCCAGCCGCTTTGGCTCCAATGGTCATAATTATCGCCACCCCCGACACCGGCATTATTCACGAGTATGTGGACCTTGCCGAAGCGCTCAATTGTGGCGTCGGCAGCCACCTGCATTTGATCTTTCAATGACACATCCGCGATAACACCATCGACATCGGCATTGGTCTGGCGAAGCGCATCGACCGCTTTATCAAGCGCATCTTTCTCGATATCGCACATCATGACTTTTACACCGGCCTGCGCAAGCGCCGTTGTAATGCCCAATCCGATACCCGATGCTGCTCCGGTTACGAATGCGACGCGGCCTTCTAAATCTCTCATTGTACGTTTCCCAATTCATATGATTTTTGCTCAGCCTAGCAGGCTGACGTCACGACACGCTAAAAAACTTTTCCTTCAAACCTGCCATAATTTCATAAAATGTCGCGAAACAGGCGGCGCTTACTGATTACACAGAACACGCTCGCCCAGGCCGGTCTTTTGCATTTTATCGCGCAGCAGCATAAATCCGGAGATCAAGTTCCAGAATTTCACTGCATGGTTATTTTTGAATGCCCCATCTCGCCCCCTTGCAAGCACTGACATCCTTCCGGGCGTCGCTACCGTCGGCAGCCCGCCTTTATGTCGCCGGCGGCAGCGGCGAACCAGCCGCTATTGTGGACGCATTCAGGACCAAACCGGATCTGGCGGCGCACATCACCTTTATCGGCGCATGGATACCTGGCATTAATTCGGTTGACTGGGCGTCGCTGGCACCTGATGCGAGGATGGAAACAATTTTCATGTCGGGTGCATTTCGAGCTTCTTTTGAAGCCGGGCGCACGGCGCTAATGCCTTTTTCCTATAGTCGTGCCTGGTCCTGGTTGCAGCAAACCCGGCTTGACGGCGCTGTGATTATGGCGAGCCCGCCTGACGCTGATGGCCGGGTCAGTCTTGGGGTTTCAGTCGATTTTTCCGAGGCAATCCTCGGCCGGCCGGACATACCCGTGCTTGGACTCATTAATCATAATATGCCGCGACCATTGGATGGACCGTCCTTCCCAATATCTCGGTTCGCAATCATGGCAGAAACGACAACACCCTTGATCGAATTGCAACCGACAAAGCTGTCGCCGGCTCTGCACGACATTGCGACCCATATATCCGGTCAGATTTCCGACGGTGACACGCTGCAATTCGGTCTCGGAACAGTTCAACAGGCTGTCCTCGCGCATTTGAAGTCTCATCGCGATTTGAGAATTCACACCGGCATGGTCTCGGATCCCTTGCTTGACCTGCTTGATGCCGGATCGATAAGCACAGACGCCGGTGCGGTTGTTACAGGCGTCGCCCTTGGCACGCCACGCCTCTATGAACGGGTCGCCAGTGATACCCGTTTCCAGTTTAGGTCGGTCCCGCACACGCACGGCCTTGACGCCCTCTCAGCGCTCCCAAATTTCCGGGCTATCAATTCCGCCGTTGAAATTGACCTGTTCGGTCAGATCAATGCCGAATTCATGAACGGACAACAAATATCGGGAACAGGTGGACTGGCAGATTTTCTTCGTGGCGCTGCCAACGCCCCGGACGGTCGTTCAATCGTCGCGCTCCCGGCCACAACCAAAGGCGGACGCGTGAGCCGCATCGTCCCATGCTTAAACACAAATATCACAACCGTCAGCCGCGCCGATACTGATACTGTCATTACCGAATTCGGTATTGCAAACCTGAAGTATAAAAGTCTTGATGCGCGCGCGACCGCGCTTATTGATATCGCCGCTCCGGACTTCCGGGATCAATTGTCTGATCAGTGGGACGCCATCCGGCGGACAATGTAGCCCATCATCAGCCCGCTCGCAGTATTCGCACCGATTATGACCAGCAACCGCCAATACTGTTCGAGCTGGTAGCGAGTGCATCCGCGCCTGCGCCTGTTTACTTTGGCGGTAAACATACCTGCTCGCTAGTGCGGCATCTGACCCGACGCGTAGCAAAGTTCCCAATACATTTGCCAGCCGCCTGTCTCATCATTCCGGCTGATGCCAAGATACGCGTCGACAGCTTCGGTGACCTCTTCGGCGCTGATATTTTCCAGAAAAAAGAGCTGCTTGCAGAATGATCCGACATGCTCACGTTTGGCGAACTGCCATGGCACGGGAACCAGGCTTTCCTCGACCTGTTCGCAGCCAATACCTGATAGCAGGTCAGACAGTTCGTTGCGGGCGATGAAATAGCCATCATGGCCTTGCGGGGTGTAGCGGTCGACATATTCATTGAGGAATTTACCAACTGGCGAACCAACTTGGACATCCGCGACGCTAATAATACCGCCTGGTTTCATCAAACGCCGCCATTCTGAAAAAATTGGCGCACGGTTCAATATATGATGCAGGCCGGCAAGACTGCCGAGACCGTCAAAACTTGCATCCGGCAGCGGAATATTATCGATCGTCGCATTGATGACATTGGCCGACACCTGAATATCCGAACCGAACTCAATCGCAGGCTCGATACATGTGATGGCTACATCTTTACCAAATCGCCCAAGAATACCTTCCGACAAATAGCCACCCCCCGCCGGGGCATCACAGAATGACGCTGATTTCGTCAGATTCAACCGGTCAAGGATCGCATCCAGCTCCAGCTGCCGGGCACCAGGAAATGATTGCATTGCCGCATTGTACGATTTCCCTCTAAAGTTAAAGGTATCGACATAGTCATTCTTATTCATGCTTAGTCCCACCGCCAGGTTTCATAATGTTTACAGCCCCCCAAACACTGCTCGGTGATGATACGTCCCGCAAAAGATTCTCGAACATCGTAGCCTGGGCAAGAGATAATCACCCCTTCTACACTGACCGTCTCAAAAATCACAATCTTGAAATTGGATTATTGCAGAGACGAGAGATTCTCGATCGCAATGATCTGTTTTTAAACGGAAAACCGGAAACCTCACGTACATCTGGTTCGACGGGCATACCGGTCCGTATTGCCTGGAGTCCAGACCGCCAAAAAGTCGAAGGCATTGCGACAGAAAATTTTGTCAAACGTCTCGGTGGCCCCGTAAATGTTACACAGATTATTCACGGTCCCAGCCAAACCCGACTTCAGTCTGGGGCGGGCCTCGATATTTCGAACCCGATCGAGCACCAGATCGCACACATACAGAACCGCTATCAGAACGATCGCGCCGTCGGCATCACAACCTATCCGACCAATGCCGAATATCTAAGCCGCCATGTTCTGGACAACCAACTCGATATGAGTTTCATCAAGCGGGTCGGACTGTATGCGGAGGTCCTGGAACCTGAGCAGGAAAAGCTAATTCGCAAGGCCTTTCCGCTCGCACAGATCTGGTCGACTTACAGTTCGCAGGAAGTTGGCATGATCGCTTATCGGTGCCCGCATGAACCAAGCTTTCACCACCTGAACTATAGAAAACTCGGTGTTGAAATACTCGACGAGGACGGCAATACAGCCAGAGACGGAGAATTAGGTCGCGTCATTCTGACTGATTTTTTCAACACATATTCAACTTTCATCAGATATGAAATCGGGGACCTTGCGGCGTGGGG
>CBFHPC010000068.1:0-10838 GCA_965657655.1 Henriciella sp.
ATGGTGCTGGGAAAAGGCGGCCAGGCAATTAAATCAATCGGCAAAGCGGCCCGCGAAGAGCTGCAGGATATTCTAGGTCACCCGGTTCACCTCATTCTGTTTGTAAAAGTCGATCCGAAATGGCAGGATCGCCGGGAAGCCTATCTGGCTGTCGGTCTCGAATTTGACGCTTAGGAACATGCGATATGCAATGGCGCGATGAAGGTCTCGTAATTGCGACACGCCGGTTCGGTGAGAATAATATTATTCTAGATGTCTTGACCCGCGAGCACGGGCGACGCTCGGGTCTGGTTTTCGGCGGCAATAGCCGCCGAAAACGGGCTGATCTGGAACGTGGAAACAGTCTGGAAATCAATTGGGTTGGACGGCTGTCAGAGCAATTGGGCCGGTTTGATCTGGCGGAAGTCAAAACCAGCCGGGCGGCCAGGCATCTCGATGATTTCGCCGCCATGACAGCGATTACGGTAATTTGTGAAATGCTGAGACAAGCCCTTGATGAGGGCGACGATGCCGGATCAGCATTATACCCGCCGACACTATATTTACTCGACAGCCTCTTTGACCCGATGATCTGGCCGGTGCTTTATGTACGTTGGGAACTTGGCTTACTATCGGCGCTCGGATTTGGCCTCGATCTTGAAAAATGTGCGCTGTCGGATGCCGAAACCGGCCTGACCCATGTTTCCCCCAATAGCGGCCGGGCAGTTGTCGGCGCCGAGGCTGGCGAATATCGTGACCGTCTGCTGCGGCTGCCGGCCTTTCTTGTCGAAAGCTCCCAACCGGCAACCGCCGAAGATATCGAAGACGGCCTGCGGCTCACCGGATATTTTCTCCGGCAAAGGCTGTTCGCGCATGTTCATAGAGATCTACCGGCTTCACGTGGCGGGTTAAGCGAACGCCTGCCGCGAATAATCTCTGGAAATCTATCGAATTAGTCAGGCTTTGGCAGCCTGCGGAGCTCATGCCATGCTGGTTTTCTGATAGACTGGATAACGAATCAGCGACCTGAAGCGATAAAAGCTTAGTTAAGGGGTACCCGTGTCAGATCTAATCGACGCCGAAGACGAACGAATTAAGAATGAACCTCTTAGCGAGGCTCTAACCAAACGATACTTGGCGTATGCCTTGTCGACAATTACTTCGCGCGCCTTACCAGACGTTCGTGATGGCTTAAAACCTGTCCAGCGCCGTATTCTATATGGCATGCGGGAGCTTCGATTGAACCCTGATGGCGGATATCGCAAATGCGCCAAAGTGGTCGGTGAGGTGATGGGTAACTACCACCCGCACGGCGATGCTTCGATTTATGATACAATGGTCCGTCTAGCGCAGGATTTTTCGGTTCGCTACCCGCTCGTCGACGGCCAGGGTAATTTTGGAAACATTGATGGCGATAGCGCCGCTGCGATGCGTTACACCGAAAGCCGGATGACCGAAGCGGCGAAGCTGCTGCTCGAAGGTCTCGATGAAAATGCCGTAGATTTTAAGCAAACCTATGACGAGAATGACAAGGAACCGAGTGTCTTGCCAGCGGGTTTTCCAAACCTTCTGGCAAATGGCGCAACCGGAATTGCTGTCGGCATGGCCACGTCGATCCCGCCCCATAATGTCGCTGAAGTCATCGATGCTGCACTCCTATTAGTGGACCGCCCCAGCGCGTCGACTGAGGACCTCATGGAGATTGTTCCCGGTCCCGACTTTCCTACCGGCGGGGTCATTGTCGAACCCAGAGCATCGATATTGACCGCATATGAAACCGGTCGCGGCAGTTTCAGAATGCGCGCCCGCCATCATGTTGAGGATCTTGGCCGGGGACAGTGGCAAATCATCGTGACCGAAATTCCATACCAGGTTCAAAAATCACGACTCATTGAAAAACTCGCTGAATTAATCGAAACCAAAAAAGCCCCTCTACTGGCCGATATTCGCGATGAAAGTGCCGAAGATATTCGGCTGGTGATCGAGCCGAAATCCAGAACTGTCGATCCCGCAGTCTTGATGGAAAGCCTTTACCGGGTCTGCGATCTCGAAACCCGCTTCAGTCTCAACATGAATGTGCTGAACCATGGCACCCCTACCGTTATGGGACTCCGCGAGGTCTTAAAGGCCTATCTTGATCACCGCCGCAGCGTTGTGACAAGACGGGCCCAATTCAGATTGGATAAAATCGAAAAACGCCTGCATTTGCTGGACGGGTTCCTAATTGCCTATCTCAACATTGATGAGATCATTCGGATAATTCGCGAGGACGACGATCCTAAGCTTGAACTGATAAACCGGTTTGCATTGTCCGAGACACAGGCGGAAGCCGTTTTAAACCTCCGCCTCCGCGCGCTCAGAAAACTCGAAGAACTCGAAATTCGCAAAGAGCATGAAAGCCTCTCCGGCGAGCGGGATACGATTATAAAAATGCTGGGCTCGGAAGCTCGCCAGTGGACGCAGGTCAAAAAGCAATTGCTTGTCGCAAGAGCGAGCTTTGACCCTGAAACCGAACTCGGCCGGCGGCGGTCAGAATTCAACAGCGCGCCCGTCATCGATCTCGAGGCTGCGCTTGAAGCGTCCCAGCCAAAGGAGCCGATCACTGTTGTTCTATCCGAAAAAGGCTGGATCCGGGCGATGAAAGGCCATGGGCTGGATGTCAGCGCAACCAAGTTCAAGGAAGGAGACTCCCTGCATCTGGTTGAAGAAATGTTCACAACCGACAAACTCATTCTGATGGCAAGTGACGGTCGGGCCTTCACTATGACCTGCGACAAACTTCCAAGCGGACGCGGGCATGGCGAACCGATCCGTCTATCGATCGATCTCGAAGACAGTGTTGATATTGTGTCTCTGTTCAAACTAGTCACAAGCCGCAAGCGGCTCGTTGCCTCGAATGCAGGCTATGGTTTCAGATTGTCCGAAGGTGAGCTGGAATCCAACCGGAAGGCCGGAAAATCAGTTGTCACAATCCCGCAGGGCCAACAGCTTAAAATATGCGATATCGCAGACGGTGACTATATCGGCGTCATTGGCACCAACCGGAAACTATTGATCTACCCGCTTGACGAGCTGCCTGAAATGGCACGCGGCAAAGGTGTCAAACTTCAATCCTATAATAAGGGGGTCGAACTCGCCGACCTCATCGTGTTCGATTCCGAACATGGCCTTGTGGTTAAGACTGGCGATCGTCACCGTCTATTTCCGGACTGGCAGGACTGGCAGGGAAAACGGGCGCAAGCCGGACGGATGGCGCCACGCGGATTCCCACGATCAGGGACATTCAAGGGCTAGATATCCGGGGCACCATTCGCTATCCGTGTCAGCCACAATTAAGCCCGGCAATCTCTGATCCGGCATTGTCTGGGCGCGCCCGATGCTGGCTGGCTTGCGCCAGGCCCGGGGGCCAGCCGGCTAATTTGAGCAGCGAAGCTATCAGGCTACCCCCTTTGGCCTGTCTGCGGCCTGCCTTGGATCTGTCCGCGGCCGAACTACACCCTGCCAGCACCACGCGCAGGCTGGCCGCCGGTCAACAGCAATATGACAGGCTGGCGGGGACCGTGGCCAACAAATATCGCCACAGCTGCTGGTATCAATTGACTAGCGGACGTTTCCTCTAACCTGACCGGTATGCAATGCGCAGACCAGCGTAAACAGCCGCCGCGCGGTATCAAAATCGAGTTCAACCTTGCCCTTTAACCGCCCAGCCAATAGATCGGACCCCTCATTATGGATGCCGCGGCGTGCCATATCGATCGCTTCAATATGATGCGGTGTCGCATTCCGGATCGCATCATAATAATTTTCACAAATCATAAAATAGTCGCGAATGACGCCCCTGAACGGGGTCATTGATAGCACAAATACGTGAACCTGGTCTTGCTGCTGGTCTCTGACATCGAAAACCAGCCGTCGCTCTTGCATCGACAGGAATAATGTATACGGGCCGCGCTTATAGCCGACGACTTCAAAACTATTGGCTTCGATCAAATCGAACACTGCCACACGACGTTCATGTTCAGCATCAGGGCCTGACGCTGCGAGCGTTTCCTCATCTATCTTGATTTCGATCAGACGGTCCACGACAAAGACAATCCCAAACTAGCGTTTATTTAATCGGATAGAGACAGATCGTGCGTGCGCCGGCAATCCCTCGGCTTCGGCAAGCCGCAGAGCTGCAGGCGCAAGTTGCGAAAATCCGTTTGCATCTGCTCTTTGAACACTCATTCTCTTAATAAAATCATACAGTCCCAGACCGGAGCTAAATCGCGCTGCGCGACTTGTTGGTAAAACATGATTAGATCCGGTGACATAGTCGCCAAGCGCTTCGGGTGTATGATGTCCGAGGAAAACTGCGCCGGCATGTCGGATAAGGGGCAGTAAGGCATCCGGATCGGCTGTTGCCAGCTCGAGATGCTCGGCCGCGATCTGATTAGCAAGCTCGGCTGCAACCTCGAGCGATTCAACCATTATAATTGCGCCATGCGCCAGCCATGCCGCCCGCGCACGGGCTTCTGTCGCCAATGCCTTCAATTGACGATCCACAGCCTTATCCACAGCCATGGCCAAGTCCTCATTATCCGTAATTAGAATAGATTGCGCCGACATATCATGCTCGGACTGGCTTAACAGGTCTGCAGCAATCCAGTCTGGATTGGCCGTATGGTCGGCGATCACCAATATTTCCGACGGCCCCGCTATTGTATCAATGCCGACCCGTCCGAAAACCTGTCTCTTTGCTTCAGCGACAAAGGCATTACCTGGTCCGACAACTTTATCCACAGGATGCAACTGCCCCGCGCCATAGGCGAGTGCGGCAACGGCCTGAGCACCACCAATAGGATAGAACTCGTCGACACCGGCACGCTTTGCAGCATATGCGACAGCTGGTGACAGCCGCCCTCCTGGTGATGGCGCAACCATGACGACGCGCTCGACACCGGCAATTTTCGCCGGGATGACGTTCATCAAAACCGAACTGGGATAAGATGCCAGACCGCCGGGCACATAGACGCCGACACTATCCAATGGCGTCCACCGCCAGCCAAGAGAAATGCCCGCCTCATCGATAAACTGATGATCTTCCGGCATTTGGCGTTTGTGATAATTGTGGATCCGGGTCGCCGCAAAATCAATCGCCTCGACCAAATCTTCCGGACACGCTGCCGCTAATTCATCCAAATCAACAGATGCTGATGTCAACGTATCAGGATCAATCTGTAATTGATCAAATTGCTCCGTATACTGCGCTACCGCGATACCGCCATCGGATCGAACCGCGGCAATAATCGTTTCAACCAGTCCGACGACGTCATCAACTTGGCCGCGCGGACGCGCCAGAAAAGCCGCAAAGGCCTCTGCGAAATCCGACTGTTCTGTATTGAGCCTAAGTGTCATTTGGGGACTCTCTTTTCATGTCTTGGCCGGCGTGGCGTCGACCACTGATATTCGCTATCCAACAAGGTCATCTCGAGTGCCTCGACTTTAATTCTTAACTCTCCCTTATCGGAGAAGATCAAATGAATACAGCCGCCAGGCGGGTCCGGGTCCGGTTCGAATTCAATTGCCAGCAAAGACAGGACATCGTCGCTATTCCGCTTCGAAATACCGCGGCTCATGACCGACATCACCGTGTTGAATGACAAAACCGACCGAATTCGGATATCTATACCATCAAGTTCCCAGCGAAATCTATTCAGCTCTAGATCCAGCCGGTAACGCGACGGGATATAATGAATGTCTTTTGGCTTCAGAACTGCATCCTGCACAGCAGCGGACACAATGTGAAGGTCGGCTGCGTCTTCGGCTACCCATCTCAGACCAGATGGCCGTACCATCATTCTTATCCTTCAGCTCCGTCTAACCGGACAATATTGGCCCCGCACGCCGTCAGCTTCTCTTCTAGTCGTTCGAATCCCCGATCAAGATGATAGATCCGGTTAACGTCAGTCACACCACTTGCTGCAAGTCCAGCAATCACCAGCGACACCGAGGCTCTCAGATCCGTCGCCATGACTTCGGCGCCATACAGTTGCGAAACCCCGTTAATAACAGCTTCCTGACCTCGTACAGCAATGTCGGCGCCGAGCCGTGACAGTTCCGGCGCATGCATAAACCTATTCTCGAAAATCGTTTCCCGAATGATTGATGTTCCCTCCGCCAGGGCCATCAGCGCCATAAATTGTGCCTGCAAATCGGTTGGAAAGCCGGGATAGGGCTGGGTATTGATGTTAACCGCGCGCAAGGCGGTCTTGCCGCGTCGAATCCGCAATGTCGACGCGGCCATATCGGCATCTACATCGACACCGGCTTCGCTTAGTGCGTCGTTCAAGGCGAGCAAGGACGCCACCGGCACCCCCTGAAGAGTAACATCGCCCCCGGCGGCAGCTGCAGCCATGGCAAATGTTCCCGCTTCAATCCGGTCGGGCATTACCGCATGCTGGGCGCCAGACAGGCTGTCGACGCCATTAATCGTAATTGTCGATGTGCCGGCCCCCGAAACATCGGCGCCCATCTTGTTCAGACAGGCTGCGAGATCGGCGATCTCCGGCTCCTGGGCCGCATTTTCAAGAGTCGTCGTGCCTTTAGCCAGCGTCGCGGCCAGCATTGCATGCTCTGTAGCCCCAACCGACACAAAGGGAAAAACAATCCGCGCGCCTTTAAGACCATGGATCGCGGCAGCTTTGACATATCCGCCTTCGACTAGAAGGTCAGCGCCCATGGCGCTTAAAGCTTTCAGATGCAAATCGACCGGCCGCGCTCCGATAGCACAGCCACCCGGCAAGGAGACTGTGGCATGGCCGTATCGCGCCAGCATGGGGCCGAGAACATTAAAACTCGCACGCATCTTTCTGACCTGGTCATAGGGCGCAATGGTCGAGCTCAGGGTTTCGGCATTCAATCGACACTCATTCGTCCCCGTCGGCCAGTAGACCTCGACACCGAGCACAGACAAGAGCTGAGACAGGAAACGCGTATCAGCCAGATTCGGCATATTTGTAAGTGTTACAGGGTGCGCCGTTAACAAAGAAGCCGCCATTAATTTCAATGCGGAATTCTTCGCCCCTGAAATAGCGAGCGATCCATGCAGCTCTGTGCCGCCAGTTATGCGTAATTTGTCCATGCAGGCAGCTATAGCGTGACATGCGGCAAAGCAAAGGCGCAATTGTGACAAGTCTGGTACCGCGGTCGATTTTTTTCCCGCAAACCGACAAAACGAATATGCGAGACGTTTCGCAAACAGGCCGGTGCAAATGCCTCGAGCTGCGGCATACTGCAAACGCGCTGACAAATATGGTCGTGATAATTCTCCGAGCTGACCGCCCCAGATAGGTTTCATAAAAAATTGACGCATGCGTCATTTTTTAATATTCGATAATGCCCATCGGAGAAAAGCATGACTGAAACGCCCTTAAAAACGCTCGCCGATGCCCCGGAAGCACCCAAAGAGCTTATTTTTGGCGACACGCCCTATGATGTTTTCCGACGCATGCGAGAGCAAGCACCCATCGCAAGAACGGATATTGGCGTTACTCTGGCGCTCAGAAACCGACATTTCGAACTCATCACAAGTGATGCAACCCGGCAGATCGAAACCGAAACCAAGATCATGCAGGGCATCACTGACGGCCCGATCTACGACTTCACCCGGCTCGCAATGCTGTTTGCGAACGGCGAAACGCATATGCGCCGTCGCCTTCCTGTCGCTCGGACCTTTGCCTTCAAACTTATGCAAGCCATGCGCCCTCGTATTCGTGAAATTGCCGAGGATCTCATCACATCCAAGATCGGGGGTGGACCAGTTGATTTTGTGACAGAGATCGCCTCGCAATTTCCTGCCAGGATCATCGCTGAAGTTCTTGGTATTCCAGACGATGATATTCCAACATTCCTCAACTGGATCCAGGATACGGCAAGCGCTCTAGGTATGATTGATCCGGGCCAGAAAGAACAAATCGAGACAAGCTTGACTGCGTTTTATGACTATGTTTCCGATCTTCTCGATCAACGCCGGAAAGACCCGCGGGACGATTTCGTCACCGAATATGTCAGGAAGACATCTGAAGCAGGTAATCTCGAAGAAGATGAAATCCGCACGCAATTATTAGGCCTTATCTTAGCTGGCTCCGACACGACGCGCGGCTCAATTTGCATGATATTGTCAGAATTGCTGCAGCATCCTGATCAATGGGCCGACCTTATTGCCGATCCCGACGGACTGAAACGCGCCGCGGTCGAAGAGGGCATGCGGTTTCAGCCGGTTGTTTCGGGTATTCCTCGTATTGCCATGCGAGATATTGAAATCGACGGCTATATCGTTCCACAGGGTGCGGTCATCGCCATTTCAATTATTTCGGCGCTGCGGGATCCTGATATCTTCGCTGATCCGGACCGCTTTAATATCCATCGAACTGATCAACAGCGCTGGCATTTCGGGTTTGGCGCCGGGGCGCATCGCTGCGTCGGCGAAGCCCTCGCCCGGGCAGAAATGGAAGAAATGCTGGCAACGATTGCCCGCATCGCACCCAATACCCAGCTGATCGGCGAACCGCCGACGCTTGCACCGGGCGCAATCCGTCAGGTTGGTCCAATGACGGTCAGTTTTAATTCCTAGCAGCCTCGACAATGCCCAGAGAAATGACCAGGCCGCACAAAAGCGCACCTGTCTGCCTTGCCGCATCGAATCAAAAGACCTAAAGAAATGATGGTATCAGGAGTGTTCTATATGCGTATCATCATATTCAGTTTTATGTGCTTGCTAGCCTATGGCTGCACCACGGGTCCGACATCAAGTTATCGTCAGATCCGGACGGAACTGAGCTTTCCACCCGCCGATTTGCAGGTCACAGTCTCGGTTGGCGAGGATATGCTTACCAGCGGATACTTCATGGAATGGGACGGTATTGAGCTCCTCGACCCCGTCAAAGTCAGTATGGTCGGCGGATATAAATTTGATCCCGGCGAATACCGGAAAATCGGGTCAAACCAGTCTGGATCATTTTACCAACCGACGCGTGGCGAGCGGTCAGGTCGCGTGAGCACTATTCCGGTCTCCAACATGTTTCCAATGGACGATCTCTTTCGCTATATTTTCATCAAGAATGATGGTCAGTTTTGCGCGGTTGCAGGCGCCAACCAGTATTTCTGTAAGCGGGATGCCAATTATATCGAGAAAAAGGTGGGAGATGTCGGCCTCAACAGTTTCCAGCGAAGCCTGATTTATAGCGGTCGGGTTGGCAATAAGCTGCGCCTTACATATCATGAAGTCTCAAATGGCGGCCAGGATGCATCCTTCGTAAACTACGCCGAATATGATCTCAGCCAATCGTCTGAAATCAGCTATATGGGCGCCATTCTCGAAGTGATCAACGCCAATAATGACTATATCGAGTTCATCGTAAAAGAGCCGTTCGCATCGTAAAAAAACCGGCCTCAATCGTGAGGCCGGATTTATTTTAGCTGATCCTGATATCGGGAGACCCGATCCTTTGGCTTTAAAATGCTGCCTGGATTCCCAGCAGTATAAGATCCGTTGTCGCGTCACGATCAGACCATGTTGTCCCATCGGGAAAATTACCGCCCGTCAGGAAGTTAAGCGGGGCAAATCCGTCAACATGCGTCACCTCGCCAAACAGGTTCACATGATCAACCAGGTCATATGACAGGCCGGCAACCCATTGGTTCTGTCTTTCCCAAGGGGCGTCATTGGGGCCTGCAATAAATGTGCTGAACTCGAATGAAGCATCCAGATCGTCCCGCAGCGCATAACGACTCCCGACACCCCAGGACTTGGTTTTCGCGGCCTCGAACACACTCAGCGGATTACTCGGATCCGGCACCTGCGTCCCCGGCCATTCGTCGAGCGTCTGCGCGTATTCCGCGATCACGGTCAATTTGTCGAAAACACCCTTCGTATATATCGAATAGGCTGGATTATTATCGGTACACGGATTGAAATGGAAGATCGGATAATCCTGACAATATGCGCTGCCAGCTTCATAACTTGCCCCGACCATCAAGGATGAGGCATCGCCAATTGCTGACATATAATTCGCATCAATTGCAAAATTGTTTATCCGCGACGGAACATTTGTATCGTTAACCGGCACATTTGCGGCCCGGAACTGAGCCCCGCCCTGCACTGCCATTGCCTGCACATGCAGGCCATTATTAAAATAGCCTAGCTTTGCGCCATAAGCGAGACCGGCAAAAGAATGCCAGACTGTCGAGTTCGTGAACGGGCTCACCGTATCATTCAGACCGAACGGGACATCCATCTTTCCGACGGCTGCATATAAGGGTGATTTATCGAGATTACCCCATAATAAATAGCCCCGACGAATCTGTGTCTGGTTGCGTGCAATCGAGGTAATTGTTCCGGACCCGAAATTCTGCTCCGGATTATAGAGTAATTCGACATAAGCGGTGAGATCTTCAGTCAAACGTGCTGTGGTCTGCCAATTGGCGCTATGAACAACGACCTCGGAGACATCCTTGCCAATCTGATTGGCCGAAGTTGGATTTCTCATCAGGTAGCCAAATTTGTCCTCGCGATTACTCCGCTGATAATCGGCAATCGCCGTCAGCTGACCACCAAATGTCAGGCGGTTGGACAGAGAGCCGGCCTGCATCGCTTTAAGCTGCAATAATTGTTTCGTTGTTACATTCTCGGCATGATCAAGAACATCATAAGTATAAGCCGAATTGAGACCAACAAGTCTGCTCTGTTCCATTATCGTATCACGCGCGGACCCAGCCGCTTCAACATGCGACGGTTCGACCCGGACAAGCTCATTACTCTGCGTCTCAAGAAGCGTTGTAAGCATATCACTCAACTCGGCATTTGACCGCTCAAGCTC
>CBFHPC010000069.1:0-10777 GCA_965657655.1 Henriciella sp.
AACGACCTTCGCCAGTGAAGCGGTTGACATCACACTCTCCATCATTGGCGTAACTGCCACTATCATTTCCGAAATCAAGTAGCAGCCTGACTTCACCAGCGGCCACTGCGGCGCGACAATCATTTGCGTCCGCGAGAACGTGTTGCCGCTTATAGCTGTAATTATCACCATCTGAATGGAAGCGGGCATCGTCGCAATCATTATCATTGGCGTACGACCCGCTATTATTGCCATAGCGGATGCCGCCGACGGGCGCGCCGGCTGAGCGGTTGATTGTACCGGCGCGATAAGCTGCGACGCAATCGCTGGCATCGGCTCTGACATGGCTGTCAGATGATATCACGGAACGACCTTCGCCAGTGAAGCGGTTGTCATCACACTCGCCATCATTGGCGTACTCGCCACTATCATTACCGAAATCGAGCAGGAGTGATACCTCACCTGAATTGACAGCCGCCCGGCAATCCGAGGCGTCGGCGAGGACATGTTCACGCTTATAATTGTATTCGTCGCCATCATCATGGAAGCGGGCATCGTCACAATCATCATCATTGGCATAGGAGCCGCTATTATTCCCGAATACCAGGTCGCCAAGCGCTGTTGCTCCCCGGTTCAGATTGCCTTCGCGATAAGCTTCGATGCAATCGCTGGCATCGGCCATGACATGGCTGTCGCTGCTTAAAGCAGACCGCCCGGCGCCGGTGAAGCGATTGTCATCACACTCACCATCATTGGCGTACTCGCCACTATCATTACCGAAATCGAGCAGGAGTGATACCTCGCCTGAATTGACAGCCGCCCGGCAATCCGAGGCGTCGGCGAGGACATGTTCACGCTTATAATTGTAATCGTCGCCATCATCATGGAAGCGGGCATCGTCACAATCATCATCATTGGCATAGGAGCCGCTATTATTCCCGAAAACCAGATCAGTGGTCATGATACCAGGGCGGTCAATCGTCCCGGCCCGGTAAGCTGCGATGCAATCAGTGGCATCGGCTCTGACGTGACTATCAGTGGTTAGTATCGACCGCCCGGCGCCGGTGAAACGATTGTCATCGCACTCGCCATCATTCGCGTAATCACCGCTATCGTCGCCGAAATCTAGCACCAGCGTTGCTGTGCCTGCCGCGACAGCAGCCTGACAATCCGCAGCGTCGGCAAGGACGTGTTCCCGTTTGTAAGTCTGGGCATCGCCATTCGTATGGAAGCGGGCATCGTCGCAATCATCGTCATTGGCATATTCGCCCTTATTCGAGCCGAAGTTGAAACCCGATGGCAACCCTGCGGCTTGATAAGCGCCGGACGCTGAACTTTGCGCGTGCAGTGGGGCAGCGACAAGCAGCGCAGCTGACAGGGTGAGAGATGAGAGCGTGGTGAATCTGAGCAAGGCGATCTCCTTTTACGACGACATTAGAATACTGATGCGAAGTCTAACGATAGAAATCAGTCTATCCAAGCTATTTTATAGTGTCCATAATCTATACTCGATTATTACAGAGTTGGAGTTAGTCAGCTATGCACTTGGATTTCAGTGAAAAGAACATTCTGGTTGTTGGCGGGTCCAGTGGCATTGGCAATGGCATTGCGCGGCAGTTCCTGGCGTGCGGTGGCACGGTGAAGGTCTGGGGAACGCGGGCGTCGCCGGATGATTATCGCGATGATGATGGCAGTGATCTGGACGGGCTGATTTACCAACAGGTCGACGTGACCGACCGTTCGGCGATTAATAATCAGCCCACGGGCTGCCCGCTTGACGTACTTGTTCTGTGTCAGGGTACGGTCCGGTATGGCGGGCAGGAATTCACGGAATCCGGCTGGGATGCTGTGATGGACGTCAATATTAACTCGGTTATGGATGTGGCGCGTCACTTCCATGCGGACCTTGCCGAAGCAAATGGTGCGGTGATCATCGTCAGCTCGGTTGCCGGGTTTGGCGCGACTATCGGAACGCCGGCCTATGCCGCATCCAAGCATGCATCTGTCGGTTTAACGAAAACGCTAGGCGCGGCCTGGTCGCGGGACGGTATACGCGTTAATGGCTTGGCCCCGGGGCTGGTTGATACAAAGCTGACGCAAGTGACAACGCAGAATGAAAAGCGTTTGTCCGGGGCCCTGAAAAATATTCCGCAGCGGCGACTGGGCACGCCGGCAGACATGGCGGGTGTGGCGCTATTTCTCGCTTCCGATCTGTCGTCTTATGTGACAGGGCAAACAATTATTGCGGATGGCGGTTTAAGTTTACGCTAATCCGCCAGGATTGCCGCGCACGCAATACGCCCGCCGGCACCGCCAATCGGCTGGGTGCGGTGATCATCTGGCTGTGCGTGTATGATCAGCGCGCTACCATCGCCATCTGTTAGATCAGCCAGAGTGACAAGATTTGAAAACGCCTCATAGCCCGCCGAACCGTCGGCCGCGACCCAGATATTGGGCAGATCGCCGGGTTCTGGTCCATCAGGGTTCAACAGGCCGTGCTGGCCATGTGTTTTTCCGACATGGCCGCCAGACAGCCGGAAGATGCCGGTGTCCGAACATTGCCCGGTTTGATGCAAGTGCAGGCCATGCCAGCCGGGGCTGAGGGCGCCTTCGTCCATCGTCAGCCTGATAAGACTGCCTGTCGGCGCCGCCTGAATGTTGACCGTTCCTATGATGGTGCCATCTTCGCCGTGTATGCCGGTGGTGATCTCCCGATCGGCGTTCGCCGGCCCGTACAGTCCGCTGAATAAGGTAACACAGTATAGAATAAGAGCTTTTTTCAGCATTGCTTTACCTAGAATTGGTGTTGATTTTCATACATAAGCATAGTCTGATTATATCGACCATGGGGGTAATCGAAGTAATGCTAGCGCCATCGGATAAGCCCGGCAACGGGCTGGATCGTATTGATCGCGTTCTGGTGCAGCGAGATTATTTTACCAGCCGGGCGGCGGCCCAGGCGGCAATAGCGGCGGGGCGCGTCAGCGTTAATGGAAAGACGATTGTCAAACCCTCGGAAAAGGTCGCCTTGAATGCCGATATTAAGGCCGTGCCTGCGCACCCATATGTCTCGAGAGCCGGGCTGAAGCTGGCCCATGCCCTCGACGAATTTGGGATAAACCCGGCGGGGCAGCATTGTCTTGATATTGGCGCCTCGACGGGGGGCTTCAGCCAGGTATTATTATTGCGCGATGCCTTGTCCGTGACAGCAATCGATGTCGGGCATGGCCAGCTGCACCCCAGCCTTGTTGATGCCCCCCGGCTGACATCGTTTGAGAAATTAGACGGCCGTGACCTTAAACAGGCGCATCTCGTGGCACCGCCAAGTTTAATTGTGTGCGATGCCAGTTTCATTTCATTATCGAAATTGCTTGCGGTGCCGCTATCGCTTGCCAGTCTGGACGCGGTATTGATCGCATTGTTCAAACCCCAATTCGAGGTCGGCCGTAGCGCGGTCGGAAAAGGCGGGATTGTTTCTGATCCGGCGGCCATTGCCCGCGCCGAAGACGCGTTCAGGGCATGGTTGAAATCCGTCGGCTGGCTTGTCACGCACACGGCGCCGAGTCCGATCAGTGGCGGCGACGGCAATTGCGAAACCCTGATTCAGGCCCGCCGCGCGGCATAGGTACTATCATTGATACCCGGCCGCGCCTGACCGGCCGGGACGATTGCAATTGCCATATCCGGACCAGAGGCGTAAACACGGACGGCCGTGATCCGGCGGATCTGCTAAAGGGCTATAATCAGGCTGCGCTGCCAGCGGTGAGGCTATTCAGCGGGACCACGCCGGGCCGTGTCCTGGCGGCGGTTAAGAAAGGCCAGACGCTCGAAAAGTGCTGTGTCCTGCTCATTCTTCAACAAGGCCCCGTGCAGAGGCGGGGTGAGCTTTTCCGGATCCTGTTCCCGCATCGCCTCGAGATCGATGTCTTCATTCATCAGCAGTTTAAGCCAGTCTAGCAGTTCCGAGGTCGACGGCTTTTTCTTCATGCCCGGTACTTCGCGCATTGAATAAAATGTCGTCAGTGCATCGGACACCAGCTTCTGTTTGATATCGGGAAAATGGACATCAACAATATCTTTCATCGTCTGCTCATCGGGGAATTTGATGAAGTGGAAGAAGCAGCGTCGCAGAAATGCATCGGGCAGCTCTTTTTCATTATTCGAGGTGATAATAACAATCGGGCGCTGTGTTGCTTTGATCGTTTCATCTGTCTCGTAAACATAGAATTCCATTCGATCGAGCTCCTGTAGGAGGTCGTTGGGAAACTCGATATCGGCTTTGTCGATTTCATCAATCAGCAGAATAGGCCGGTCGCCGGCGACGAAGGCCTCCCATAATTTGCCCTTCTTGATGTAATTACGGACGTCTTTCGCCCGCTCTTCACCCATTTGGCCGTCGCGGAGGCGAGACACGGCGTCATATTCATAAAGGCCCTGTTGAGCTTTCGTCGTTGACTTAATGTGCCATTCGATAAGGTCGACCCCGAGTGCTTTGGCGACTTCGACCGCAAGCACTGTTTTTCCGGTCCCCGGCTCGCCTTTGATCAGCAGGGGTCTCTCCAACGCGATGGCCGCATTGACTGCGACGCGCAAATCATCGGTCGCAACGTAATTTTCAGTGCCTTCAAAACGCATATTCTACCTCATAAAGTTTTCAAAGATCATAAGGCGGCGGCGGCGAAGGGCAACTATGACGCTGCGCAAATTGAATGGCCAAAACGTCGTTTATCAGCCAGCTGCACTGATCTTTGCCTGCTGGCGATTGAATAAAGATTTTCAGAGGCTCGACGGGTGACGGCGGACCAGATAGGGAGAAATTATGATGATGTCAGAATATATAACTCTTTTTATCGCGACATTCGTAACATTCTTCGTTCTGATCGATTCGATCGGGGTTGCGCCAATGTTCGCGGCATTGACCAAGCAGGGCTCGCCATCCTACCGGCGTACAATGGCGATTCGCTCGACCTTAATTGGCGGCGCAATAATCTTCGGCTTTGCCGTTGGTGGCGTTTGGTTACTCGATCAATTACATATTTCAATTGATGCGTTCAGAATCGCTGGTGGAGCGCTATTATTTCTGATCGCCCTCGATATGGTTTTCGAGCGTCGAACAGAGCGTCGGGAACATCGTGTTGAAACGGTTCTTGCTGATCAGGAAGAGCGCCCGGCCGAGCCCGACGATGTGTCTGTGTTTCCAATCGGTATTCCGATGCTTGCCGGACCGGGCTCGATTGCGACGGCTATGCTGTACATGTCGAACGAAACCGACCTTGTGGCACAGGCTGTGATATTGTCGGCGATCGCGCTGAACCTGTTATTATGCATGGTTATATTCTTAATGGCTGGCCCGCTCATGCGGTTTCTCGGTGACAGCATATCGGCGGCAACAACACGAATTCTTGGTGTGATCCTCTCGGCACTATCGGTTCAGCTTCTGGTCGATGGAATCCGCGGTGCCTTTAATCTGCCCTGAGTTTTATAGCTCCGGCCTTTTCTCGGTTTTATAATTTCCGCTTGTCAGAAATGACAGGCTGGTGATGATCAGTGCAATTCCGATTAAGATTATGATGGCAGTGCGGATCAGCAGGCCTTTCGTGAACAGAATGCCGGGTTCTGCGAGGGTCAAGATTTCCGGGCCGATTTCGCGGGCAAGGGCCACCGATCGTTCGCCACCGGCCTCAGCGAGCAGGAGCGCACGCTGCATGTGATCGGGGGTTTCGATTTGCTCGATAAGCGTCAAAGCGCCGGCTGGAGATGTCAATTTGGCGAGACGGGCAATCGTTTCCATTTCTGCTGACAGGCTCTCGAGCCCGGCCGGATTAATGGTTTCTTCATAGGCAAGGACAATTTCGCGGCTGCGATCAGTTGTTGTCATGACGGGCTCAAAGGCGACGTTCAAGCGCGCCTGCAAGGCGGCTTCCGGAAGCGTCGCCTCCACTTTTTCAGTCATTGATTGTGTGAATTTCCGGCTCAAACGACTGGCCCGATGGCCGGCGGTTAAAATCGACGCGGCCTCACCGAAAGCGGCCTGATCGCTGGTTCCGCTTTGCGATTTTATCAGGCCAATCGCCCGAAGTCTCAAAGAGAATGAGTCACTTTGATCATCAATCAGCCAGCGCTGGCTGCGGCGGGTCAGGTCTTCGGCATCCCCGAAGAGTAGCATGGATAGATTTGTCTTCAGAGGATCCGGCAACAGTTCGGGCGCGGCTCGAGATACCATGTCCCCTGATGGTGCGACTGAAGCCGGTGCGGTCGAGGTTGCCGGTCGCTCATAGTCGGGTGGCGCAATAGCGATCTGGTAGCTGGCGCGAACAGAGTCCGGCAGGAAAATGAGCGCTGCGCGCGCTAGACGCTCATCATCATCGCCGGAATATTCTTCCTCAAACGCGGATTGTAAGGCCGCAGCGTCAGATTTATTAAACATATAAGGCGCTGACAGTAGATATCCCCGGGCCGCCGCGAAATCGCTTTCAAGAACCGTTGTTTCCACACGTTGCGCCCATACTGCCCGCCCATTATCCCCACTGGCGGCAATTTCCCCAAAAGCCGTGACGATATTTTCAAGCGTCGTCTCCTGCGCTTTCGGGCTGTCGGGATCGATGGCGAGGTCGGAAGTATAGGTTATGTCGACATTCCAAAGCGCCAGGATCATGAATGATCCCAAGAGCCCGTTAAAGATCAACCCCTCGAGCCACGTTCTCGGTGTTTTTATTCGGTCCCGTCTTCGGTTTAACGCCATGTCCACCAAGCCTGTGCGATTGTTTCCCAGAGCGCACTTCGCGCAAAACGATATTTGAAATCAATAGGTTTAATGCGTTTAACTGTAAAACATTTCTAACTGCCGCCGCCATAGGTTGTTTCCACCGCAGATGACCCAGAGGTTCATTTTGTAAAAATTGCTAGCGAATCCCGAGAATAAATAATATACGGCACAAAAAAGACACTATAGAAGGCGGTAGAGCGTGACGGATTTGGATCTTGACGGGTATGTTCCATCTTCAGACGAAGAGTTTATGAACCCCAAACAAAAAGCCTATTTTAGAGTTAAGCTCGAAAAGTGGAAGTCTGACATCTTGAACGGTGCTCAGACCACGATTGGTAATCTCAAGGCCCAGTCGAGCAACCATCCTGATTTGGTCGACCGTGCATCGGCCGAAAGCGATAAAGCACTGGAATTGCGAACCCGCGATCGCCAACGCAAGCTAACGCTAAAAATCGATGCGGCGCTCCGTCGCCTTGATCAGGGCGTTTATGGCTATTGTGAAGATACCGGTGAGCCGATTGGCCTTAAACGGCTCGAAGCGCGTCCGACCGCCACGTTGAGCCTCGAGGCGCAGGAGCGGCACGAAAAAAATGAGCGGGTTGTCCGCGAAGACTAGACAATCGCGTCAATGGTGTGGGTTGGACGCATTATAAAAGTGTCGCTAACCGGCGCGTGACGTCCGTTTAAGCGCATTTGAATGTGTTTACGCCAGACCGGCAAGCGAGCAGGTTGGGTATTTTTTTTCAGCAATGGATGAGCATCAGGCCCGTGTTCGACGTGTCATTTCCGAGCGCGAATGCCATATGCCGCTTGCTGGCAAGATCTTTGCAATGCCTGCCAATGCTATCTGCAAGGTCTAGCGCCATCACCTAACGCTAAATTAACCAAGTGCTAACACAATCGCCGACTCATTGTATGAGGTAGATCATGCGCGATTCATCCAAACCGTCTTCGCCCCCGCTAGGTTCAGGCCCGGTGCCCCGGTTTGCCGCCGCTTCGCCTGATTCCGGCGTGGCGTCTGAAGAGCCGGTTTTTCAGGCTGACCGCGGCATTCTTACGCCGAAAGAGATCGAGACGCTTTTGCGACCGGCTCGCCAGACGGGCAAGATGCCTGATAGGCATGCGACGGCTGAGGTGAAGCGAGCGCGCCGTGCGCACAGCAAATCGCCATCAGGTCAAAAGACAGGTTCAGGCCCGGTGAATGCTCTGGCTGAGCGCATCGGGTCAGCTCTAAGCTGTGGCGCAGCCATGGAATTGTCGGTGAAACCGCGCGAAAGCGCTGATTTTGATGTCGCATCACTCGGTCAGCTTATGTCAGGCACGCCGGTGATTATTGCCGGCTTCGGGCGATCTGATACGCGTTTATCGGCGCTTGTCTGTTTGCCGCTCAGTCTAGCGAATGCCCTGATATCGCAAATCCGGACGAGCGAGAAAGTGGCGAGGAAAACTGATCTATCAGAGCAACCCAATGCGCTCGATTTGGTGATATTACACAAAATAATAGCAGCGCTGAATTCGACCTTTGGCGATGGTGTCAGATTGCAGGCGATTACTACGGAGCTCGGCGATGTTGCCGATCGTTTTCAAACCGAAGAGATTACAATCACCGAGTATGATGTCACCGGACGTGGTGTCGTCAGCGATCTGGCCGTGGTCAAGGGCCGGGCGGCTGCCCCGCCAGTATCCGATACGGATCAGGATGTGGCCGCTCTGCCGGAGATGCCGATCATTGCTTTGGTAACGGCACGTCTGTCCGGTTTCAGAGCGACACTTGGCGAGTTGAAGAATTTAAGTGCCGGCTCAATTTTGATGCTTGGTCCGGCATCTGACGCGCCGGTTGAAATTCTGTCAGGCGGACGGACAGGTCCTGTCATATCACACGCCTGTATTGGCCGGCGCGGTGGCAAAATGGCCCTGAAAGTTGAGATGTCGTGATAAGTCCGAATGTTTCGGTGGGTGTTTCTTGGTCGGTACCGTCTATCCTGAATGCACAGCTGGCGTCCTCGAAAAATCAGATGTGTCCATAATCAGCCTTTCAGAGGATAATGGTCTCGCGAATCAATTTGACGGGGATCAGTCAATAGAAGGGATTATCATGCCCGAGCAGCGTTCAACTGGCTTTGAAGCCGATTTCGCCAATCTCAAAAGCGAGCAGGACTGGCCGCGACTTGTCTTCTGGATCTGCTTGTTTGTGGCGGCCATTCTTGCGATTGTGTCATTCCTGTCGCCAGCCGATGCCGGACGAGGCGGCCAATTATTGCTGCTGGCCGTCGTCGCCGGTAGCACAATCTTGTTGTCGCGTGACAACCCCTTCGGTGCGATCATGGCTTCCCGGAAAGCGGGCCGCGCGGAGCAGGCTGTCGGCGGAGCTTCGCAGACCTTTGACTGGCTTGATGCGCTTGATGAGATGGCATTGATCAGCGATGGCAATGGCATACCAGTTGCGGCCAACCAGGCCTATCAAGTGTGGGCCGCCGGCCTACTGTGCGACCAAACCGCATTGTCGGGCGCGGTGTCGCCGGATCGTATTTTTAGCAACCGGCCCGAGTTTTCGGAACCTATTTTCCGGTTATTTCAAGCGGCTAAAACCGGTTCAAATCACACTGAGCAGCTGCCGGAATTGCAGGTTGTCGACGGCCCGGAAAGCTTGCGGCTAACCGCGAAAGTCGGTCCGATCGCGGCTAATCGGGTTCTTTGGCGGTTTGATGGCCGCACCGGCGCGCCGGCTATTCATTCAAAGGCTGACCATAGCGATGATGCAGAACAGGCACCAATCGGATTTGCCGGCCTTGGTCCTGATGGGAAGCTCCTGTTTGCCAATGCATGGCTTCGGCAATTACTGGGGCTGGGTGAAAATTCCGGCCATCTCAGAATTGATGATCTCATGCGGCCGGAATTCGTCAAACTTTTGCGGCGTGACCGCAAAGCCGGTGTGCCGATATCAGCCGATATACTGGTCCGTTCGCTTGATGGTGGCGAGATACCGGTTCGTGCAATTTTGAGCTGGCAGGGTGAAGGCGGCGGCGCACGTGGCCGGTTGATAGTTTTAACCCATGAGCAGGCTTTGAGTGCCAGCGAGCTGCGGGATACGGTTTCGACGTCGACTGCAGCGCCCGTGCATCAAGTGGATTCCATGTTCGACGAAGCACCGTTCGGGGCGGTTCGCTTGTCGGGCGAGCGACCCGAGGACGCTACGATTATTGAGGCGAATCGGGTTTTGATGGAGCTGAGCAATGGCAAAGCGGTTGCCGGCGCTCGTTTTATCGATCTTTTTGTAACTGAAGACGGGGAATCCGATCTTGGGGCGGCGATTTCGGCTGCGGTCGACCGGCCGGTTGGCCTAAAAATCATCGATCGCGATGACAAGCATATCAATTTGATCGTGACGGCTGACGCCGAAGGCCGGCCGCTCGCCGCTTATGTGATTGATCTGAGCAATCAGAAAGATCTTGAACTGCGTCTGGCGCAAGGTGAAAAAATGTCCGCAATTGGCAAGCTCGCTGGCGGGGTTGCGCATGATTTCAATAATGTCCTAACGGGCATTATTCTGAATAATGATCATTTGATGACGATGCATCCGGTCGGGGATCCAAGTTTCGAGCATCTCAAAAAGATCCATGAGTTTTCGGTGCGAGCCAAAGATTTGGTGACCATGCTGCTGGCTTATGCGCGGCAACAAACATTTCGCCGGGAAGTCTTCGATCCGAGTGATTTTCTATCCGAATTTTCGGTTTTGCTCGCCCAGTTGCTCGATGAACGGGTTGATTTTAGCCTCGTGCATGGACGAGATCTGCCGATGATCAAGGCTGATAAAAACCAGTTGGAAACGGCGATTATAAACTTGGCGACCAATGCCCGTGATGCCCTGCTAATGCAGGGCGGGCGCGGCGGAAAACTGACCGTTCGTACCTCACGTGCGACAGAGCGGGATGCCTATGAAGGCAGTTTCTGGTTTGTTGAGCCCGGCGAGTATCTGTTGATCGAGATTGAGGATACCGGGCACGGTATCGCGCCGGAGCATCTTTCAAATAT
>CBFHPC010000070.1:0-10495 GCA_965657655.1 Henriciella sp.
AGCTGCAACTCTGTTTAGAGCCTGCGTGCGATGTTCGTTCGCCGCGATTATGAGCTCGCCGGCCCGTGTCAAACGTGCAGCATATTTCTTTTTGAACCTTGTTTTGACGGCTGCAGGCAAAGTGCTGGTTTCAACATACCATCTTAGCTGAACGGCGGTTGACACCTTGTTGACATTCTGCCCGCCCGGCCCCGAAGCGCGCACAAACTGCTCGCTATACTCCCAGTGCGGAATTATAACCGACTTCGAAATGATAATGTCATTCTCTTTCAAGGATGGGCTCCGTTCAGCATTATTGACCGCGGGGTTAACATATTCCCGAGACTTTGGCTTGCTGTGAGCACCAGGATAGCAAGCCCTGTTGCCTTAATGCCAGCAGGCCTCAACGCATCCTCATCCAATATCAAGCCTATTCGCCGACGAGACCCATATCTCGCTGCGTTCGGACTCCCACTCGTCATTCTTCGGAACGGCCCGATCATGACAGACATGACTGTCTATCAAGCGAAAATCCGGCCCGCTGGCACTATCAGCGGCAAATTGTCGATCACAACTATTTTTCACCTGCGAGACTTTCAATCCCGCCGACTCATGTTTAGCTAAACAAGTCCTGCCAATCAGCAGGATAATTGTTCAACAACTGAAAGGAGGTGATCCAATGTCGAGTGAGAAACCAGGTAAGGCGATTGGATTTGTTTGTCTTGGTGGCCTTGTGGAGCAGCCTCTACACGCCATTTAAGTCAAGTGTGACAGCCGTGTTGGACGCTGTCGGAATTCAAGAGCCAAACCGGCTCACGAAGGCCATCCCGATCGGGATGGCCTTTTTCGTGCGGCATCACAGACCGAGCTCGAATTCCCGTAACTTCTTGATTTCATCGCGCAAACTTGCAGCCTCTTCGAATTCAAGATTCGCCGCCGCATCCCGCATTTTTGTCTCAAGCGCCCCAATCGCGGCCTGCATATTATGTCCTGCAGCCGGCTGAAAGGCCGCCTGATCTTCCGCGACTTCTTTAAGTCGTCGTGATTTCCCGCCTTTGAGTTGCTGTGACCGGCGATCGGAGCGCTCTCCGAACTGTCCGAGAATATCTGCAATTTCACGCACAATCGTCGTCGGGGTGATGTTCTGCAGCCTGTTATATTCATCCTGCTTTTCGCGTCGCCTTTCGGTTTCATCCATCGCGCGCTGCATCGAGGCCGTCACTTTGTCGCCATACAGTATGACCCTTGCATCGGCATTCCGTGCGGCGCGGCCAATGGTTTGCACGAGACTCGTTTCGGATCGCAGAAAACCTTCCTTATCGGCATCAAGAATTCCGACCAGTCCGCATTCTGGGATATCCAGGCCTTCGCGCAATAAATTGATGCCAACCAGGACATCGAACGCGCCAAGTCGCAAGTCGCGTATAATCTCAATACGCTCAATAGTATCGATATCGGAGTGCATATAGCGCACCCGTACGCCCTGCTCATGCAAATATTCGGTCAGATCTTCCGCCATTTTTTTGGTCAGCGTCGTAACCAGCACGCGGTGCCCGCGCTCAACGGTCTGCCAAATTTCCGCAAGCAGATCATCGATCTGATTGCTTGTACCGGTCGACACAGGACGGACTTCTACAGGCGGGTCCAGCAGCCCCGTCGGTCGGATGACCTGTTCGGTAAAGACGCCGCTTGTACGCTCCAGTTCCCACTTGCCCGGTGTCGCAGAGACAAACACGCTTTGCGGCCGCATCGCGTCCCATTCCTCAAATTTCAGCGGACGGTTATCAAGACAGCTCGGCAACCGGAACCCGTATTCCGACAGGGTCCGTTTGCGATTAAAGTCACCGCGATACATACCACCGATCTGGGGCACTGTCTGATGGCTCTCATCGGCAAATACGAGCGCATTATCGGGGAGGTATTCAAACATTGTCGGTGGGGGCTCGCCCGGTTTTCGCCCTGTCAGATAACGGGAATAATTCTCAATCCCGTTGCAGGATCCGGTCGCCATCAACATTTCGATATCATACTGGACCCGCTGCTCGATACGCTGGGCCTCGAGCAACTTCCCATCCGCCTCAAACCGTTTAATCGTCGATGATAATTCTGACTTGATGCTTTCGATCGCCTGATTCAGCGTCGGCCGCGGCGTCACATAGTGACTATTCGCGTAAAGTTTAATCGCCGGCAGGGACTGTATCTTGCGGCCGGTCAGCGGGTCAAATTCGATAATCGATTCTAGTTCGTCACCAAAAAAGGACAGTTTCCATGCCCGGTCTTCATAGTGTGCAGGAAAGATATCAAGCACATCACCCTTGATCCGGAAGCTGCCGCGGGCAAAGGAAATATCATTCCGGTCATATTGCAGCTCGACCAGAATCTGTGCGACCTGCCGCGGGTCAATCTGCTGACCGGCCTCGATTTTTCGTGTCATCGACGTGTAAGTCTCGACCGACCCAATCCCGTAAATACACGACACGGAGGCGACGATTATCACATCGTCCCGCTCAAGAATCGACCGGGTCGCCGAATGCCGCATCCGGTCGATCGCCTCATTAATCGAGCTTTCCTTCTCGATATATAAATCCCGCCGCGGGACATAGGCCTCGGGCTGGTAATAATCGTAATATGAGACGAAATACTCGACCGCATTGTCGGGGAAAAAAGCTTTGAACTCACCGTATAATTGCGCCGCAAGGGTTTTATTCGGCGCGAGTATCAGTGCCGGTCGCTGCGTTGCTTCGATAATTTTCGCCATTGTGAAGGTTTTGCCGGTACCGGTCGCCCCGAGCAGAACCTGGTCGCGTTCACCGCTGTTTATGCCGCTTACAAGTTCGGGAATCGCCGTTTCCTGATCGCCTGCCGCCTGATAAGGCGCCTCCACCCGAAACGCCTTACCACCCTCTAATTTCTCCCATTCCCGGTCAGGCCGGTGCGGGGTCCATTCACTGCTCTGCAAGCCACCGACAGCATCGCGGACCGCCCCGTCAGACGCGGATGCAGACGTGACAGCGGGAAGATTCTGATGTGGCGTCGTGGTCATCAACAGAATGTAGAATGACAACGCAGAATCGCAACACGCCCGGCGCCTTAAAATACCATTTATAATTAAGTCAAGAATATATATTTATGAATGATATTGTTATACAGTAATCGATTCATATTATGAAAGATCGGAGCTGTTATGATAAAATCTATATTTATATATGTTACTAGCTTATTTGCTATTTATCTACCATCGTATGCTCTAACTCCAGACAAGCCAGAAAAAACCGGATTCGAGCAACATGCCTATTGGACTTGTCCGGGTCAGGATATCAATGACATCGCAAATCACTATGCCAATAAATGGGCGCCTATATTCTCCAGTCTAAAGGCCGATGGCCTCGTAAAGGATTTCGGGGCCGGCTTCGATGCGACGGCGCAGCATGCCACCGGCCCTGATAGCGCGGCTCAGACCCCAGCCATTGTCGATTATCAATGGTTTATTTGGTATCAGCTCACCTCTCACCAACATGGTGCGGATTTCTGGCATATATTTGCCGAGCGTGCGGAAACGGCGCAGACCGGTCCGGCGACGCCATTTGAAAAATGCCCGTCAGCCTTGCTCGTCAGCTACAAATATTAAATCAGACCAGCCGAACCGGTAGCTTGTTATTTTTGCTTGGTTCCTCGGTCGCCAAACCACCAGAGCGTCGCTGCGATCGCGGCAAAGCTCGTCGCCTCGATAATGGCGGTTTGGCCATCAGGGTCGGCGTCGAGCCAAATCATGACCGATATCGCCCATAAAAGCAGGGTTAGTAATGGTCGGGTCAGCGCCCGAACGGCATCAACCCAAGCATAACTCGACGGTATCGATGCATCGGCCGCAATCGATGTCTTGAGACCCTGCCAGGCGCCCGCCACGGCGGCCCGCTCGCGATCAGCAGCAGCGCCGGCCATCGCTGCGGCGTGCTCAAGCTCCTGCATCTTGATCTCGTGCGACCAGCGCAAGTTTTCAAAATGCAAGGTCTGGCGACGTTCGAAATAACTCGCAAAGCGGCCGAGCGCCGTTCCAACTAATCCGAATAGTCCGCCACCAGCAATGCTTCCGGCAAGATTGATTACGCTCTCCATAAATGTTCACTCCCATCATAAATCCACAAA
The DNA here is from genome assembly GCA_965657655.1 of Henriciella sp. Lineage (GTDB taxonomy): Bacteria > Pseudomonadota > Alphaproteobacteria > Caulobacterales > Hyphomonadaceae > Henriciella. The sequence continues at coordinate 4,126 of CBFHPC010000070.1, forward strand.
GCGGGGTCGCGCCTACGGTCGAGATGAATGAAACGCGCGGCCAGACCGATCCCGTTAAAACCTCTCTGCCGGGCAGATTGCAGCAGTTTTGACCGGGGGTGCGATGCCACTGCCAGATCAACTGCAATGTGCAGATGCTTTGACGCTGGTGCGCCTCCGACCTGCCGGTTCCAGTCCGGACAACGATGTCCCGATGTCACATGCAGCGGGCCGCCAACATCCGCCCGGACCTGCGTCAACGCATCAAGAAATACGGGGTCGTGCCAATAGGTCCGATTACAATAGCGACCATTACACTTACAGCAGAGCTCAGCGATCGAGAAAGTCGGCCATCGCCAGCCATTCTGCAACGCGGCCTCTGCGGCACCAGCGGATACGAAGAACATTAATTCGCGCTTTGCTCGAGGTTCTCGAGCCGCCGGCTGAGGCTCTGCACACTGGCCACCAGAACTGAAATAAATTCCTCCTGACGTAGCGCCTGCCTGCTGTCTGCATCATCGGGATCTGCCAGCTCCCATAAGCCAAGCTGGTCGAACCCCAGATCATCCAGAACCTGCCGGACCTGCTGCGCCAGAAATCCAAAATGGGCAGGTCCGCCGGTTTGACGCCGGAACATTATTGGCTGTAGCCGGTTAATCAGCGCCAGCGCATCACCAATCGGTGCGATATCGCTCTTGTCACGCCGATCTGAACTAATACTCGGCGCCGACTGAATAAAAATACTCTGAAATGGCCTCGCAATGTGCCCGATACTGGTTTGGTTCGCCCGCATCGGAACAATATCATAGTCTGTTTCGAGGGTTTCATCCTGATCGCTTAGCGTTAAGGCCTGGCGCCAGACCGATCCATCCGAACTTAGCCGGATCGAGAGCCGGTCATCGCCGGCAAGACCGAGCTCGGCGCGGCCCGACCATTTCGTCTGAAACACCAGAGATGATGTGTTTTGGCGGTCAGATTTGTTAAGAAACAGACGTAGATTGCCACTACCTTGATCTGCTGGCGAACGCGCACTGAACAAGGCGGAATTAAGCCGGACCGAGAATGGTTTATCATTGTCGGCCGCGGTCGCGAGGCCAAAATGCGTCACATTCTGATGTGACAGGGACGTCGACAGCAAGGGCTTCCAGCTGTCATTCTGATAGACTTTGAGCTGCTCGGCCTCGACGTCATAGACCCGCCAGCCATCGCCTGGTTGAACGGCCTGCCAGTCGCCATCAATCCAGGCAACAATCCACTGGCTGTATCCAGTCCATGCCCCCGTCGCTTGCATTGTCGGAATATAGGCGATGCCATCCTCGGGACTGGCCGGGGGTGCATCAAGTCTGCATGACGCCACGCTGGCCATGATCAGCGTATCGAGCCGCCTCAGGCTTTCGTTCAGCGTCACATGCTTTTGCGCTTGGTTCGGCAAAAGGTACGGCAATCCCAGTCGTGCCGAGAAATCAGAAAAATCCATCGCATTGCTCCGATCAGATAGGAGCATGCAAACTAGTCGCAGAATCGAAACAGTCGGATTGATAAACCTATCAACCCGACCGTCTCGAACAATACAGGCATATTATCAGGGATAGATCATGGTCGATCCGGCACCGAAACCTGACTGAATGTCTATTTCGCCATTACAGGAAAAGCCTGACGCTTGGCCAGCGATGCAATTGCGCGCTCATATTCACTTTCGAGTTTCGCGACAAATTCAGCTGTTGGCATCCGGGATTTAACATTCCCGATCCCCTGACCGCAGCCCCAAATATCTTTCCAGGCCTTCGATTTCTGATCGCCACCCGAGCCGAAATTCATGGCGCTCGGGTCACTTTCGGGCAAATCATTTGGATTTAGTCCGGCTTGTACAATTGAGGGCGCCAGATAATTACCGTGAACCCCCGTGAAAAGATTTGAGTAAACGATATCGCCAGCTTTTGAGTCGACGATCATATCCTTGTAGCCTTCCACCGCATTCGCCTCATCGCAAGAAATGAAGGCTGATCCGATATAACCGAAATCAGCGCCCATAGCCTGCGCTGCAGCAACCGCACCGCCATTCGCAATCGAACCGGATAGGGCCAGCGGCCCGTCAAAGAATTCCCTGATCTCCTGGATCAGCGCGAACGGCGACAGCGTCCCGGCATGTCCACCGGCACCCGTACAAACCGCAATCAGCCCGTCCGCGCCTTTCTCGAGCGCCTTATGCGCAAATACGACATTAATGATATCGTGCAGGACGATGCCGCCATAGGAATGGATCGCGTCATTTACCTCCTGGCGCGCGCCAAGCGAGGTGATGATAATCGGCACTTTGTGCTTCACACACATCTCGACATCATGATCCAGCCGATCATTCGATTTATGAACGATCTGGTTTACCGCAAACGGCGCCGAAGGCCGGTCCGGATTTTTTGCGTCATACTCGGCCAGCTCTGTTGTGATCCGATCCAGCCATTCATCCAGAACCGGCCCGGGGCGCGCGTTCAGCGCCGGAAAAGAACCGATCACGCCGGCCTTGCATTGTGCAATAACAAGCTCTGGGTTTGAAATAATAAAGAGAGGCGACCCGATAATCGGGAGACGCAAATTCTGTAAAACGGGTGGTAACGACATGAATAATCTCCTGGCACCATAAGATTGATGACTGCCCAACATGTACACCCGAAGTCCAAATCGACAAGGCATGACCAAACGTAAGAGACTGCTTTGACGTATTTTGTCCCGGTCCGGCCAAAAACTTTATTGGTTGACGTGGAGAAAAGTCGCTTCGTACTTGACCTGCCCCCCCAGTCCGCGCGATCTCAATTTAATCTTTTTGCTTATCTAGGGTCGACCTTATGACTGATCGCGTGCACGCCTTCTCAAGAGACTTCCCTGCAGCCTCAGAAGCAGACTGGATTGAACAAGTCCAGCAGGCTCTAAAAGGCGGCGGGCTTGAACGACTCCTCAAAAAGACTCGCGACAGGCTAACAATCAAACCACTTTACGGCGAAGCCGATTTTGCCAGCGCGACTGACCCGCATGGCTATCCCGGCCAGGCACCGTTTTTACGTGGCGGCAGGGAAACCCCCGATCCCTTTCTGCCTTGGGACATCCGACAATCATTTGAACAACCCGATCCCGTAACCGCCAATGCGGATATGCTGCGTGACATGGAACGCGGCGTCAGCTCGGTAGAAATTGCGGTCGACGCTGCCGGCGAGCGCGGCACTCCGTTTTCGAATAAGGCCGATGTGGCGACACTCCTGGCCGGAATACATGCTGACCTCGCGACGATTGCACTTGATCATCACGACCCCGATTGTGGATTTAATGCCGCCGCCCATTTGATGAATTGGGGCTGCCAGCAGGCAGACCCCAAGCGGCAGAAGCTTGCTTTCAATCTTGATCCGATCGGCACATTGATGCGGACCGGGCGACTGGACAAAGGCGTCGACATCAATTTCGCAATCCTTGGCGAGCTCTCTCACAAATTGGCGAGGCAGTTTCCGGATGCCGATATATTTCGCGTGGATACCCGCCAGATTCATGAAGCCGGCGCGACCGACGCACAGGAATTGGGCGTCCTGATGGCACATGCTGTCGACACTTTAAGACGGCTCGAAACGGCCGGCTATCCGGCAGCTCAAGCCGCCGATCAGATCATTTTCACACTTGGGATCGATGCGAATTACGGAGTCGGAATTGCTAAAATCCGCGCTGCAAGACTACTTTGGGCGAGGATCCGCGAGGTCCTGAACCTGCCGCCTGCCGCGCAAAAAATCCAGACCGTCTCAAGCGCACGAATGATGACGCGCTACGATCCATGGGTTAATATTCTGCGTGGGACCGCCGCCTGTTTCGCCGCTGCCGTGGGTGGGGCCGATATCGTAACGATCAGGGCTTTCAATGCACCACTCGGCCGCCCGGAAGAACTTGGCCGCCGGATTGCCCGCAACACGCAACTGATCGCCATGGAAGAAAGTAAACTCGGTCAGGTTACCGACCCCGGCGGCGGAGCATGGTTTTCAGAAACCCTGGCCTCGGAATTAGCCGAAGCGGCCTGGTCAGAGTTCCAAAAGCTTGAGGGCGAAGGCGGCCTGACGCAAAGTCTCATGGACGGCGCCATACAGGAGCGCATCCAAGCGTCGCGCGCGGCACTGCTGGATGAAGTCGCGCATAAGCGGACAATCGTTACGGGTGTAAATGAATTTCCGCTACTCGACGATTACGAGGTACCAGTAAGCCCGCCAATAGAGGTGCAATCGCAATCCGTTGCAGAGCCTATTCTTGGCGATATTCTCTCCGCTCCGGTCGCGTCCAGCGGCCCCGACACCGAAGCAGACAGGCTGGTCCCGATGCATAATGGCGAAGTTTTCGAAGCCTTGCGTGATCGCGCTGAAAATGCCGCGCAGGCAAAGGGCGATCGTCCTAAAATCTTCGTTGCCACACTCGGCCCTCTGGCTGAACACAGTGCACGGCTCGACTTTGTCAGAAACTTTTTCGCAGCAGGTGGAATCGAAACTGTTGAAGCAGCGCCGGACCAAAATGATCCCGCCACACTTGAGCGCAGCTTTCGCGCGTCCGGCTCCAGTATTGTTGTTCTTTGCGCAGCTGATAAACGCTATCAATCTGATGCCGAAACGGCTGCGGCCAAACTCCAGCGCGCCGGTGCGAAACGTATTTGGCTCGCCGGAAAGTTCGAAACACAAAGCGTTGACCGCCATATTTTCAGCGGCTGCAACGCCGTTGAAGAATTGTCGAAAGCGCTATCGGATCTGGGAGTTGCGTCATGACTAATTTTCCTGATTTTTCAACAATCGCCTATCAAGCCGCGAGCTCCTGCAGCGCTGCGGCAGCAACGCCCCGAAACCGGACCCTCGAAACACCCGAAGGCGTCAAGCTGGCAACGGCTTATACCGCAGCCGACACAAACGAGCTCGATTTTCTGAATGATTATCCCGGCCTGGCACCTTTCGGGCGCGGTCCCTACCCGACCATGTATACCCAGCGGCCCTGGACGATCAGACAATATGCCGGCTTTTCGACCGCTGAGGACTCCAACGCATTCTATCGCCGCAATCTTGCCGCCGGTCAGAAAGGGCTCTCCGTCGCGTTCGATCTGGCGACCCATCGCGGCTATGACAGCGATCATATTCGCGTCTCCGGAGACGTGGGTATGGCCGGGGTCGCGATCGACTCCATCTATGACATGCGCACCCTGTTTTCTGGTATTCCGCTAGACCAGATGTCGGTCTCGATGACCATGAACGGCGCGGTACTCCCGATTATGGCGCTATACATCGTTGCGGCCGAAGAACAAGGCGTGTCTCCTGACAAGCTCGCCGGCACGATCCAGAACGATCTTCTGAAAGAGTTCATGGTGCGCAACACCTATATCTATCCGCCAAAACCATCGATGCGGATCATATCAGATATTTTCGCCTATACGTCCCAGCATATGCCGCGTTTCAACTCAATTTCGATTTCGGGCTATCATATGCAAGAGGCCGGTGCGACCGCAGACCTCGAACTGGCTTACACGCTCGCCGATGGCATCGAATATATCCGGGCCGGTGTTGCCGCCGGCCTCGATGTCGATGCCTTCGCGCCACGGCTGTCCTTCTTCTGGGCGATCGGCATGAACACGTTCATGGAAGTCGCCAAGATGCGAGCTGCGCGTCTGATCTGGGCAAAGCTCGTCAATAAGGAGTTCTCACCGAAGAACCGGAAATCGATTTCTCTGAGAACCCACAGCCAGACATCCGGCTGGTCCCTGACGGCGCAGGATGTCTACAATAATGTTATTCGAACCTGTCTTGAGGCGATTGCTGCAGCCGGCGGCCAGACCCAGAGCCTGCATACGAATTCGTTTGACGAGGCGCTGGCACTCCCGACCGACTTTTCCGCGCGCATCGCCCGGAATACGCAATTATTCTTGCAGCAGGAGGGCGGCGCAGCCCAGACAATCGACCCATGGGGCGGCTCATATTATCTTGAGCGACTGACGCATGATCTCGCCGTCAAGGCGATGGCCCATATCGAAGAAGTCGAGAAAATCGGCGGCATGGCGCAGGCCATTGAAGAGGGTCTGCCAAAACTGCGTATCGAGGAAGCCGCTGCAAACACGCAAGCCCGTATCGATAGTGGCCGGCAAACTGTGGTCGGCGTCAATAAATTCCTGCTTGATCAGGATGAAGATGTCCCGGTCCTTAAAGTCGACAATGCGACGGTAAGACGGATGCAGCTTGAAAAGCTTGCCCGCTTGAAAGCCGAACGAGACCAAAGCCAAGTGGACGCATGCCTTGACGCTATTGCAGCCGCAGCCGCCGGCACAGAAGGCAATCTGCTGGCGCTGGCAGTGAATGCGGCAAGAGCGAAAGCCACGGTCGGTGAAATATCAGAAGCC
>CBFHPC010000071.1:0-10439 GCA_965657655.1 Henriciella sp.
CACCGGTGACAACTGCGACTTCTTCCTCAGAATAATACTGGCCGAGCAATTCTTTCATGAGCTCAGACGTCGCTTCGGTAAACTCAGACGGTTTGATCATCGCGCGATTACCCGCTGCGAATGCATTGGCAAGCGGGGCAAAGGTAAGATTAACCGGGAAGTTCCAAGGGCTGATAATGCCGATGACACCCTTTGGCTGAAACTCAACGCGCGCCTTTGAACCCAGTAAATTTAAAGGAAAGTCAACATTGCGTTTTTCCGGACGCATCCATTTCTTCAGATGCTTTTTAGAATGTTTCAGAGAGCCAATCGAGCCTGCAATATCGCTCATCCGCGACTGATCGATCGAGCGATGACCAAAATCATGCGCCATGGCCTGACATAACGCGTCACCATGGGTCACAAGCAGGTCAATTGACCGGTCAATCCACTCAATGCGTTTTGCTGCCGATGGCGTACCATCGCGAAGATGCGCAGCCTTTTGTTTCGCCAGTGTCTGCTCCAGCGAGCCCGCGTCGAATCCGTCCAAAGCCATTACATACCTCCCAGTGCTTTTCTTTTTGACTATACTAAAAATCGCATTTGACAAAGTTTCGCGTGTTGCCGTCGCGTTATGGTTTGGCTTCACTGCGTTAGCGGCTACAAAAGTCTTAAAGGGAGCCGGCTATGACTTTTGAGAAAATAACCTATTCAGTTGCAGACGATATTGCTGTGATTGCGTTTAATGACCCCGCAACAATGAATGCGGCAGGACTTGATACGGTGCAGGAAATGCTGCTCGCCCTCGAAATGGCGGCGGATGAAGCTCGTTGCACAATCATCACTGGTGAAGGACGGGCGTTCTGCTCTGGCGCCAATCTGTCGTCGAATACGGGCACAGCCGAGCAAGGCAAACCAGATGCCGGCAAGGCGCTGGACAGCCATTACAATCCGCTGATTAAAATGATGAAAACCCATCCCCATCCAATTATAACAGCGATAAATGGGGCAGCCGCAGGTGTCGGGTGCTCGATTGGCCTGATGGGCGACTTCATCATTGCCGGCAAGTCAGGTTACTTCCTGCAAGCCTTTCGCCGCATTGGTCTGGTACCCGACGGCGGATCGACATACCTGCTCACGCGAATGATAGGACGCGCTAAAGCCATGCAGATGACACTCTTCGGCGAGAAGCTGTTTGCCGATACAGCCCTCGACTGGGGATTGATAAATCAGGTCGTCGAAGACGATGCTTTAATGGCAACTGCCATGGCGCATGCGCGCACACTTGCAGACGGACCAACCCAGGCCCTAGCGCTGATACGGGAACTCCTCTGGGATGCACACGACAATGATTTTGACGCCCAATTGCAATCCGAGCGGTTCGCCCAACGAACTGCTGGCCGTCATCCGGATTTCCGTGAAGGTGTCATGGCATTCCTGCAGAAACGACCGGCAAAATTCGGCAAGTCATAACAAAGACCTGGTCGGCTGCATGACATGTCGCGTGTACTAGCCATGCCCCTGTCATTTGTCTAATGCGCCGGCCAGCCAGTCACCATTCAATCGCGGCGTAGACCAGCTGCTGGAATTGCGGTCGGATCGGATAGTTTCCGCTCGGCATCATCTGGGTCGCTTGAATGGCAATCAATTCTTCTTCCGGATCGATCCAGAAAAAGGTATTTGCCATACCGCCCCAGCTGAACATTCCGGCCGAGCCCGGCGACATTGATTTCGCAACATCAACAATCACGCTGCCGCCAAGACCAAAGCCATTGCCATCCATTCGAACCTCCGAGAAGGTACGGTCTCCCAATTGTTTAATTGTCTGTCCGCCGGGCAAATGATTAAGCCGCATGAATTCGATCGTTTTCGGACTAAGAATGCGGGCGCCATTAAGCAGCCCGCCCTGCAAGAACATCAGGCAGAACTTGTGATAATCACGCAATGTACTGACCAGGCCGCCGCCGGGCGACAGATGCAATGGCCGTTTGCTATAATGGGTTGCTGCCGCCCCCATTTCTGACACCAGCGACACCTCCTTGGTCAATGGGTCACGCCGGTAACAGGCCGGAAGCCGGTGGATCTGGTCCTCGGGCACATGGAATCCGGTATCGCGCATAGCCAAAGGCGCAAAGATGTTTTCTTCGAAGAAAGCATCAATTGACTGGCCGCTAACAACCTCGACAACCCGGCCTAGAACATCCGTAGAATGTCCGTAATTCCAGGCCGTTCCGGGTGAGAAAAGCAATGGCATCATCGCCAGCCGATTGCACATATCTTCCAGAGTTTCGTGCATCTCGCCAAGCTGTTGGCGTCGATACAATGCATCAACTTCGTGCTGGAACAGAAACCCGTAACTCAGACCGCTTGTATGCGTAAGCAAATCGAGAATTGTGATCTCGCGATCGGCCGGACGGGTCCGGTAATTTTTAAGATCTCCACCATCCCACACCTCAGTGTCCTTAAATGCGGGAATGTACCGCGAAACCGCATGATCGAGACGTATCAGTCCGCGTTCGAACAGAATCATAATGGCGAGGGACGTCACCGGCTTGGTCATCGAGAAGATCCGGAAAATCGTATCTGGACCTATGGACTGTTCTGACTCAAACGACATATTGCCACGATAGTCTTCGTGAACAATCTGCCCGTTGCGCGATACCAGTGTCGCCATACAGGGCAAGCGTCCGGTATCGAGATATCCGCGTTGAAAAAATTCCGGTATCATCGCCAGACGCTCGGCACTTAAGCCGACATCGCTCGGTGACAGATCTGCGCTCTCCTCCATCATATCTCGCCCTTCTTAGCCGCGCGGGCCAGTTCCCGGGCGATCACGATTTGCTGGATTTGAGTGGTGCCTTCATATAGGCGGAAGATACGGGCATCACGATAGAAGCGTTCAATGCCATAGTCAGCGACATAACCAGCGCCACCAAAGACCTGAACCGCGCGATCAGCAATCCGCCCGACCGCCTCTGACGCAAACATTTTACAGCACGATGCCAGCATGGTGACATTCTCGCCAGCATCTCTCTTCTTGGCAGCATCGATCACCATGCAGCGCGCAGCATATGCCTCGGCCTGGCTATCGGCGATCAAACCTTGAATAAGCTGATGATCCATAATCGCCTTGCCAAACTGTTTCCGTTCGATCGCATAATTGACCATTTCGGAAATCAGACGCTCGGCCATGCCGGTGCACACTGCGGAAATATGTAAACGTCCTTTATCCAGAACGCTCATCGCAACTTTAAACCCTTCGCCTTCCTTGCCGATCCGCGCGCTTTCGGGGATCCGTGCGCCATCGAAATTAACATCACAAATCTGCGCGCCCTGCTGGCCCATCTTCTTTTCAGGCTTCCCGACGGTCAGACCCGGCGTATCACGCGGGACGATAAATGCGGAGACACCTTTCCCGCCGGGCTCATCGGGGTTGGTTCGGGCCATAACCGTGAACAGGTCGGCGACATTTGCGTTGGTAATATAACGTTTGGAGCCATTCAGGACATAGTCGCTACCATCCTTGGCCGCACGCGTTTTGAGCCCGCCAGCGTCCGATCCGGCTTCAGGTTCGGTCAGGGCAAAGCTGGTCACAGTCTCGCCCGTCGCAATTTTCGGAAGCCATTCAGTTTTTTGGGCTTCCGTTCCAAACAGAACCAGGGCCTGCGATCCAATACCAATATTGGTCCCGGCCGCACTGCGAAAGGCTGGCGACGTCCAGCCTAGCTCGAAACCAACCAGACATTCAGTTTCCATATCGAGACCTAATCCGCCATAGGCTTCCGGCACGGCCAGACCAAACAAGCCAAGGGATTTCATCTCATCGACCAGTATGTCTGGCACCTTATCCGCGTCCGCCACCTCTGCTTCAGCCGGCACACAGCGTTCTCGGACAAACCGTCGGACCTGTTCAATCAGGGCGTCTTTAATTTCTGGATCAAAAGCCATTTATTCCTCCGCATCTCATCACATTATATAGAACTCAAACGCGATCGCCTACCATGACGTTCGGTGAAGCTAGCGATTTAGTCCAATCTTGCTAAGACGTTTTCTGGAGGACCGCACAGATGACAAAAACAATGATTGAGACTGGCGAATTTTCAGGCTGGCAAACCTGGACAAATGAACCTTTTGAATATGAAAGCGCCGGTCCTTTCTATTTTCGTGTGGATGATAAGGGACCAGTTGCTGCGTTCCGGGCTGCGCATAAGCATATGAATGCCGGTGGCGTTATGCATGGCGGCTGCCTTATGACTTTTGCCGATTTTGCGCTGTTCGCCATCGCCCATGATGGTGGGCACAGCGAGGATGCCTATGGCGTTACCGTGGCCTTTTCCTCCGAGTTCATATCCGGCCCGGTTATCGGTGATTATATCGAGGCCCGGGGGGAGGTGCTTGGCGGCGGCCGCTCCATCAGCTTTATACGTGGCCTCGTAACCGCAAATGGACGTCCGGCTCTAAACTTTTCAGGAACGATAAAGCGCTTTATCAAGCGTGATTAGGCCGGCTCGATACCGCACCGCTGATTCACCGCAAATGCTGCGCTGAAGCAAATCAACCGACAAGATTGCATTCAAGCAAAGCCAGCGCAATGCCAGTTCTGGCGCAGCGTCCGGCACCAGGCCCGGCTGCCCCGGCATGTCATGGTTTAAGCTGCATCAGCCGCATGTGTGCGGAACCATCCGGTCAGCGCCAGCCGGTTCGCGGAAACCGACTCGCCGACGGCCGAAACGCGATGCATCACCGGCACCTTGAATATCGACAGTGAATTAAAGCGCGGCAGGAAACCTTCCATAATGACACCATCATCGCCGATAAATTGCAAAATACCACCCCACTCCGGTTTCCAGCTCAGACTTAGATTAATGACATAGGCAAGTTTCCGGTTTTTGCCGACGACATCATCATGATGCTCAGTGAGAAAATGTCCGGCAGAATAGCGTGTTGCCTGCATATCGCAGAAATCAGCGGATTCACCGGTAAGCTCCTTCACCATTCGCAACGTATCGGCCGAATTCATCGTCGCATAGATCTGGGCCAGAAGCCTATCAATCGGATTTGGACCATTGAGAATGTCAAAGACCGGATAATTCTCGTAAAAATACTGGAACTCTGATTGCGATCTTTCCCATGCCTGCTCAGCAATCGCCGCGCGCAGCTCGGGGGTCAGAGCAGTTTGTTCAGATTTATTGAACTCGACATGCTCGGGTCCCTTATTGAAGACGAGATGCCAGGGCAATTCATCGAGAACCCGGCGTAATTTTTTCGCTTTCGAGCCCGGCAGAAAATTACCGAGCTGACAACGTCCAGTCTGCTGAAAGCCAGCTTTAAGTTGCTCGAAGTTTCTCGGTCGCAATAGTTTAAAGGGTTTCGTCTCGCTAACCATTATCCAGTGGCCCGACAATCATGCCCATTGATCATCGCAAAAATCGCGCGCTTGGTGCATATTCCCCGCATCTGTTTCCCCCTGCTGACATCTGCCCCTGTTAGAAACGGCCCTGACCGCTGAATCTCCGATAAGCCTTAATAACTTTTCGGCAGGCCTAATACACGCTCGGAAATATAATTCAGGATCATTTCACGGCTGACCGGTGCGATCCGTGCCAGCATTGCTTCGCGCATATAGCGCTCGACATGGTATTCCTTCGCATAGCCCATTCCGCCATGAGTAAGAACCGCAGCCTCGCACGCCCTGAACCCGGCCTCGGCACCGAGATATTTCGCAGCATTCGCCTCCGCTCCGCAATCGTCTCCGCGATCAAACATCGCGGCAGCCTTATAGGCTAACAGCTCGGCTGCACTCAATTCCGCCCAGGCTTTTGCCAGAGGGTGCGCAACCCCCTGATTCTGCCCGATCGGCCGGCCAAACACCACGCGGTCATTGGCATATTCGGCGGCTCGCTCAAGCGCGGCGAAGCCTAGACCAACCGATTCGACGGCGAACAGGACGCGTTCTGGATTAAGGCCCTCGATCAGATATTTGAACCCGGCACCCTCTTCGCCAATCAGATGCTCTTTTGGTATCTCCAGACCATCAATGAAAAGCGTATTACATTCAACCGCTTTGCGGCCCATTTTCGGGATCGGATTTGCCTCGATGCGATCCCGATTAAAATCGGTATAGAACAGCGACAGCCCGAGATACGGCTTGGCGCATTGCTCTTTCGGTGTCGTTCTCGCAATGATCAGGATTTTATCCGCGCGCTGCGCGCCTGTCGTCCAGATTTTCCGACCATTAATCGTGTAGCCGGTATTGGTCCGCTCGGCCTTTGTCTCGAGCGAGGATGTATCGAGACCGGAATTTGGTTCGGTAACCGCGAAGCACATTTTCTCCTGCCCTGAGATAATCTTTGGCAGATTTTCCAGTTTCTGCTCTTCAGATCCGAATTTTTCGAGCGGCTTCGGACCAAAAATATTCAGATGGATCGAGGATGCACCAGTGTAACCCGCGCCGGAGCGTGTCACAGTTTGCATTACCAGAGCGGCTTCACTCAGTCCAAGACCAGCACCGCCATATTCTTCGGGAAATGCCACACCTAGCCAGCCGCCATCGGCCATTGCATCACAAAATGCTTCCGGCCAGTCGCCAGTCTCATCAGCATTGGCCCAATAGTCTGCATCAAATTGCCGGCATGTCTTCTCGACCGCTTCCTTAATGGCCTGCTGGTCGTCACTCATTTCCAGTATTGTATGCATCGTTTATTCCTCCGCTTATCGTTATAGGCCATCTTTCACCGGCTCCAATTCGACTCTCCGTCACACCCCGATTCTATAACGGTCGGGCGTAAAATTCTGCGCCAATGGTGGAAAATTATTGCCGAGTATCATGCCAGATACCAGTTCCGCCGTTTTTGGCGAGAGCAATATGCCATTGCGATAATGTCCGGTCGCGACAAAAACCGTCCCCTGCCCCATCCGGCCAATCACGGGCGCATGGTCAGGCATGGCGGGACGCACGCCAGCCCAGTTTTCCAGCATCGGCAAACCGTCCAGACTTGGACAAATATGCACCGCCCTCGCTTGCAAATCGGCCATTATCTCCGGATTGGTTTCCCGACTTACTTTACCGGGCTCAACAGAGGCGCCGACGATAATGCGATCTTGCTTCGGCGCGATATACATATCGCTACACCGTATGGTTGTCGTAAGTCGTCGTTCAGTTTGCGGTAGAGACAGCAATTGTCCCCCGACCGGATGCGGACCTGTAATGCCGTCGAACAGATCAGCCGACTGCCAGCCCGCGGTAATCAGGACATAATCATAGTCCCGGCCAAGGGCGTCAGGGTCAGAGATTTTTTTCGACACGATACCTTCAACCCGATCGCAATTTTGCACCGCATCTATGAGAGCCGTGACGAGCAGCCGGTTATCGACATGACCATCACTAAACAATTGCAAGACCCCGGACAGCTGCGAACTTAAAGCCGGTTCAATCTCACGCGCCCGCGCCGTCGATAGCGCGCGAAAAGACAGATCAGTTTGACCCAGCGTCGTCGCGAGCAGCTCCAGCTTGTCTGCGCTTTCAGCGTCGGCTGATACCGCAAGCGACGGTCCCGGCACATAACCAACCGGCCGCCCTGTCGCTGCTTCCAGATCCGCGGCAAATATCGGCCACAGTTTTGCGCTTGCGATACATAATTCCAGTAAATCGGGATGCACATCACGGGCGATCGCCGTTTCGAAAGCCGGCGCAATCATACCGGCCGCCGCCCAGCTGGCACCCCGTCCCGGTTCGCCAGCATCAAACATGGTTACGCGTGCCCCATCACGCGCTAGAAACCAGGCACAACTTAAACCGATGACACCACTGCCAATAATGGCGACTCGCGGGCGCGACCGGCTGGATGATTGAGACCTCGTCATCCCGCCCTCATACGCATCTCTCAGCAAAATGACCATGCGGTTCGCGCAATAGATTTTACAAATTCACGATTGAGACAGCGAGAAAAAGATCTCAACCTAAAATAGTAATTTTTGGTAGTTGCGAAGCATTCTCAATTATGAGAGAACAAAGAATGCTTTATTCAAAACTGATTTTTTCGCTTATTCTCGCCGGTGGCCTGGCGGCGTGCGCACCGCAGCCTGAAGACTCGACTGAAACCCTGACCATTTATAGTGCGCGTCACTATGATTCCGATCAGATAATCTATGACACATTCGAGCAGACACATGGCGTTAAAATTGAAGTCAGAGAGGCAAAGGCCGACCAGCTTCTGGAGACATTGAAAGCCGAGGGCGACAATAGCGAAGCCGATCTGATTATCGCCTCTGATGCAGGCGCATTATGGCGTTTCAGCGATGCCGGCCTGACCCAGAAGGTCAGCGCGCCCGGCATCATCGCGCAGATCCCGGCCGCTTATCATGATCCGGACGGAGACTGGTTCAGCCTTAGCCGTCGCTTGCGGCTGGTCGCGTTTGACCCGACGATGTTTCAAGCTTCCGATCTCGACACGTGGGACAAGCTAGCTGACCCGGCAAAATCGGGAGAAATCTGTGTCCGCTCATCGTCAAACATCTACAATTTATCGCTAATGAGCGAAATGATCGCTCGCGTCGGCGCGGACGAGGCAGGGAATTGGGCGGCCGGAATTGTCGCCAATATGGCCAGACAGCCACAGGGCGGCGATACTGACCAGATCCGCGCTGTTGCCGCCGGCGAGTGTGGCATTGCCATCGCCAATCATTATTACTGGGCCCGGCTGGCGGAGAGCGACATCAGCTCTGACCGGGCCGTGGCAGAAGCCACGCGGCTTGTCGTTCCGGGTTTTGGCGACGATCTCGGGGCGCATATCAACATAACGGGTGCGTCGATTACAAAAACTGCAGATAATGTCGATCTGGCGCTGGAATTCGTTTCCTACCTGCTGTCCGACGAAGGTCAGGCACTACTGGTGAAAGACACCAAAGAACTGCCCTTGAACACACTCGGTCAGGACGAGGCTGACGCACCGGTCGAAGACAATATTGCGAATGTCGAGCGTTCGACGATTGCCTTGTCACGGTTCGGCGAAAATCAGGCCGAGGCGCAAATTCTGTTAGACCTTGCAGGCTGGAATTAGTTTCCGCTAGAAGCGGCGGTTATGACATTGAATAGTCCCTTTAAAAAGCCGACAATGATCATACCCGTTTTGGTGTCTCTGATCGTTTCAGGCCCGGTTATTCTGGCCATCTGGTTCGGCGTGTTCAGCCCGTCCGGTCAGAGCTGGGACCACATTCTAACCAATCGGCTTCTGCCATACAGCTTAACGACACTGTTTATGCTGGCCATCACCGGCGGGCTCGTTGTGTTAATTGCCGTACCGCTGGCCTGGCTGATAAGTTTGTTCGAATTTCCGGGCCGGAAAATATTTGAATGGTGCCTGATCCTACCGCTGGCTGTTCCCGGCTATGTGCTCGCCTATAGCTGGGCTAATCTCGCAAGTGTTGCCGGCCCGATACAAAGAGCATTCCGGGATGTCACATCACTTAGCGCCCGCGACTATTGGTTTCCCGATATTTTTACGCCTGCCGGTCTGGCAGTCATACTCGCACTGGGATTGTTTCCCTACGTGTATATTACCGCACGCGCAGCATTCTCCAATCAGTCGCTCGCAACTTTGGAAGCAGCCAGATGCCTTGGCGTATCGGGCGTCCGACTATTCTTAAAAGTGGCCATCCCTGCCGCACGCCCGGCAATTATTGCCGGTCTGGCGCTGGCACTAATGGAAGCCGCGGCTGATTATGGCGCAGCCGACTATCTCGGTGTCCAGACACTCGGCGTCGGTATCATCCGGGCCTGGTCGAGCTATGGCGAACCGACATCGGCAGCACGGCTTGCCTTAATTTTGATCGGGCTCGCATTCTCATTCATGTTGATTGCCAATCTCGCGCAAGGTCGCTCCGGCGCTCAGCAGACCTCCTATCGCTGGACCACACCGCAACGTGTTCAGCTGACCGGATTTCGCGGCGGGCTCGCAAGCCTGTACTGCCTGTCCATCATGCTGGTCGCCTTTGGTATACCGGTTTTGCGGCTCATCTGGCTTTGTCTGGAAACCGGCATTCCGAGACGATCCGTATGGGATCCCGTTATGAGCAGCGTCCTGCTCGCATCAGCCGGGACGGCGTCCGCGTTAATTTGTGCACTTACACTCGTTCTATCCAACCATTATCGCCAACAGACCCAGTGGTTAGCACGGCTTTCGGCCGCGTCAGGATATGCTACCCCTGGTGCGGTTCTCGGGCTTAGCGGCCTGTTCCTATTACAGGCGCTCGGGCTATCACTCTCAGGCGGCATCGCCCTCGTGCTTCTGATCTGGATATATGCAAGCCGATTCACAGCCGCCGGTACCGAACCCCTTTATGCCAGTTTGGCACGTGCGCCGGCCTCACTCGACCAGGCCGCCAGAAGCCTGAAAATCGGACGGCTTTCACGATTCTACCGGATCGACCTGCCTATTCTCAGCCCGGGCGCTCTGGCTGCC
>CBFHPC010000072.1:0-10346 GCA_965657655.1 Henriciella sp.
GGGTTGATTAGGACGTTCTGATTATTGCGCTGAGGTTAGATTGCCGAAGGGCAACACCAAAACCGGGCCTTATTTGAGGCTGGCGCTAATTTCGTCGAGTGCTTTGTCGAAGGCCGGCTCCTGGCTGTCAGGGTCAGACAGGATAGATTTCAGCGCCGTGGTTGCCGCATCAGCGGCGGCGCGGCGGACATCGTCAGCAGCTTGCGTTTCTGCCCGGCTAATCCGCTGTTCCGCTTGCTTTTCGCGACGGGCCACTTTTGCTTCAAGCTCGGCTTTCGCGTCTGCCATTAGCTGTTTGGCATCGGCTTTTGCACGTTTTACAATCTGCTTGGCCGACTCATCAGCCTCACGTGCACGACGTTCGGCATCGGTCATCAGCTTCATCGCTTCTTCGCGCAGCGCCTGGGCGTCATCGATTTGTTTCTGAATGTTTTCAGCGCGTGAATCCAGACCGCTGAACACCGCTTTGAATGCACCCATGGCACCGGCAATCATCAGGAATACCAGTAGAGCGGCAAATGCGACGGCGGTAACAGGATCAGCATACCATGCCACAGCGGTGTCGTCCCCGGCGGCATAGGCTGCCGGTGACAGGATTAACGCAGGCGCAATGAGAAGCATTCGGAGCATGAGAAAATTCCTTACGACACTAACGGCTTAACGGCCGCGGAAATCTCGGATTTTTTGACTTTCGCACCGATTTTCTTTGCCATTAGAACGCCAGCATCGACGGCAATCGATTCAACATTCTTAATTGCATCGGCCCGGAGCGCGGTGATGCGTTCTTCGGCTTCAGCCAGTTTCTTTTCAAGATTGGCGTCAACCACCGCAGTTTCTTCGCGAATTTCAACGTCAATCTTCAGCCGGGCTTTGGCCGCGGTCTCGCGGGCCTTCGTCCGGGCCGCCGAAATTGATGTTTCCATGGCTGCCTGCGCCTTTTGCGACTGCTCGTTTAGAATTGCAGCTTCGTCGAGGCTTTCAGCAATGGTGTTTTCCCGTCGCTCCAATATCGCCCCAAGCCGGGGTAATATTAGGCGCGACAGGACGATGTAAAGGAATCCAAAGAGCAGTACCAGCCAGAAGAGCTGGGACGGGAAATGCCAAGGGTCGAAAGGTGGAAAGGCGGGTTTAGCCGCACCACTTTCTGCCGCCGACGCGAGGACAAATATACTCATCTATCTGGAACCTTAATTGATACGGTGTTGTTTGGTCTTAAACAACAAACAGGATCAGGATCGATACAAGGAATGCCAAGATGCCGAGGGCTTCTGACAGAGCCATACCGATAAACAGGTTACCTGTTTGTTGTGGCGCGGCTGATGGGTTGCGCATGGCTGCATCAAGGAACGAGCCAAAGATGTTACCAACACCGATAGCGGCACCAATCATGCCCAGGGTGGCGAGGCCAGCACCAACATATTTGAGCCCTAGTGTGATATCGCCTTCCATGAGAATCTCCTTTGGGAAGTCTGTTTTAAATCTGCGCCCCCGTGAAGCGTTTTATACGAGAGACGTCAAGCTATGGTTCGCGGTTTAGTTGCCGCAGTTGAAAAATTATTAGTGCGAAGGATGCAATGCGTCACTGAGATAAACGCAGGTCAGAATTGCGAAGACGTAGGCTTGCAGGCCTGCGACAAGAAGTTCTAGCGCGTTCAGCGCAACACCCATGGCGAAGGCAAGCGGTGCCAGAGCGATGTAAGCGCCGCCAGCAGCAAAAAGTGTGACGGCGAAGCCCGCAAACAATTTTAGCATGATGTGACCGGCAAGCATGTTTGCGAACAAGCGCAGTGACAAGGTCAGCGGGCGGGCGACGAATGAAATGACTTCGATCGGGATCAGAAGAATATAGATATACCAGGGTGCACCCGACGGCGCGAACAATTTGAAGAAGCCGAGGCCATTCTTATAAATACCGTAAATGAGAACGATACTGATCACGAGTAATGCCAGTGCCGCGGTCACAACCAGATGACTGGTGGTCGTGAAGGCATATGGCACCATACCAATCATATTGGCGAAGAAGATGAAGAAGAACAGCGTGAATACGAAGGGGAAGAATTTCAGGCCTTCTTCACCAGCCGTTCCGCGAATCATGTCTGCTACAAAGCCGTAACCGATCTCGGCAATCGACTGAACCCGGTTTGGCACGAGACCGCCCCGTGATGCGGCGTAGCCAAATACGGCGATGATCATCAAGATACCAAGCAGCATGAAGCCTGAGGCATTCGTGAAGGAAATATCAAAACCGAATAGCTTTGGCAGCTCGATCCATTTCTGAACCACGAACTGGTGCATCGGGTCTGCAATCTTTGGGAAAAAATAGGCCATCTAAATTCTATTCTTTCGAATCTTTGTTTGTTTCAACCGCGCTATTGGCTGGATTGATGCCTGCGGTCAACTGTTGATAGGCGCGTATAACACCGAGAACGCCAGCTGCAAGGCCAAAGCCCAGAAAGATTAGTAAGCCCCACGGCCGAGACCCCAGCCATTCGTCAATGTATAGCCCTGCCATTAAACCGACAAAGATGCAGGCAACCATTTCTGCGCCATATCGCAGGGCCATTCCGCCGGCAGAGACACTTGCCGTTTCAACCGGATTAGCCGGTGATTTTGTCGCAGCGCGTTGCGCAGCCTGTGCCCGGGCAATCCTGTCTGACAGATCATCCGTTTTTTTCTCAGTCATATCGGTTTCGACCAATTCTTATTCGGCTGCGACAAGCTGTTCGGCGGTGTTTAAATCAACTGATACAAGTTTCGAAACGCCTTTTTCCCGCATGGTTACACCAAAAAGACGGTCCATACGGCTCATTGTAACCGGGTTGTGGGTGATAACAATGAAACGGGTATCGGTGCGGCGTCGCATTTCGCCAAGCATTCTGCAGAACCGGTCGACATTTGCATCATCAAGCGGTGCGTCGACCTCATCGAGCACGCAAATTGGCGATGGCCGGGATAGAAAGACCGCGAAAATGAGCGCCGTCGCCGTTAGCGCTTGTTCGCCGCCGGACATTAATGACAGCGCGCCGAGCCGTTTGCCGGGCGGCTGCGCCATGATTTCCAGTCCGGCCTTTAGCGGATCGTCCGCGTCAACAAGCCGCAACTCGGCCTCACCACCTCGGAACAGTGTTGTAAACAATGATTTGAAATGTGCATTCACCTGATCAAAGGCTTCGATCAGCCGGCCGCGTCCCTCCCTATTGAGGGCATTGATGCCGTCGCGCAGTTTGGCAATTGCGGCTTCAAGGTCCGCCTTTTCTTCGGTCTGCAGGTCGAGCCGCTGGCTTAACTCTTCGGCCTCTGCAGTCGCCTCCATGTTAACACCGCCCAATTGTTCGCGGTCGAGCCGATACTGATCGGTAAGACGTGTTGCTTCGACGAGCTCGAGCGGTTCGAGTTCGGCTTCTGGAAATACCTCATGGGCGTGATGCAACAGGCCGTCCGGTTTTAACTGGAAATGCGTTTCGGCAAATGCTTCCGCCTCGGCCAGGCGCATTGCAGCATTCTCCAGGCGGGCATTGGAGACAGCCAGGTTTTCGCGCGCGCTAATCGCTAAATTGGACGCGCTGCGTGCTGCATTTTCAAGCTCCCGCAGATTTTTTTCGGCGATTGCGAGCTGGTCGGCTGCGGTTTTCCGCGCCTGTTCAAAACTGGCAACCTGTTGTGCTAGCTGATCAAGGTCGCCTTGCAGCGTGGTCGGTAATGTTTCGGCCTGCAGTCGCTCCCGGTCGGTTTCGTGCCGGCGCTTCACCATCAGCTGCAGGCGCTCTTCGCTGGTTTCAAGGCGCGCACTCCAGCGTTCAATATCCTCCGAAACGGCTTGTCGGCGAGCCAGCGCCTGTTGCCGGTTCCGGGTTAGATCGAGCAACCGGCCGCGCGCTTCAGCTTCATTATTGCGGGCCAGAGTCAATGCGCCTTTAGCTTTGGTTGCAGTGGCCGTTAGCTCTACAATCACGCTGTCATCAACGGCGGTGTTGACTGTTTCGAGGGTCAGTTCCGCCAGATTGAGATCGCGTTCTGTGCGTTCGAGATGATCGGCAAGCGATTCCATTTTTAAGAGATAGCGTTCGGCGGCCTGGGTTGCTTTCGAAACGTCTGCTTTGGCCGCTTCTGTGCGGCTTGCCTGTTCACGCATAGCCCGGCGACGCGACTGGATATCGGCCTCATGGGCTAATCTCTTCGCCTTCAACTGCTCATGATTAACACCGAGCCCGTTTCGCGTTTCGAGGAGCGGTATCTTTTCGGCTTCCAATTCTTCGAGACGGACTTGCTGTTTTAACCGTTCAGCGGCTGCCGTTGGTGCCGCGGGTGTTCGAACAAACCCGTCCCACCGCCAGAGATGGCCTTCCTTGCTCACCAGTCTTTGCCCGGGCTGGAGCCGGGCAGCGAGCTCGGCGCCGTCATCGGCGCTGACCAGGCCACACATGGACAGGCGGCGGGCTAGCTCTGCCGGTGCGGCCACAAGTTCTGTCAGCGGGACGGCATTTGACGGTAAGGGGAGTGTATCCGCTTGGCTCTCGGTCCAGTAAATAGCGGCTTTCGCGTCTGTCGGAGCTTGCAGGTCATCGCCCAGCGCTACCGCAACGGCCTTTTCATATCCCTGCTTGGTCCGCATCTGATCAAGAACGGGGGGCGCGACATTTGTGGCATGCTGTCTGAGCAGGCGTTTCAGGCCCGAAATCTCCGTTTCAATGGTTCGAATTTTGTCCTCGGCCGCATTCAAGGCCTGCTTTGCCTCATCTTCATCGGTGACAATTGTTTTCTGATCATTTTCAAGCGCCGCCAGCTCGCGCTCGCTTAAGTCGAGGGCCTGTATTGCCGCGCTAGCCGCTTGTCTGACCGCCTCAATATCGGCTGATTGTTGGTCCTGCTGCTCTAAAGCCCGCTGATCTGCACGAATTTTTTCGACGTCGGCGGTTAATTTGTCGCGCCGCAATAGATGCGCTTTGACATTGGCTTCAAGCGCCTGGTTTTGGGCGAGCTGGGCGGCCAGAGCGCCATTACAGCGGTCGGCCTCGATTTGTGCCGCTTCGAGCTTTTCGCGCGCTGCCCGGTGGGACTGCTCTGCGATTTTTTCCTTCTCAAGATTGAGATTGTCATCGGCAACCGGGAGCGCTGCCAGCCGGTCGCGGGCCTCGGCAAGCTGGACTTGTGCATCGTCTTGCTGGGCTTGTTCGCGCGCGATATCCTGCTCAAGCCGGCTGGCTTCCGATTGCAGCCGGGTGAATTTTTCGACCGCAGCGGTGCGTTCCGCCTCACGTCTCGCAAGCGTAATCCTGGCCTGTCCGAGCCGGCCGCTGGCGGTGGTCTCACTGGTCCTCAATGGCTGCAGCGCGTCACTCTGGGTTAGCCGCCTGGTTTCGGCTGTCGCTGCGGCCCGTGACAGGTCCTCAAGCGATCGTTTTGCATCCGACAATGCCTGCCGGGCTTGCAGGTGTTCGGCGCTGGAAAGCTGCCATTTCAGATGTGCACAAAACGCCTCCATAGCGTTGATTTTGCGGCTGAGCTCTTCATATTTGCGGGCCTTGCGAGCTTGTCGTTTCAAGCTCTCAAGTTGACGTTCGACTTCCGATGAGACTTCGGTCAGACGTTCTATATTATTTTCCGCCGCTTGCAGTTTGAGCTCGGCCTCGTGCCGGCGGGTATTCAGCCCCGAAATACCGGCTGCTTCTTCGAGAATACGCCGTCGGTTCTGGGGTTTGGCGGAAATAAGCTCGGAAATCTGGCCCTGCCTGACCAAAGATGGCGAATTTGCGCCAGTCGAGGCATCGGCAAAGATCAGTTTGACATCCTTGCCCCGTGCCGTCCGGCTATTGACCTTGTAAATCGACCCGGCGCCGCGCTTCAGTCTTCGCGTGATTTCAATTTCGTCGCTGGCATTGAACTGAGCCGGGGCAGTGCGGTTGGCATTATCGAGTGTCAGCGTCACTTCGGCGAGCTCGCGTGCCGGTCGCCCTGCCGCACCGTTAAAGATCAGATCATCCATCTCGTCGCCACGCATGGCACGCGCAGATGTCGCGCCCATGGCCCAGCGCAGCGCTTCGAGCAGGTTGGATTTACCGCAGCCATTTGGGCCGACAATACCAGTTAGACCTGGCTTGATCGGGACGGTTTCAGGGTCAACAAAGGATTTAAAACCGGCAATGCGGATTTCCTTGAAATGCATTCTGACCCTTCTTTCGCCCCTGTGATCAGAGATTATCGCCTGATTCGTTTAATGCATCATCCAATATGGCACGCATGGCTTCTGCCGACCGCCAATTGCTGCCAACCAGTTGCTCGCCATTAACAAAAATAGTCGGTGTCGCTCTGACCCCCTGATTTTCGCCGCGGAGGATTGATGTGCGGATCGCTGTAAGTATGTCGCGGTCTGCAAAACAGGCTTCGATGGTTTCTTCGTTTGGAATATTATTGTTCAAACCGATTTGAACCAGCGCAGCTCTGACCTGTCCGCCGTTTCTGACCAGAGAAATGATCGCTGACTGGCGCTCGAACAATTCGTCCAGAACATCGAAATATTGATCCGGACCAGCGCAGCGCGCAATTGCGAAACCTGCAACCGAAACATCGGTCGGGGCTGTCGGAAACTCGCGGAAGACCAGCCTCAGTTTGCCTTGATTGATATATTCATCAAGCAGCACTGGCATAATATCCTTGTGATATTGCAGACAGTGGCCGCACGTCCAAGATGCGTATTCGATCATCGTGATCGGTGCGTCGGCATCGCCCAGAACAATATCGCTGGTGGCTCTCTCAGCGTCGCTGACCAGTTGGGGGCTTGCCGTATCCTCGCTGCCAGCCGAACCGCAGGCAGCTAGCCCGAGTGCTGCAATGAGTGTTACGGTTTGCCGTCTTACAGCCGATAGAAATGTCATAGAAGCCTCATTTTACTTTCAGAATACCAGGGTCAAAGGGACCATTTTCTGTGATTTTGGTTCGGTTGGATTACAATTTATCGTTGATTAGCACGGCGCGCCCCAAAGAGACAATTGCCGCGCGCAAGTTCTGGTCATAAATACCTGCGCAGCGATCGTTTAGTTGTTTCTCTTCATCGGCATTAAGGGCGGTTCGCCGGGCTTCGCCTGAGCGGTTGGCCGCTTTGGTCAGAGGGGCCTGCATGATTTTTATGGTCGTGATGTCGCCGCCGGCTGCAACCGAAACGCGCTGTCTAATCATTTCACTTTGATGCTGTATCATCGTTGCGGCAGCGGGAACGACCCTGAGTGTGAGTTGCCGGCCGCCTTTTCCTGCGCTTAATTTTTCAGGCCGGCATATGCGGGCAATCTGTTTGCCGACAATGTCTTCCCACTGAAGTTTCAGGCGAACCAGACTGGTTGAGCCTTTTGGTGTTTTCTTTCGGGCCAGTCGCATCGCCAGCTGGCCAAAGGATTTGGATGGCATATAGACAGCTTTGGCTTGCGTGTGCCGTAATCGCACGCGCGCTCGCGCCTCTTCAATAGGATCCAGACTTGACCGTTTTACCATGCGCGTCACTTTGCGCTGAATGTTGAGTAATGAAAAGTCCCAGTTTCAAGATTTCCCGCAGCACCTGCTTGATTGGTATGGCAGCGCTGCACGGGACCTGCCGTGGCGGGTCGGCCCGGTTGATAGAGCGGCGGGACAGCGTCCAGACCCTTACCGGGTCTGGCTGGCTGAAATTATGCTGCAGCAAACCACAATTCCGCATGCGACGCGTTATTATCGCTATTTCACTGAGAGGTGGCCGACGCTGGCCGAGCTTGCCGCGGCCCGGGACGAAGATGTAATGGCTGCATGGGCCGGTCTTGGCTATTATGCCAGAGCTCGAAATCTGCTCAAATGTGCGCGTCAGGTCGTAGCGCTCGGTCAATGGCCGGATACCGCCAAGGCGCTGCGTCTTTTGCCGGGAATAGGCCCGTATACAGCCGGCGCTGTTGCTGCCCTTGCGTTCGACCGGGTCGAAGCCGCTATTGATGGCAATGTCGATCGTGTTTTCTCGCGCTTGCTGGCAACTGCGGGCGAGTGGAGCGAAGAAAAGAAACGTATTGCGACACTCGTGCAGTCACTTGTTCCCAGCGACCGACCGGCTGAATTCGCCGAGGCGCTGATGGATCTTGGCGCGACGGTTTGTCTGCCGAAATCGCCTGATTGCAAACCATGCCCGGTCCGAAAATTTTGCCGGGCCAGTCGGCTTGAGCGTCCTGACATGTTTCCGATCAAGCCGAAGAAGGCCGCTCTTCCGCGGCGGGCCGGTCATGTTTATGTGCTGATTGATCGCGACAATCGTATCATGACCGAAACGCGTCCGCCAAAAGGGCTGTTGGGGGGGATGCTGGGATTGCCGACAACGGTCTGGGTGCAGGCCCCGGCACGCGCTGGGCCGGCTGTCGATGCTGCCAGCCCGGCATTTCCTGTTCCGGCCGACTGGCAAAAGCAGGGCGAGGTTGAGCACGTTTTCACCCATTTTTCACTATCTTTAACGGTATGGCTGGCCCGTGTGCAGACCCTTTCGGAACACCAAACGACCCCGGTCGATGAGGCGCGCGCGTCTCTCCCCAGTGTTTTTGCAAAGGCCCTCGGGCGCGCACTCGATTTACGAGGGTGATGGTGTTCAGCCTGGTGCCGGATCGGAGGCTTCCGTCGACCGGTTGAGCGGATAGTCTCTGATGATCAGGGCTGATGCCCCATAGGCGACCACGGGGACACCGACAAAAACAAGCATCAGCCCGTTAATGGCAGCGTCGCTATTATCCGAGCTGGGGTCGAACCCGACAACGCTTCCCAGCAGAATATAGGGTATCCCGATGGCGAAACTGGCGCCAGTCTTGTGGGCGCCTGACAACAGGGAATAATAGATGCCGGCGCGACTCTCGCCTGATGCGATGCGTTCTCTTTCGATAATGTCTGCCATCATAGAGCGAATAAGAACAGGCGCAGAGCCATATCCCAGCCCGGTTATAATGGCGGCGGATAATAACAGTATTGCCCCCCCGCCGAGCGCGCTTAGCGGTAGATAGATAAGAAAAGTCACAGATGACCAGGCTGCTACGGCTGCCACCGCGATGTGCTTGTCGGTTTTACGCGAAAACCAGAGCCAGCCCGGCATCATGGCAAAACCGGCTATAAAGAATGTCAGCAAGATGACAGATGAATAGCCGGTGACGCCGAACCCCCACTGCGCTGCAAACAGAAATGTTCCGCCGGTGCTGGCGATCGCAATGCCGATCAGGATTTCGACTGCGAAAACTCGCCATATAGCCGGGTCTGATAGAATATCCTTTATTACCGGCCAGGTGATATCCGGCCCGGTATCATTCGGGTTTGGCGGAAAATCGGGAACGAATAAGACAGCCATAAGCACAGTAAGGGGCAATGAGATTAGAAGGATAATCCCCATCACCAAAACCTGTTCGCGCAGGCCAAAGCCGAACTGGTTGGCCAATATGCTCGGAATAATCAAGACAATTAGCAGCGTCGCGGTATTAAATATCTCCCGCCAGAAAAATATTCGCGAGCGGTCATCATAGTCCGTTGCAATTGAAGGGACCCAGGCCGCATAAGGTGTCTGCAGCATTGTGAAACCGAGCCAGAAAACTGCGAGGCAGAGTGTCAAATAAACAGGTGACACCGTCTCGCCTGCGGGCATGAAAAGGAAAAACCCTGACAGCATCAGTATCGGAACACTGCCGATAATCCAATGTTTGAACCGGCCGAATGCCGTCGGCCGCTTGTCGACGAGCCAGCCCATGACCGGATCCGTCATCAAGTCCCAGAAACGTAACAACATAAAGATGAGACCGGTTGTCGATGTGCCGAGCCCGAGTTCTGTCGTGTACATTGGCACGACAAACACGGCCATTGGCAAACCGATTGCCGCCAATGGAATGCCGACACCCGCAAAGGCGAAAATACGCGGTAGTGACAGGGGGCGCCGAAGTATTCTCATTATATGAGTGTGCAACGATATATTAAATGAGCAATATGATAGCAGCTATTTTATTGCCGGTGGTGACGGGCTAATCCGAGGTATTAGCTGTCGCCACTCTGTGTGCTTGGCCTCGCGTCCGGTTGACAGTTGCCGAGGATGACGACCATTTATCCACAGGAATAGCACAGGAAAAACAAAACGTTGCGAGGTCTATAATCCACAGAAATAATTGGATTGTTCGCAACCCTGCCCAGATATCTGTCCACTTTTCCAGGGATGATTAGCGTCGTTCAATTCAGTCTGTTGCAAACAGAATTGCACATCATCTTCACAGGTCTTTCACAGGGATTTCGAAAACTTGTCCAATGGGCTGCCCACATGATGCGTATCCCCGCTTTTATACGGTAAAAGCGAGGGGATCAGCCCTGTATCGGGGCCGGAA
>CBFHPC010000073.1:0-10274 GCA_965657655.1 Henriciella sp.
CGATCGGAATACCGATTTCCTGGGACACGGTTGAGATCTCACCGCGGATCGAGCTGATCTTATCGGCCTCTCGCGTGATGAATTTGTCCCATTTTTTCGATAGGCCGGCGACATCAGTGACCCAATTGGGGTCAAGCTCACGCCCGAAATACGATTTCAGAAATTCAGACCGCGGTACGCCGTGCGCATCAGCCGAACGCATCAACTGTCCTTCAAGGCCCATCAGCTTCTTGTTGATCGCATATAATTGTTCGATCAAGGCCTCGATCCGGGCATTATTGATATGCATCGTTTTCAGCATCTCGACGATCGCAACAGAGATGGCCTCATAATCTTCCTGAAACTTGCTCGGCAGCGCCTTGCCTTCGAGCCGGCACCCGACAAGCTGCTCCTGCAACTTCCGAAATTTGACAAATGAGGCGGCCATTTCGTCAAGCTTGTTCAGGACACCGTCGCGAAGTTCCGCTTCCATGCCGGACATCGACATGGCGGCGCCTTCTTCTTCATCCTCGCGCTCTTCCCGCGCATGTCTCTGCTCGACGGTTTCGTTTTCGCGCTGCGCCCGGAGCTCTTCATCATCTTCATCCGACTCCGCTGCCGGATTTTCCGCTCCGTAAGTCGCTTCAAGATCGATCAGATCACGCAGCAGGATGCGCTCATTCACAAGCTCGTCGCGCCATACCATCATCGCCTCGAATGTCAGCGGACTTTCGCAAAGCCCGCGGATCATGGCATCGCGACCAGCCTCGATGCGTTTGGCGATCGCAATTTCACCTTCACGCGACAGCAATTCAACCGAGCCCATCTCGCGCAGATACATGCGCACCGGATCATCGGTTCGGTCAGAGCCGCGCGCATTGCCTTTTTTAACAACCGCACCTTTACCGGCAGTCGAGACAACAGCCGTCGTCTTGGACGCGTTCTCGCCCTCTTCATCATTCTCGACAACGCTGATACCCTGCTCGGACAGCATCGCCATCGTGTCTTCAATCTGATCCGATGACAGCTCGTCGGCCGGCAGGATGGCATTGAGTGCTTCAATCGTGACATAGCCCTTGACCTTGGCGTCCTTCACGAATTTTTTTACTTTTGTATTATTAAGATCCAGAACCGGACGATCTTCCGATACCGCCTCAGTTTCCATTCCGTCGGCTACCGCCATGTATTCTTCTCCCGCCAGCCCAGGCACCGCCTAAGACTTCCGTGCGTTAACTTCTTAGCCAATTAGTTTTTATCAGCCTGCTCTGCTGCCTCATTACGTCGCACCATTCGGGCTCGTCTTTCCGACACAGATCTATGCCGCGCACGAGCATCCGCCGGATTGCTAAATGCATCCACGGATGATGTCGCGGAAGATCGTTTATCTTCCGGACGCGCATGTTGCTCTAGGGCGATGAGCCACTCCCGTTCCTCTTGGCCGCCTTGGGCAATCTCTGGAATAGCGGGATATGTATTGAGCAGGTCGACAGCGCGTGGTTTTCCACAAGTTTCTAAATGGGTTGTCAAACTGCCGCGGTCAACCGTTAATCCGGCTTCGACCTGCGTTAAAATGGCATCCCGAATAAAAGCGACGTCGGGATCGGGCAAATCAGCCCGTGCAAAATGCTCGAATCCGAGCTCAAGAAGGTGCGGACAATCAATCGCACGGACAATCAAACCAAGCCCTTTAGTCTTAGCCGGCGACACGCCTGCAACCAGCGGGCTGGGGCCGCCCGCCCGCATTTTATCCGGCCGGCCGGCGACCGGCCGGTTAGATCTTAACGACCATAAATGGTCATTCATTCTGGTTCTAAGGTCCCGCTGGTAAGCGGCCCTGACGCCATTATCCTTAATATCATTGGCCGCCTTCATCAGACGGTCATTCAGACCGGCCTTGCGCTCTGGCGTATCCAGCGCCGGACCCGCATCACGCTCCCTCTGCCATAGAAGCTCGACCAGTGGCAGCGGTGATGCAAGCCGGTCAGCCATAGCTGCGGCGCCATATTCGCGGATAATATCATCGGGATCGCGCCCGTCTTCCAGCATGCAGAAGAAAACTGACCGTCCGGCTGTCAGCTCAGGCAAGGCTTTGTCCAGCGAATTATAGGCCGCCCGCCGGCCAGCGGCATCACCATCAAAACACAATACCGGTTCCGGACCGGCCCGCCACAATAAATCAAGCTGCTTCGGCGTGAGCGCCGTGCCAAGTGGCGCGACAGCATGCCCAAACCCGGCCTCCGCCAATGCGATGGCATCCATATAGCCTTCGCAAACAATCAGTCCGGTCGCATCGGTTTCCCCAAACGCGGAGCGCGCCGCGCGATAGCGATAAAGTATATCCGATTTATGAAACAGCGTTGTATCATTAGAATAAAGATATTTGGGCTTGGCGTCGGGCTCGAGGGCGCGACCACCAAATGCGATGACCGCCCCGCGCGTGTCGGTAATCGGAAACATAAGCCGGCCACGGAACCGGTCATAGGGCTTGCTGCCATCTGATTTTTCAATTGCCAGGCCCGTTTCAACGATCTCGCTACGGCTAAAACCAAGTCGGCTGAGATGTTCAAAGGTTGCATCCCAGCTATCCGGTGAATAGCCGAGCCTGTGTCGCCCCCACGCGCCGGTATTCAAACCTCGCCCGGCCAGATACTGACGGGCCGCGCCGCCCTCGGAACCACGCAGCGACGCCTCGAAAAACGCAGCTGCCGCCTCACATGCCTCGAACAGGCGTTGCCGGCGATTATATTCTGCCTGGCTTTCAGGCGTGGCCTTTGGCAGCGACAGACCGGCATCATCGGCGAGCTTCTCTACCGCCTCCATGAATGACAGGCGCTCGGTTTCCATGACAAAAGAAATGATGTCACCGCCCTGACCGGATGAGAAACATTTATATATTCTCTTCTGATCGTTCACGTAGAAGCTCGGGGTCTTCTCACTGGTGAATGGCGACAAGCCGACCCATTCCTTGCCTTGTTTTTTCAGTTTGACCTTTTTGCCAATAATGTCGGACGGACGAAGCCTCGCCTTGAGCTCATCAACGAACCCGTCAGGAATACGCACCGGTACAGACATTTTTTTGCAGCCACCTCTTCTTAAGGCGTTTTAAAAGATGTCGGTAGCTTACCCCATCACACGGCCCAACTCAAACCGAATAAGGAACAGGCTAACGTTTATGCGATAGCGCTTCCCGGACAGCCTGGCCGGCTGAATTACATTCAATCTGGCCGGGATATGAGTCCCGAAGCGCCGCCATACAACGGCTGACATCTTTCAGCTTGGTTGCGCCCAGACGCGCAATGATCTCAGCAACGGCGCGCTCAAGGTCGGGACCGAGAAGCGGCTGCGGCAGAAAGACCTCCAGCACAGCGATTTCTTCGCGCTCGCGATCAGCCTCGACGACCCGGCCCGCCTCATCATATTCTTTCGCCGATATGTCGCGCTGTGCGACCATCGTTTCAAGCAAATCGACAATATCGGTTCGGCTGCAGCCATCACAGGCACCGCGGCTTCGTGCCAGCACATCACGGTCCTCAATCGCACAAACAACCAACCTTAAAGTCTGGGCGACAACGCCGTTCGCGTCCGCCTGCTCGGCGGAAGCAAGCGCCTGCGCGAGCTGTTCGCGCAGCAATCCGGCGTCATTATTTTCTTGATTAGCCATAAATGCCTCAAAAGCCTCTCAGAGCCGCCCAAAACGGCTTGACGATGTCATCCCTAGCCGCCTATCTGCGATCCGTTTACCGCTGAACATATCACAAGATTGCCAGTGCAAATAATCAAGCTGGTGGAGATAGGACTTTGATGGCTAAAAATCAATCCGATTTCGCAACAGGCGCTATCGCGCTGGCCGATGGCACCGCTTTCCTTGGCACCGGCTGCGGCCATCCCGGCATGGCCGTTGGCGAGTTATGCTTCAACACGGCAATGACCGGCTATCAGGAAATACTGACCGATCCATCCTATGCCGACCAGATCGTGCTGTTCAGCTTTCCGCATATCGGGAATGTCGGCGCCAATCCGGACGATAATGAAGAATCAACCACAGCAGCGCGTCACGGCGCGCGCGGCGCCGTGTTCAGAGAGCAGATCACGCAACCGTCGAACTGGCGGGCCCAGGAAAATTTCGACGGCTGGTTGAAACGCCGCGGCATTGTCGGCCTATCGGACGCCGACACACGCGCGCTGACCCGGATCATCCGTGAAAACGGGATGCAAAAATGCGCCATTGTCCATGCCCCCGACGGCAATATCGATCTTGACCTGCTTCGCGAAACGGCGCTCTCCTGGAGTGGCCTTGAACATGCCGACCTCGCGGCTAATGTCAGTGAGCCAGACCGGTTTGAACATACCGAGAAATTATGGTCTGCAGACAACGGGTTCACCACTGAAACGCAGCATCCCTTCCACGTGGTCCTCCTCGATTTTGGTGTAAAGAAGAATATTCTCCGCAACCTGTCGCAAATTGGCGCCCGCGTCACGATCGTTAACGGATCAACGCCCGCCGAAGACATAACCAGCCTGAACCCGGACGGCATCGTTCTGTCTAATGGCCCGGGGGATCCGGCCGCGACCTATAAACGGGCCGGTGATATGCTCAAGAAACTGATCGAGAGCAATATTCCATTGCTCGGCATCTGCCTCGGCCATCAAATGCTTGCCCTATCCCTCGGCGCAAAGACGGTTAAAATGGAACAAGGCCATCATGGTGCAAATCACCCCGTCAAGGACATTATCAGCGGCAAGGTCGAGATTGTCTCGATGAACCACGGCTTTACGGTTGATACAAAAAGCCTCCCCGCCGGTGTCGAGGAAAGTCATGTGTCCCTGTTTGATGGAACGAATTCCGGGCTGAGCGTCACTGGCAAGCCGATCATCTCAGTTCAGCACCATCCCGAGGCCAGCCCCGGTCCTCAAGATAGTTTTTACCTGTTCGAACGATTTGCTGATCTAATGCGGTCCTCTAAAGTATAGATATATATACGACCCCACGAATTTGCGATTTGACACGGCAAAACAATGCTGTCATACATTTATACATAGTTATATTATAACATTTGTATCGACAATCTGGGTAGTCCGGGGGGGACGCACGCATATTGTAACGCTGACAAGGGTCGCCCTGTCAGCGTTTTTTTTAGCGGGTATCCTCATCATCATCCTCAAATGCCTGATCGAGGCGAAATAGCGCGGGCGAAAGACGTGTATTCATCTCTTCGGTATCGAGATTTACATGTGTCGCCTCGCCATCGCTACCAATAGCGATCCAGCCGATCAGCTGATAATCCGCAGACGACATTATCAATGTCAGCTCGCCGTCGACATCACCGGATGAATCTCTAACCGTCAAGGATACAAAACCGGCAGCTTCGACGATCTTCAGGGTTTCGACGGTCTCGTCAAAATCAATCTGGTCGTCCAGCAGAAATTTTAGCGGCGTCGACTGTAATGGCAGACGGTCTACAGTTTCGAGCTCGCTGTCCGAAATCGCAACTGTCACACCATCGGAGACAATCAACACCGGATTTGGGGCATCATACTCGAAACGAAGGCGACCCGGGCGACGCAATGCGAATGCCCCGGTTGCGATACCACCATCGGGGTCAAGCTGGGTAAACCGGCCCCGCGCGGTCTCAACATCAGCCAGCGCCGCATTTACCGTCGAAAAATATGCCGGCCAGGTTTCGGCGTCGACAAGCACCGGCTCGGTGGTCGCCCGCTCTGCTGCGCTGGCGTCTGGTTCGACGAGATTTACCGGCTGCGCGTATATTTGCGGCACGATAAGCGTGCTGGTATTATCGAGCGGGGCTGGGCGCTCATCACGCGCTAGCGAGACGAGCGGGGCTTCCGGCAATGCTGCTTCTAAAGGCACTGCCAGCAAACCACCATCGGCGTCCGCGGCCGTGTCGATAAGAGGGCCGACCTCCGCCATTAGATTCTGTCGCATCGCGAC
This sequence comes from Henriciella sp., assembly GCA_965657655.1. GTDB lineage: Bacteria > Pseudomonadota > Alphaproteobacteria > Caulobacterales > Hyphomonadaceae > Henriciella. Next base: position 5,930 of record CBFHPC010000073.1, read on the forward strand.
GGATGCAAGTTGCGCATGCATTAGTGATGCGGATAGCAAAATTGACGTGATCGAAACAAGCATAGCACCAGCCTTTAAAACCAAGCTTTGTTTACGCCGAACATGCGAACAAAAACAGGGCAAAAACATGACATTTCCGCCTGTTTTCGTTGTCTTGTGTTCAGGTGTTCAAAAACTCAGTCGGGAGACGGCCGGTAACGGGTCACTTCCGAGACGATAAAAGTAAGCGATGTCACGCCATGATCGTTAATCGTAACATACTCGCCCGGGCGAAAGACATGATCCTGTAAATTATATCCGCCCTCATCTGGTCCCTCATGCGGTTCATCATAATGAAACCGCCAATGTGATCCGCGATGGGTTAAAACGCCATCGGCACGCAAATCGGGATCGGGGTCAAATCGAATGACAGTGCAAAGTTCGCGATGATCGCGCCATTGGTCGACATCAATTTTGCCATCGCTGTCGAGTGGCGCAACGATGACATAGCCCCGGCGATCGTCACCCCGCGGATATCCGGGATTCCTCGCCAAGCGCAGGATGATACGACTCAAACCCATACTCGTCTCCCGCATTAGTGCGCCAGTGCAAGCGCCGGTCCCGCATCGGCGTGCAACAAAGCCCGGCTCGTCCCGCCGAACAATAATTCGCCGAGCCGGCTATGACCGTAGGCGCCCATAATCAGAAGGCCGGCATTATAATCGCGGGCAGTTTTCTCAAGCGCCTTAGATACAACCTCGTCAGAGGTCGCAATTTCAACTTTACAGCCGCGGTCAACAAGATAGTCCCGCAAAATATTGGGATCTGCCATGCCCGCACTATAGCTTGAATCACGGAGCTTCTCGGTATTCTGGAAAATGACGACCTTGTCATATGATCTTAATATATCGGCATGCAGGCGAACGGCCCGCGCCGCCTGCGTACTGCCATCCCATGCGATCAAGCAGGTCTCATCCGGGACCGTGACCCGGCTCGCCAGAACTAGCGGCAAGTGCGCCTCCATCAGCACATAGTCAAACGCGCTATTTAAAGGGTGGACCGTCTCGACCGATCGTCGCGGCAGAACCAGAGCGCCCGATAGCATCGCCGCACCGGCGGCTCTCAAAGCAACACTCCCCACCTGGTGCACAAAGTCGGTATCGAGGGAGGATGGTAGCCCCGTGCAAGCCTTGTCGAAAGCCGACCGAAGCGATTTTATGCGATAGGTCTGCGCCTTCGCAACGGCATCGATACCCGCACTGCCGGTCATCACCATATCCGGGCCTGCAACGAATACCGCTGCCTGCGCCGGGTCTGGCATAGCGACCAGGCCGGTCAGGGACATTTTCAATCTGCTGGCAATCGCCGCCGCACAGGCAATCTGTTCCGGAACTTGCTCAACATCCCCGCCGAGTAATGCATAGACTGTCATCTTCTAGCCTCCTTCATAGGACGAGGATAGATCGGCGATGGTTGGGTTATTATCCGTAGATTCCCGTATATGTTTAGCAGCGCCATAAAAAAGACCGGGGCCAAGCCCCGGTCTTTCGCGACGCTTCTAGTGCGAATGGTTAAGCAGCGGCTGCCGTCTCGCCAGCCGGCGGGAAACGGTCATAGAATCCCTCGCCCTTCGCCGCCATATCCTTCAACATCGGACCCGGGCGGAAACGGTCACCATATTTGTCGGCAAGCCGCTCAGCTTCGGCGACAAACGGACCAATACCCCAGATCAAATCGATATATGAGCAGCAGCCACCGGTATAAGGCGCAAAGCCCCAGGCCAGGATCGACCCGATATCACCATCACGCGCATCGGTTATGACGCCTTCCTCAAAACAGCGGGCAACTTCGATAGCCTGCCGGACCAGAAGCCGGTTTTTGATTTCGGTCTTCATGGCAGGCGGACATTCGTCAACCTTGATATCAATCTGAGCATTGAGTTCGGGCCACAATCGGGCCGGCCGGCCTTTTTCATTGTAATCGTAGAAACCCTTGCCGGCCTTGCGTCCAACCCGGCCCTGGTCCTCGACTAGCCAGGCCATCATCTGGCCAAGCTCGTTGCCATTATAATCGATACCCGCTGCCGCCGCCATCTGACGACCAACTTTGAGCGCAGTGTCGAGACCAACACTATCAGACACTTCCAGCGGCCCCATCGGCATTCCAGACTGACGTCCGACATTTTCGATAATCGCCGGCTTGATACCCTCGCTGAGCATGGCCATGCCTTCCTGCGTATAGGTTCCGAAACAGCGCGATGTATAGAATCCACGGGAATCATTGACCACAATTGGCGTCTTCCGGATAGCCAGAACATAATCGATCGACTTAGCCAGCGTTTCCTCGGTTGTCTTCTCGCCCATGATAATTTCGACCAGACCCATACGCTCGACCGGCGAGAAGAAGTGGATCCCGATAAAATTCTCCGGACGCTTTGACGCTTCGGCCAGGCCGGTAATCGGTAAGGTCGAGGTATTCGACCCCATCACCGCCGTCTCGGCAAGTTGCGCCTCGGCCTTGGCCGTAATGTCGGCTTTAAGTTCAGGGTTCTCGAACACCGCTTCGACGACGAGATCGGCGCCCTTAATATCGTCGTAATTATCGCTTGGATGAATCATTGCCAGCAATGCTTCACCCTTATCAGCCTGCATTTTGCCGCGAGACACCTGCTTCTCGACCAGCTTGCGCGAATAATCCTTGCCCTTCTCGGCATTTTCAACCGAGACGTCGATCAAGACGGTTTCAATTCCGGCCCTGGCCTGCTCATAAGCAATCCCGGCCCCCATCAGGCCCGCGCCGATCACAGCAACTTTCTTGATATCGTATTTCGGCACACCTTGTGGACGGCTTGCGCCTTTTGACAACGCCTGTGTCGACAGGAAGAGCGACCGGATCATCGCCTTTGCCTCGGGACGTTGCTGGGTATTGATAAAGTATCGCGTCTCGATTCTCAGACCGGCATCGATCGGCACCTGAATACCTTCATAGACACATGATAGAATATTCTTCTGCGCCGGATAATTGCCATAAGTCGTCGATGCGAGCATCGCATTCGAGAATGTGGCGACCTGACCTGCACCCGGGCTACGATGCGGCACACCACCGGGTACTTTATAGCCTTTCTCATCCCATGGCGCTTTCGCCGTCGGGTTGGCTTTCACCCATGCTTTGGCTTTATCAACCGTCTCAGACGCGGCGGCCAGCTCATTCACGACACCCATTTTCAACGCCTTCTCAGCATCGAAACTCTTGCCTTGCAAGATGAGTGGTAATGCCTCCTGCACGCCGACAAGTCGCGGCAGACGCTGAGTGCCGCCGGCACCCGGCAAGAGACCTATTTTGGCCTCAGGCAGTCCGAACTGAATTTTCGGATTATCATTTGCCGCAACCCGGTAATGGCCGGCTAGCGCCACTTCCAGCCCGCCGCCGAGCGCAAGGCCATTCAGTGCCACGGCAACCGGCTTGCCACAGGTTTCCAGCTCACGCAGCGTTTTGTTCAGGGAAAAACCGCGTTCGAACGCCTGTTTCTTAAGCTCTGCCTCGGTCATGTCGGATGCCGCCTTGCCACCGCCGGCGCTCTGTCCCATCTCGCCAAGATCGGCACCAGCGCAGAAACCGGACGCTTTGCCAGATGATATGACCAGGCCTTTGATCGCGTCATTGCCGGCGACCTCCTGCGTAATCGCAATAATATCAGCCACGGCCTTACCGGTCAGCGTATTCATACTACGGCCCGGAACATCAAAGATGGCATGCGCAATGCCATCAGCATCAATATCAAAACTGAATGTTTCCAAATTCATCTGTTTTTCTCGGGGCACGCCGGCCCCGACCCTACTTTATCTGTTAATCTGACAAGGCCTCTGACAAGGCCCGTGCGGTCATCCGGATGGCGGATCCCCGTCTTTAAATGCGTTCGATAATTGTCGCCGTGCCCATGCCGGCCCCGACACACAAGGTCACGAGCGCGGTTTCCTTGCCGGTCCGCTCGAGCTCGTCGACCATCGTCCCCAGCAACATGGCCCCGGTAGCGCCCAATGGGTGTCCGAATGCAATTGCACCGCCATTCACATTCATTTTCTCATGTGGAATATCGAGCAATTGCATCATCAGCATTGGCACCGAAGCGAAAGCCTCGTTCAACTCGTATAAATCAATATCGCCAACATCCATCCCGGCCTTTTTCAGGGCTTTCTGGGTGACATAGGTCGGTCCGGTGAGCATGATGCCCGGCTCCGAACCAATCGAGGCCATCGCCCGGATTCGTGCGCGCGGCTTCAGATCATGCTTCTCGCCCATCTCTTTGGAGCCGAACAGAACAGCTGCAGAACCGTCGACAATGCCCGATGAATTGCCGGCATGATGG
>CBFHPC010000074.1:0-10210 GCA_965657655.1 Henriciella sp.
CGACAAGTTCGGCAACACCCTTGCCAAAAATCTTCTCGATATCGCTTACAGAAACCGATTCACAGTCTTCAACCGTGTCGTGCAACATGCCCGCCAAAATCGCCGCCTGGTCAAGATGTACCGAAGCGAGCAGCGTCGCGACCCGAATTGGGTGGGAATAATAAGGCTCACCGGACTGACGTTTCTGAACGCCATGCTTTTCTTTGGCGAAGGCATAGGCCGCGATCAGCCGCTCGCGATCAGCATCAGGCTGATAGGAGATGACGAGATCGGCCAGCTGGTCTGGCGTAAGTATCGGTTCTTCAGATGGATGGAATTCATCCAGCGCGTATTTTCGCACCATTCCGTCATCACGCGACCGGTGTGATTGGCTGGCGGTCGCCTGACTCATAGGTTTACATGCGGTCGTCGCGGCCAGACTCTAATTCTGCCTGATAGGCGCGCATGACGTCCTCTTCGGTGGCTGCCGGTGCGCTTTGCAACGCCAATTGATCGGCTTCACGTTCTTCCTCTTCACCGGGTCTGATTTCCTGCAGATCCGAAATAAGGGATTCTTTGACCAATTTGAGATCGACATTGTGGTCAGCGATTTCGCGCAGAGCGATAACCGGATCCTTGTCATTATCACGTTCAACAGTCATCGGAGATCCTTCGCGGATCATGCGAGCGCGCTGTGCCGCAAGGAGGATCAAATCGAAACGGTTCGGTACACGTTCAACACAATCTTCTACTGTTATTCGAGCCATGAAAATCTCCTCTTACGTCGAGTATATGCTGACGTTTGGTCGAGAGCAAGCCGCCCCTTCCCGCAATGTAGGGGCTTTGTCAAGCGCGGATAGACATGCCATTAGAAAACATAGCGAGAGTTCGATATTTAACGAGGTGAAATACCAGCCGATGTCCCCTGAAGCACCCAAAAACTGCGATCTCTGTCCCCGGCTCGTCGCTTATCGTGATAATAATAAAAGCGCTCATCCCGACTGGTATAATGGCGCGGTGCCAAGTTTTGGTGCGGAAACCGCAAATGTCCTCATCGTCGGCCTCGCACCGGGTGTGACCGGTGCCAATCGTACCGGGCGTCCATTTACGGGTGACTGGGCCGGTGACCTGTTGTTTGGCACGCTCGCAAAGTTTGGCTTCTGTGATGGGCAGTATGATAAGCGTAGCGATGATGGCCTCAGAATGCGACATGCCATGATTACGAATGCGGTTCGTTGCGTACCGCCGCAAAACAAGCCGGTCGGGACGGAAATAAATGCTTGCCGGCCATTCCTGTCATCTCGGATAGCCAGCCTTAAAGCGCTGAAAACGGTCGTCTGTCTTGGTAAAATCAGCCATGATTCCACGCTCAGAGCGCTTGGGGTCAAATTAAAGGATTACCCGTTCGGTCATGGCGTCGAGTATGAGATCGGCGCCATCCGGCTGATCTCGAGTTATCATTGCTCGCGCTATAATACCAATACAGGCCGCCTGACCGAGGAGATGTTCGACCGGATTTTCGAACGGGTCAGGGAGCTGATTAGCAGCTGACAGCAGGCTATTGCTTTTATTTCCGATACCGAAATTATCGCGAGTGGGCTGATTATCGCAACTGATCGGGTAAATGGGTTGCCAGAGCCGGGATCGACGCAACCAGCAAGATCATGAGAAGCTGCAGGCCGATAAAAGGTATGGCGCCTCGCCAGATGTCGAGTGTTTCAACACCGTCCGGTGCGGCGCCGCGCAAGTAGAATAGGGCAAAGCCGAATGGTGGTGTCAGGAAACTCGTTTGTAAATTGAGCGCCATCAGGATGGCCAGCCAGACGGGGTCGGCCCCCAGCACAATTAAAGGCGGGGCCACAATCGGGACGACTACGAAAACGATTTCTATAAAGTCGAGAAAGAAGCCGAGCACAAACATTACCAGCATTGTTGCGACAAGCGCGCCCCACATGCCACCTGGCAGGCCGGTTAACAGGGCTTCGACATAATGATCGCCCCCGAGGGCGCGAAACACGAGCGCGAAAAGCGAGGCGCCGATTAAAATCAGGAACACCATGCTGGTAATCTGGGTTCCTGAATTCAGCGTGTCGTGTAATTGCCGCGCGCGCTTCAGAACCAGAGCAGCCATCGCCAAACCGAATATCAAAGTAAAACACAGGCCGATTGCGAAGGCTGTTAAAACCAGCTGCAACAGGCCGGATGTGGCGATCAGGCTTAGATCAAAATTGCGTGCGAGAAGACCGAGCAAAGGCAAGGCAGCAAGTGCGGCTAGAATAAAGCGCACCGGCCATTTTGAGCTCTGACCGGGTGCGAGGCGCAGGCCAGCCAGAAGCAATGCGCCGCCTGCGCCAACCCCGGCGGCTTCAGTTGGCGATGCCAGGCCGCCAAGGATCGAGCCCAGAACGGCCAAGATTAGCAAAAGTGGTGCGCCGAGTGTGATCAGGACATCTCTAAGCCGCAGAGCTGGCTGGTCGGCATCGGGGGCAAGGTCGGGCGTGTAATCCGGTTTTATGATCGAGACGCAGAGCAGATAGAGCAGGTACAGACCGACCAGCATGAGGCCCGGGACAATCGCGCCGGCAAACAGGTCACCGACAGACACCACGCCGGCGCCTTGTCCCGACCGTGCGGCGGCAGCCTGATTGGCAGTCGATACCGCATCTGCCAGCAGGATCAGAACGATCGATGGCGGAATAATCTGACCAAGCGTGCCGGATGCCGCAATCGTCCCTGTCGCCAGTTTTGGATCATAGCCTTGGCGTAGCATGGCTGGTAAGGCGATGAGGGTCATTGTTACAACGGTGGCGCCAACAATACCGGTTGATGCGGCCAGAAGCGCGCCCACGATCACCACGGCGTAGCCCATGCCGCCTTTGACATTCTGTAGCAGACGCCCGGCGGTATCAAGAAGGTCGTCAGCGACTCTTGAGCGCTCAAGGATCACACCCATTAAAACGAAGAGCGGTACCGAAATTAACACCTGATTTTCCATCGACCCGAGAATTCGGCTCGGCAGGTTACGCAGAATGGGCAGGGGGATCAGACCGAGTTCGACGCCGATAATTCCGAAGATCAGACCGACCCCGCCAAGGGTCAGTGCAACCGGATAACCCGCCAGCAGGGCAAGCATGGCTGTCGCAAACATGGCTAGCGCAAGAATTGCCTCGACTTCTATCATAGCGTTGCATCCTGATTATGGGCAGTATCTGAGGCGGATCGATATCCACGCAGGATCAGGGCCGCTTTGGTCGCCTGCGACAGCCCCTGATTAATCATCAGAACCGCGAAAACCGGGACCAGTGACTTGAACAGATAGCGTACCGGTAGCCCATCGCTTTCATTGAAAGGCTCTAAAATTGACCAGCTTCGGGCAACCAGACCTGCACTCGAATAAATTACGAGAAGACAGATCGGAACGAGAAAGAGCAATGATCCGGCTAGTTCGACTATTGCCGACAGTCTCGGACTGAAATATCGCCGAAAGATATCAACCCGCACATGTCCGTCGGATTTGAGTGTGCCGGCGGCACCAAGCATGAAAATACTCGCAAACGAGAATATGATGCTGTCGGTCAGCCATGAGAAACTTAGCCCAAAAACATAGCGCAGCAGCACCGATAGAAGCTGAATGAGAATAATGAAAAAGGCCAGTGAGGCAGCCACCGAAATCGCAATGCCGGAGACTCTATCCTGCAATTTTATCAGCCGGCTCGCGGCGCGATGGAGTATTCCAGGTTGAATGAGCACTGCAATCGGCCAGAGAATAAACGGCAGCAGGGCTAGTCCCAGCCAGATTAAGCCTGTCCCAATGATATCGATTAAGCTTGCCATGGGTGATTAACGGCCTCGTGCCGCAAGAAACGGTCCATCGCTTATGCTGGCCCAGCCGCGAGACTGGGCGAGGGCTGTTTCAAAACTTGCATGGATACGTCGTTCAAGTTCGCCCCCACTGCCGGCATCGCTTCGAATGTCAGCCGATACTTCGACCACGCGCGCCATAACGTCTTCCGGGAACTGACGTAACTCGACCCCCTCGTCTTTGACCAGCTTGTCGAGATAGACGCCATTATTATAGGTGAATTCGCCGATCGAATAATGGTTCACTTCATTACAGGCCGACCGGATGATGGCTTGTTCGGTTGCGGTAAAGCTATCCCATTTCGAGCGGTTTATTCCCAAAGCCAGAGAGGCGCCGGGCTCCTGAAATCCGGGGCCATAATAATATTTGGCTTCGCGGTGGAAGCCGAGGTAATAATCATTCCATGGTCCAACCCACTCTGTCGCATCAATTCGACCGGTTTGCAGTGCCTGATATATTTCATTGCCTGGCAGCGTTTCAGCGGCACCGCCGAGGCTGCGAATGACATCGCCACCGAGACCGGGAATTCTCATTTTCAGACCGCGAAAATCATCAAGGCTGTTGACCTCGCGCTTGAACCAGCCGCCCATCTGATGACCCGTATTGGCAGCTTGCAGCGCGATCACGCCATGCTGGCCCGACAATTCTTCCCACAGCGCCTGACCGCCGCCGAAATCGATCCAGCCGCTTATTTCAGCCGCCGTCATTCCCATCGGAACTGCGGTAAAGAAGTTGAAAGCTTTCGACTTTGACTGCCAGTAATATTCGGCCCCGTGATACATGTCGGCATTGCCGGATGCCACCGCATCAAAGGCCTCGAAGGCTGGGACGAGTTCGCCGGCCGCGTAGACCGTAATTTCGATCGCGCCTTCTGACAGTGCCTTAACACGCTCGGCAACACGCGTTGCTGCGGTGCCGAGGCCGGGTAAATCTTTCGGCCATGTCGTTGTCATGATCAGTCGTTTCTTGCGACGGATAACCGCCGGACCGGATGACGCTGCCGTCGAATTATTTGCTTCGGACTGGCCACAGGCGCTCGCCGCAAGACCCGTTGCTCCGACGGTTGCGGCGGTCAGAAGTTTTCGGCGATCGATCATGTGTTTCTCCCAGTTTTCTGGTGTCAGCGCACCTTTAATTATTCTGTGTTTTTATTATTCGTCGTCTTGCATAAGTCGCCATTGGCTTCCATCGAGAATTTCGAGCGGTTTAAAGCGGCTTTTATAGCTCATCTTGTCGCTATTCTTTATCCAGTAGCCCAGATAGGTATGCGGCAGTCCGAGCTCGCGAGCATGCAGAATATGATCAAGTATCATGTATGATCCGAGGCTGCGACGACTGTCTTCCGGATTGAAAAATGTGTAGACCATAGAAAGACCGTCGCGCAGTATGTCGGTTAGCGCGACCGCCATAAGCGGGGCGTCATGAATACCATTCTGACGATACTCGAACACGACAGACTTGACCGGACTGTCATTTACCATGCCACAATAATCGCGATAAGACATGCCGGACATTCCGCCGCCTTCGTGCCGGTTTCCAAGATAGGCTTTTAAAAGACGATACTGTTCCCGTGTCGCCTGTGCGACGACCGGACGGCGCACCAGATCGGCGTTTTGCTTAAGAATTCTCTTGTGATTGCGACTGGTTTTGAATTGTGAGGCCAGACACCGGACACTGCGGCAGGCATTGCAGTTACTGCAGGCGGGCCGGTAGGCGACTGACTGGCTGCGACGGAATCCGGCCTGACTCAGCGCATCGTGCAGGGCATCAGGTTGCGACTGCGTAAGATGGGTGAATCCTTTTCGTTCCAGTTTCCCTGGCAGGTACGGACAGGGGCCGGGATTGGTCACATAGAATCGTAGATTCTGATTGACACCTGGAAAAGTGAAAAGGGTCTCGTCGAGCTTCATACGATTATACTAGCCTCTATAGATCAAACCTTAAAGGCGCGATAATGGAAAACGAGGCCCACATCAGAAGTATAAGTGGCCCGCCAAATCTCAAGAAGTCTCCAAATTTATAATGGCCCGGTCCCATTACCAGCATGTTTGTCTGATAGGCGATCGGGGTCGCAAAGGAGCAATTTGATGCAAAAATTACCGCCAGCAGGAACGGGAAGCGATCGGCGTCGACAAGATCGGCTGCCGACATGGCGATCGGCGTGAACAGGACCGAAGTTGCGGCATTGCTGATAATATTGGTCATCAGTGCAACGACCAGAAAAATCGCGGATAATGTCGCATAGGGACCAAGAGGCGCTGAAACGTCAACTACAGCATTCGCAATCAGGGAGGCAGCACCAGTCGCTTCGAGCGCCGTTCCCATCGCCAGCGCGGCCGCGATTATAAGATAGATTTTAAGATCCAGCGCTCGCCCGGCCTGACGGTGATTAAGGCAGCGGAATACAACCATGGCTGTGGCTGCGACGACCGATGCTACAACGATGCTGGCCAGTCCGGACGCTGCTGCGATGACCATGACCAGCGTAATGATACGGGCAAAAATGGCTTTATTGCTTATCGGGAATTCGCTTTGCGACCATTCCAGCAATATTAGGTCACGATTGCTGCGCAGGTCTCTGAATGCGCTAACCGGGCCGCATAATAGCAAGGTGTCGCCTGCCTCCAGCCTGATTTGACCAAGATGTGTCCGGATCATTCTGGAGCGTCTCTGGATGCCAAGGGTTACCGCCTGGGTTAACCTCCTGAAGCCAAGCATCTCGACGGTACGACCGGCCATCCGCGATCCTGGCGCAATGATGGCTTCGACAAGACCCAATTGTTCTTCATCGGTTTCGCTGTTTGCCTCGGAAAAATCACTACCCCATATATCCCGCAAGAGATCGGGTTTGCCCGATAATAGATCGGTCAATGCCTGCCGGGTGGCCGCGACAATCACAATGTCGCCGGGGGCGAGGGTTAAGTCGTCATATGGCGGAAGGATTGCCTTTTCGCCGCGCTGGATAAGTCTGATGGTCATATCACCAAGGCGCGGGAACATGCCGGCAACCGCCTGGTTGCCATCTAGAAAATGACCCGGTGTAACTTCGAATTGGGCGACAAATTGTTTGCCCGATTGAACCATTGTTTCGGCAAAGCCGTCGCGATCCGGAAGAAGATATCTCGATGCAATCAAGAGATAGAGGCCCCCAATCGCCGCGAGAATAAGACCGAATTCTGTCTGATCGAAAAAGCCGAGCTGCTCGCCGGTTATGCGTTTATAGCCATCTGCCGCCAGCAAATTGGTCGAGGTTCCAATTAATGTTGTCATGCCGGCCATAATCGAAACAAAGCTGAGTGGCATCATCAATTTCGAGGTTGACGCATCCATGCGTCCGGCCAGTGCCGACATAATCGGAAGAAACATAATCACGACGGGCGTGTTGTTGGTTAAGGCGCTGGTCATGAAGACCGCTAGAAAGGCCGTCAGAATTGTGAGGGTCGGGCGCTGATTATAGGATTTTATCAATGCTCTGGTCGGAGCTTCCAGTGCGCCGGTCTGGAACAGACCCTGGCCAATGATAAGAAGCGCCATAATCGTGATTAAAGCCGGATTTGAGAAGCCGGCCAGCAGGTCTGACGGGCTGATATGCGTCCCGTCAAGGGCCGTCGCACTGGGTAGGCTGAACACCAGTAGAAGTGCTGCAATGACAGAAATCGAGACCAGCTCCATGGACCAGCGGTCCAGAGTGTACACGATGATAGTTACAATCACCGCGCCCAGGCTTGCCCACATCGGCCAGTGTGCCAAAGCGTCTATATACATGTGCGCTCCCGCGGGTGATGATCAGACGACCTGAAATAGTATGCTGCACCCAAGGGGACCAGTAATAAGAGATGCGTCCCCGCTGACAAGGGATTGGTGACGCGACCCGTATAGGTGTGCCAAATAATACACAGAAATCGTGTATCCTGTATGGTTCCCGACCCTATGTTATGATTATTGCTTCGGCGACAGGGTCTTATGTCAGCCAAACCGGCAAGACTGGTCTGGTCCTGGCAGATTTGCGGGAGGTATTAGATATGGCGAAGGTGACGTTTCTGGGGCTTGGCGTGATGGGCTTTCCAATGGCGGGGCATCTGGCGTCCCGTGGTCATGACGTATCAGTGTGGAACCGTAGTTCGGGTAAAGTGGATGCCTGGCTCGCTGCTCACCAGGGACGGGGCAGCTCGACACCTGCGGAGGCGGTCGAGGGTGCTGAATTTATCTGTTTATGCCTTGGTGATGATCCTGATGTGCTGGAAGTTTTCGAGGCGATCGAGGCCGCTATCCGTCCTGGAATGATCGTGATTGATCATACGACAGCAAGCGCGGGCCTCGCGCGCCAGCTGCACGATCGGGCCGATCGTAAACAGGCTGGGTTCGTTGACGCGCCAATATCTGGCGGTGCGGCGGGCGCAGAACAAGGTGTGCTGACAGTCATGTGCGGCGGAGAACAAGCCAATTTTGACCGGATCTCTCCGATTGTCTCGGCTTATGCCCGGTCGATGACGTTAGTCGGTCCCGTTGGGACCGGACAATTGGCGAAATCGGTAAACCAGATTTGCATTGCAGGCTTGCTGCAAGGGCTTTCCGAGGGGTTGCATTTCGCCGAGCGGGCTGGGCTTGATATTGATCAGACCATTGCGGCTATTCGCGGCGGCGCTGCACAGAGCTGGCAGATGGAAAACCGGTGGCAGACCATGCGCGACGGCGACTATGAGCACGGCTTTGCCGTGGACTGGATGCGCAAGGATTTGAGAATTGCACTCGAAACAGCAAGACAGAATGGCGCGTCATTGCCAATCACCGCTATTGTCGATCAGTTTTATGCCGATATTCAGATGATGGGCGGCAGCCGCTGGGATACGAGCAGCCTATTGTCACGATTGGGGCGCCAATCCTGATCCTAGCGACAATATGAATCTGCGGAGAATAGCCGTCAGAGCCTTAGTGTCATGTGCTTGCGCTGATTGTTGAGCTCGGATCGTTTGCGATCAGATATAGCAGCTGAGAATTAGAACCCGAAATCCGCCTGTTTGTGATGCGGGTCGCGCCACATTGGCACCAGGGGCGGGCCGCCTTCACCGGCGGCGAATTCGCCGATCGGTTTAAAGCCCCATGACGTGTAAAATCCATGATTCTTCGGATTTGAGTTCTCAAGATAGATCGGAACAGCCGCTTCATCACAGGCTTCAATAATCGGGCGTAACAGGGCCTTGCCATGTCCCTTGCCGCGCGCTGCTGGCGATGTGCCGATTGAAAAGAGATAGGCATGTGGTGTTTCAGGATGATATTTGCGCATAATCTCGCCAAGTTCCATAGCGCGTTTTACAGCCCCGGTCTTTCCGAAAAGCCCTGGCCCAAGGGCAAATTTCAACTTCAGCATCCGGCTGGCTTGCGGATTTGCATCGGGCGGCAACCACATGGCTGCACCGCGATTTCCATTAAAATAACACGCGCCGTATTTGAGGTAGATCTCTTGGGCAAGAATTCGGAAATTGGACCGGACAGCGCGATCGCTGCCATATAACCATTGCAGTACCGGATCATCATAAAAGGCTTCGGCGGTGAGGTCGCCTAATCGTCGCCAGTCTTGTTTGCCGGCTTTTTGAAGCCCTATCATTTTATCAAAAACTACTGACAATGTTCGACCCCATTTGCATTTTATTAAAGGGGCTGTACTGGTCCCCTCAAAATTTAAAGGGTTTTTAACATGCGCGATGGCGGTCGTATAGCAGCGGCGATTGATATTTTAAACGACATAACGGGTCGGCATCAGCCGGTGAAGATAGCAATCCGTGATTGGGGGAAACGGGCGCGCTATGCAGGCAGTAAAGACAGAGCCTGGGTGTCAGGCCTGGTGCTTGATGCGCTTCGGAAAAGAAACTCAATTGCACATGCGATGGGTGATGACAGTTCCCGTGGTTTGATATTGGGGGCACTGGCGCATGCATGGAAGTGGGATATTCGTCGTATCGATGCCGCAATGGATGAACCGCATGCGCCGTCGGCCCTAACCCTAAAGGAACGTGAACGGCTTGTACTTGCCCCCGATGTGACAGCTGATGCGTCCGCGACCGGAGATTTTCCCGCATGGCTTACACCCCATATGCAACGGGCTTTTTCAGAAGATATTATTGTTGAGGCCCAGGCCATGGCTGTGCGGGCGGACGTCGATGTCAGGGTCAATACGTTGAAGGCAACACCGGAAAAGGCCGAAGCGGCGCTGCGTTCGGTCGGCGCGCAGCCATCAAAATGGCTGCATAATGCATTCCATATCCCAGCCCGCGATCCGAGCCAGCGGGACTCGTCTCTCGATACGATCCCGGCCTATTCCAAGGGCTGGGTCGAAGTCCAGGATGCCGGATCGCAGATTGCGGCTGCAGC
>CBFHPC010000075.1:0-10183 GCA_965657655.1 Henriciella sp.
GTTCCGGCGAATAATAGGCCGACACCTTATACTGAAAATCACAGTCAGACTCTAATGTCAGAAAGGCGTGCGCAAACCCCCGCGGAATAAACAATTGGTTACCCTTCTCTGCCGACAGCTCGACACCCACCCATTTTGCATATGTTGGAGACCCCCGTCTGAGGTCGACGGCAACATCAAACACACGGCCGCGCGTCACCCGCACCAGCTTGTCCTGCGCGAACGGCGCCATTTGATAATGTAGCCCCCGTAAAACGCCCGCATCGCGCGAATAAGAATGATTATCCTGACAGAAATCGACATCGATTCCGATATCCTTCAGACGCGTCGCATTAAATGTCTCGACAAAATAGCCTCGGTCATCACCAAAGCGTCTGGGAACAATTTCAAGCACACCGGGCAATGCCGTTTGTAAGATCTCTATCATGCTACCGGGCCGGCAATAAGCTTGCGTAAAAAAGCGCCATATTCCGTTTTTCCGTGGAACTGCGCCCGCGCCTCGATCTGCGCCGCTGTCAGCCAGCCATTATTGAACGCAATTTCTTCGGGACAGGCAACCTTGACGCCCTGCCGGCGCTCAATGGTCCGGACAAAGGATGCGGCATCAAATAGCGTTTCATGCGTGCCTGTGTCGAGCCAGGCATGCCCGCGGCCAAGTTTTGTCACTGTCAGGTCACCGCGTTGCATATAGACCCGGTTCACATCGGTGATCTCAAGCTCGCCGCGAGCCGATGGGTGAATGTTTTTTGCAATCTCGACAACATCATTGTCGTAAAAATAAAGCCCTGTGACCGCCCAGTTCGATTTCGGACGCTCCGGCTTTTCCTCCAAACTGGTAACAATCCCGTCAGCATCAAAGGAGACCACGCCATAACGTTGCGGGTCATCGACATGATAGGCAAATACGGTGGCACCACTCGGTTTGCTGGCGGCGGTCTGACATAATTCGCTGAGTCCGTGGCCGAAGAAAATATTGTCCCCCAGAACCAGAGCAACATCGTCGCCGCCGATAAAATCCCGACCAAGGATAAAGGCTTCTGCCAACCCGTTTGGTTCAGCCTGTATGGCATAGCTAATGTCCAGACCGAACGCAGCACCATCGCCGAGAAGTGTCCTGAACAAAGGCTGATCATGTGGTGTCGTAATTACCAATATTTCACGAATGCCTGCCAACATCAGAACGCTCAGCGGATAATAAATCATCGGCTTGTCGTAGACGGGTAATAATTGCTTCGATACCGGAATTGTAAGCGGGAACAATCGCGTTCCGCTTCCGCCCGCCAGAATAATTCCCTTGGTCGCCATCTCGTTTAGCACTACCCCATTGGTTAGAAACGACCGAGGTCTTAAACACCGTTCGTCCCTTGTCAAACCAAACGCGCCCAGTTTTAGGCGTGCAAAGTAAACCGCTCAACAACACTTGTGAAATGCCTGGCAAATGATGAACGCCATATAGGCCTAAACGTCTTCGCTTATGACCAATATTTGTTACTCCGCCTGCGATTACGACACCACCCATCATCCGGGGCTGTGCCGCTGTGTTTTTATTTCGACAAGTAAAGCTGCCTGTCTGGAAGAGCCGCGCAAGCCGATGCAGGACGCCTGGTCCGCCAGCCCATCTGCACAAACCGTCAGACGGTTGCGCGACGTGCAGTGCGCATGCGGTCCGATCCTCACGCCCAGACATTATCAGACCGGCGGCAGACATGAAATTTTGGCTCCGTCCGCCATGTATCCCGGTTTTGGCCGTTCACAAAAAAAAGCCCGACAGGAAACCTGTCGGGCTTGAGAAGGGAAAAGGGAATGAATCAGGCCACGTTCTCGAACTGGTTCATAGTATTGTGAACACCGCCAGCTTTTAGTGCCCGCTCGCCGGCCACCATTTCCTTGAACGTATCGCCAAGATCGGAGCCAACTTCATGCTGGTGTTTGACGGCTGAGACGCCGCCACGGATTTCCTGCCGCTGGATCGACTGGACATAGGCCGCCATTTTGTCTTCACCGAAATAGCCCTGCGAAAGCTGGTCCATCGCAAATGCCGTCATATGGAAAGTCGGCAATGTAATAAGATTATGGAACACACCGGCACGATCGGAAATATCATACTGGAAACGCTGCAGACGCGCGTCAGCCTCTTGTCCAAGCGGGGTAGTATCGAACCGCGCTGACATCAATTCTGCCTCGGGATAGTCATCGCCATTAATCTTGCCTTCGGCGATCCAGGCGGCCCGGACTTGTTTACGCAAGTTCAATGTCCAGTTGAAACTCGGACTATTATTGTAAGTCAATTTGGCATCCGGCACGACCGCTTTCACCCGGTTGACCATGCCGGCGATAATATCAACGTCTGGCGTATCGGTTTCAATCCACAACAGATCCGCGCCACCAATCGTCAGATTGGCAATACAATCCTCGACAACGCGGTCAGCGCCGGTGCCATCCCTGAATTTGAACAGACCATTCGGCAAACGAACTGGACGCACCATTTTACCGTCTCGGGAGATTGCGAGCTCGCCCTCGGACAATGGGTTCTCGGCGGTTATTTCTTCGACTTCCAGCCATTTGATATAGTCAGAGGCCAGATCCCCAGCTGCCTGGGAGACCGGGATTTTCTGGGTCAGACCAGCGCCCAGACTATCGGTTCGGGCGACAATGACACCTTCGTCGACACCAAGCTCCTCAAACGCCAAACGGCAGGCACGTAATTTTTCGACAAAGTCCTCGCGCGGTACGGTTACTTTTCCATCCTGGTGACCGCACTGTTTCGCATCGGAAACCTGATTTTCAATCTGTATGCAGCAGGCACCGGCCTTGATCATCTCTTTTGCCAGCAAATAGGTCGCGTGCTCATTTCCGAAGCCGGCATCAATATCAGCGATAATCGGCACCACATGCGACTCGAAATTGTCAATGCTGGCGATGATTGTCTCGATTACATCATTGGGCGCTCCCTTTTCACGCGCCGCTTTCAGCTCGCGAAACAGATCATTCAGGGCAACCTCGTCAGCCTGTCGCAGAGACACATAAATCTCTTCGATAAGGTCCACTACGGACGTCTTTTCGTGCATTGACTGATCGGGCTGATGGCCAAACCGGTTGCGTAGACCAGCCACCATCCAGCCAGACAGGTAGACATAGGTTCCTGCAGCCGTCCCTTTCATCCGCTTGACCGACTTGATCATCTGATGCGCGTGAAACCCGGACCAGCACCCAAGCGATTGGGTAAATTTGGAATGGTCCTGATCGTATGCCGCCATATCTTTCCGCATCACGCCAGCCATGTCCCGCGCAATATCGAGATGGGTCGAATAAGTGTTCTGAAGCTTCAATTGCACGATGTGATCAACATCGATACCGCCGGGAACGACCCCGTTGGGGTAGCGGTCTAATACACTTTTGCGAAGGGCCTGATAAGTTGGTCTTGTCGACATGTCGATCTCCTGGATTTATTCGATAAAGGGGTTAGGCGAGCGTACGCAGCGCCTCGTAAGCTGGGAGGGTAAGAAAATCTGCAAGCTCGTCAGAGCTAGCCGTTTCGGCGAAAATGGATGCGGCAACCGGATAATGACCGGCCTCGAAGGCTTCCCGGCCGAGAGCATCACGTATCTTGGCTAATTCTTCCTGCAAGATAATGTTAAAGCCGTCCCTGGTCAGCTTAACCGGCATATCGCCAGGCCCGAGAATACTGACACCATGGCGGAGCCACTGCCAGATCTGGCTTCGGGATATCTCCGCTGTTGCAGCATCTTCCATCAGATTGTGGATCGGCACGGCGCCGCGTCCACTGAGCCACGCAGCTGTATATTCGATACCAACTGAAATATTGGTTCGCAGCCCGGCTTCGGTCACTTCCCCCTTGTGCGGGCTCAGTAAATCTTCGCGATGGACCCGCGGCAGAACATGCTGGCAGACAATCTGGTTGCTCGTCGGCATGTGCTGATTGAAAACGTCAAGCGCAACCTCAACCAGCGCCGGATGGGCAACCCATGTCCCGTCATGGCCAGCTTGTACTTCGCGCAATTTATCGGCGCGAACCTTATCAAAAGCCGCGCGATTAGCGGCGTCATCATTCTTGACCGGAATCTGAGCCGCCATGCCGCCCATAGCATGCGCCCGCCGTTTGTGGCACGTGCGGATCAGTAACAGTGAATAGGCCCGCAAAAACGCCCGGTCCATGCCGACTTGCGCGCGGTCCGGCAGGATAAAACTCGGATGATTACGTAAGGTCTTAATATATGAGAATATATAGTCCCAGCGACCACAATTAAGTCCAGCCGCATGCCGCCGCAACTCATATAAAATTTCGTCCATTTCAAACGCCGCCGGCAGCGTTTCAATCAATACCGTCGCTTTGATGCTGCCAACCGGAATGCCAATATAGGTCTGCGCGAACTCGAACACTTCGTCCCAGAGCCGCGCTTCGAGATGGCTTTCCATTTTTGGCAAATAGTAAAACGGACCGCGCCCGGCCTCATACAATGCCTTGCCATTATGGAAAAAGTGCAAACCGAAATCGAACAAGCTGGCGGACATCGGCGCACCGCCAATTTCGAGGTGGGCTTCCAGCATATGCCAGCCGCGCGGGCGCACCAGCATCGTCGCGGTCTCGTCGTTCAAGGCATATGATTTACCAGATGCGGGATCGGTAAAGCTCAATTGCCCGGCCGCATAATCCTGCATATTCACCTGACCGTCGATCATATTGGAGAATGTCGGCGCCGATGCGTCTTCAAAATCTGCCATGAACATCTTCGCGCCCGAATTAAGGGCATTAATCATCATTTTACGGTCAACCGGGCCGGTAATTTCAACTCTGCGGTCTCTCAGGACTGCAGGAACCGGATCCACTTCCCAACGGCCTGTCCGCACCTCCTCGGTTTCAGGCAGAAAATCTGGCAATTCGCCCGCATCAAATCGCCGCTGACGACGCTTCCGGTTCTCAAGAAGCATGTCACGCGTCGGCCCGAAACGAGTTTGCAATTCGGATAAAAACTGCAATGCCGGTTCGGTCAGAACCCGTTCGACGCCCGTCGTCGTCGCTTTCACCTCGATCAGGACTGCCGTATCATCCGGACGAACGGGTGTCATTAAACTGGCCATGGACTAACTCCTGATTTGTAAATTCTTGACACAACTATATTTGCAAAAATTCACAATTTCGAGTAGCCAATTGATTATATTGGGTTTTCATGTTTAGCTTGTAATAATTAAATTGTGTAAATTGTAAATTTTGTAAACGATCAGGACGACAGAATGGCAGAGCGCAAAGAGAAACTTCTGATCGGGCCGCGGCTGCGACGGTTACGGCGCACCCTCGGCATTACCCAGGCCCAGATGGCCGAAGACCTTGGCGTGTCGGCAAGCTATATAAATTTAATCGAGGGAAATCAGCGCCCTATCAGTGCGAACCTGCTAGTTACTCTGGCACGGGTTTATGATTTCGATATGAGCAATTTCGGCGGCGGCTCCGACGCTAGGCTGGTGTCGGAACTGCTGGAGGCCGTCAGGGACCCGACCCTTGAAGCTGGGCCGATCGACAAAAACGATGTTGAAGATGTTGTAAACGCCAATCCCGGCATGGCCCGCGCCTTTGTTAATTTATATGACAAATATCGCGAACTAGCTTTACGGGCCTATTCCGAGAGCAATCCATTATCGGACCGCGAAAAAGTTGAAGTCCTGGAAGAATCGGCACGCAGCGTCGATTCGGTTCGACAATTTCTGCATGATAATCGGAACTATTTTCCCGAGCTGGATGCTGCTGCAGAAGCCCTGTCAACAACGCTAGGGGTTCGCCACGAGGTCCCACACGTCGCCTTAACCCAGCGCCTGCAGGATCATCATGGCTTGCGGGTCCGGATCGTCCCGGTCGATGTTATGGCAGATACACTAAGATATTTTGACCGCCACAAGCGCGGCATCGATTTATCAGAACTGCTGCCGCAATCCGGCCGCCGGTTCCAGATGGCCTTCCAGCTCGGCATGATCGAACATCGCAATACGATTGACGGCCTGGTGAAAGAGGCCGGCTTTACCGATCAGGAATCGATCGGACTGGCGCGTGTCAGTCTTGCCAATTATTTCGCGGCTGCATTGCTGATGCCATATCACAGCTTTCTAAAGGAAGCCGAAAAAACCAAATATGATATTCAACTGCTCAGCCACCGGTTTGGCACCAGCTTTGAGCAAACCGCGCATCGGCTGACAACGCTGCAGAAGCCCGATGCCCGGGGAATCCCCTTCTTTTTCGTTCGGATCGATACGGCGGGCAACGTCTCGAAGCGATTCAGCGCCGGCCGGTTTCATTTCTCGAAATTTGGTGGCGCCTGTCCGCTATGGAATATTCATGAAACTTTCGAGACGCCCGGCCGGGTTCGGCCGCAAATCATTCAAATGCCTGACGACACCACATATTTTTCGATCTCGAGAACAATTTCCCGGACCGACGGGTTTCACGAAAAGCACGGCCCTAAGCTTGCAATCGCGCTCGGCTGCGAAATCGCCTATGCGAAGCGTTTGATTTACTCGAAGAATATCGATCTCGAAACGGCTGAGCCGACACCGGTCGGGGTCAATTGCTATCTCTGCGAACGACAGCATTGTGCGTCGCGTGCCCATGCCCCGCTAAATAAGAAACTCGTATTTGACGAGCGGGCACGTGGCATATCGGTCTACCGCTTTATTGACAAATAATGCCTCGCCATAAACCTGAAATGGCCGGGATCCATGCCGGGCATCCGCGTTAATCGCGGGAATTAACTGCAAAAAGGCTGGGATGGTACCGCCTCTTGGGTTCGAACCAAGGACCTCCGGCTCCACAAACCGGCGCTCTAACCAACTGAGCTAAGGCGGCAACATTTTCCTCATACGTCGCGTTGGCGCAGTATACAAGCTGGAATTGCGCCTTTTACATTGAACGCAAAATCACCCTGTTAAATCATCCCATTGTCGGCCACTAATTTACGCGGCAGCGGCATCCAGCCCAGCAACCTGCTCGATTGTTTCATGAGCTCTACGAAATATCAGAGCCCCGTCATTCAAAGGTCCGTGCCGCATCAACAGAATATCCTTCGCATAATTCTGGTTCAGCACCCAGGGGGCCTCGGTTCCACGCTTGGGGAACCTCTCAACCGCTCGACGGACATAGCCAGACGAGAAATCCAGAAAATCCTCAGCTTCAACATTATTTTTGACGACGGGTCGGACCTCGACAAAATTTTCTTTATCCATGTGATTTATAAGCCGGCAAAGATATTCGCTCGTCAGGTCGGCGCGCAGCGTCCAGCTGGCATTTGTATATCCGAAAACATTCAAAAGGTTCGGAATATTCGAGATCATGCAACCACGATAATTTAGTAACTCATTCGGCACGATTGTTTCACCATCAACGCTCAGCTCGACCCCGCCGGCAAACTGCAAGTCGAGACCTGTTGCACTCACAATGATATCTGCATCCAGCTGATCGCCGGATTTCAGTCTGACGCCCGTCTCGTTAAAATGATCAATATGATCGGTTACAATTGAGGCCTTGTTCTGCTTGATGGCCTCGAATAGATCACCATCAGGCACGAGGCATAACCGCTGGTCCCATGGATTATAGCTCGGCGTAAAGTGCGTCTCGACATCATAATCGGGGCCAAGCTCCTCTTTGACCCGGTCAATCAGAAGTTCTTTGACCCTTTCCGGCCGCTTCTGTGACCGGTCATAGAAAAACAGCTGTAATAATACATTCCGCCAGCGCGTGAGACCATAGGCAAGCATTGGTGGCAACCAGCGCCGCATCCAATTGGCAAATTTGTCCTCAGCGGGTCGCGACACAACATAGGTCGGCGAGCGCTGCAGCATGGTCACATGCGCGGCGGTTTCAGCCATGGCCGGTACCAGCGTCATCGCCGTTGCACCAGATCCGATCACCAGAACGGTCTTGCCGGCATAATCAAGATCCTCCGGCCAGCTTTGCGGATGAACAAGTTCACCTTTAAAATCAGCCAGCCCCGGAAAGTCGGGCATATAGCCCTTTTCATATCGGAAATATCCGCTGCACATATGCAGAAAACGGGCGGTAAACACGATTGGCTCGCCATGGGCAGACGCGGTCACGGTCCAGACCGCTTTCGCACTATCCCAGCTCGCACTGACGACCTTGTGATTATAACGTATTTTACGATCAATGCCGTTCTCGGCCGCGGTCTCGCGTACATAGTCGAGAATTGCCGGCCCGTCGGCGATAGCCTTCTGAGCGGTCCAAGGCTTAAAATTATAGCCTAGCGTATGCATATCACTATCAGACCGGATCCCGGGATAGCGAAATAAATCCCATGTCCCGCCGATTGCGTCGCGCGCCTCAAGGATCGCATAGGACTTGCCGGGACATTTGTTCTGTAAATGGTAAGCCGCACCAATCCCGGATAAGCCGGCTCCAACAATTAATACATCGACGTCATTTTCTGCCATATTAAAAAAAAACACTAAAACGGATGACTGTCCATGCCTCACTCGACGACAAGGCACGGGCCGCGCAGGCCGACAACCGCGTGATAACGGCCCCTTTAATCAACTGGCAGGAACAAAAGCTAACATTCAATCGCAAGTTCTGATACGCCGCTTTATTGCGCGCAAACGCGCCCGGCAAAGGATGCTACAAGTGAGAATTGTTGACTGTCTAGTTTTGGGTGCAGGCGCGGCTGGCCTGTTTTGTGCCGCGCGTACCGCCGCCCGCGGACGCTCGACCCTGGTCGTGGATCATGCCAGAAAGCCGGCAGAAAAAGTCCGGATTTCGGGCGGTGGTCGCTGTAACTTCACCAATCTCCACACCGATCCGCAAAATTTCATTTCAAACAACCCGCATTTCGCAAAATCAGCCCTCGCCCGCTATACGCCCTATGACTTTTGCGATCTGCTACAGGCGCATGGGCTGAGTTGGACCGAAAAAGTTCTCGGCCAGCTGTTTTGCGACCAGAAAAGTCAGGCCATCATCAATGTATTATTGCAGGAACTGTCTGATGCTGGCGGCCATCTGGCCCTGAATACCGACATTGTTGATGTCCAATCGAATGCAGGGAAATACATCGTCAATACAAGTGACGGACGCATAGAAGCCGGATCCTTAATCATTGCGACCGGCGGATTATCAATTCCGAAAATGGGCGCCAGCGGGCTGGCCTATAATATTGCCGAACGATTTGGGCATACAATTATCGATACCCGGCCGGCCCTCGTGCCATTTACATTCTCAGGGCAGGACAAGGATAATTTCGCCGCAATATCCGGCGTTAGTCTCGAGGTTCGCTGCCAGGCTGAACAAGGCCCGGATTTCAAGGAAAATATGCTTTTCACCCATCGCGGCCTTTCGGGTCCGGCGATGCTGCAAATCTCATCTTACTGGCACCTATCAGAGACTGTTAAAATTGACCTTTTCCCGGACCATGCGACACGCGACTGGTTTGTCGAAAAACGCGACCGCACGCCAGCCCAGACCCTGCAGCAGGCCTTGTCCGAACATCTTCCAAACCGGATGGTCCCGCTGATTTGCAACGCCTTTGCGCATCTGGCGGACCGCAAGCTTGCAGAATTGTCTAATTCACAGCTCGATGTCATCGTTGACACCCTGAAAACATGGACCCTGCAGCCGGCCGGCACGGAAGGCTGGCGCACCGCTGAAGTTACGGCTGGTGGAATATGCACCAAGGGATTATCTTCCAAAACAATGGAAAGCAGTCATCAACCGGGATTGTTCTTTATCGGCGAGTGTGTCGACGTCACCGGCTGGCTGGGCGGTTACAATTTCCAGTGGGCTTGGGCCAGCGCTGCAGCTGCAGGGGCACATGCGTGACCTGGATATTGCGAGCTACTGGAAGCCTTTCCCTGTTGCTCGGTGGCATCGGTCTGTTCGTCCCTTTATGGCCGACCACAATCTTCTGGATTATAGCGGCCATTCTGTTCGCCAGATCGCATCCACCATCGCGCGACTGGATCTACAGACAACGTGGTATCGGACCACAGATCAAAACATTCGTCGAAAACGGCACTTTGAGCCGGCCGGGAAAAATAGCCGCCCTGAGCGGTATTTTTGCCGGCAGCATCCTGTCATCCTGGCTTATCTGGCCGCGTGTCATGATCATCATAGCGATGCTCGCAACCCTGCTTCTAGTCGCGCTATATATCAGCTCGCGCCCCAATGATA
>CBFHPC010000076.1:0-10147 GCA_965657655.1 Henriciella sp.
CCTCGGTTAATCGTCAAGCTCGGCGAATAGGGCAGAAATTACCCTTTTTCGTTGCTCCACCGCCGTCACCGGAACTCTTGCCCAGAATGGGAATTGCCGACTGATCCAGGTGAACTGCCGTTTGGCGTAGCGCCGCGTGTCGCGTTTGGCATTTTCTGCCGCAATCAAGGGACTGGTCTCGCCACGCAGATAAGACATTAGCCACGGCATGCCGGCGGCTTTCAGGATCGGTAAATCCGGCGGCAGATCCAGTTGTAATAATCGTCTGGCTTCGTCTGTCGCGCCGTCCATTAACATCCCCTCAAATCGTTTATCGATTTGCGCGTAGAGCTTCGCTCTGGGCGGGGTGAGAGCAATACCAAGCCATTTGCCCGGTGATAGCACGGCGCCGGTTTTATGACCTTGAAATGCGCCAATCGATTTTCCGGTCGCCATCCACACTTCGAGGGCCCGAGCATGCCGCTGCCTGTCATTCGGCTGCAAGCGCGCAGCCGTTTCTGCATCAAACGCCGTCAGACTGGCGCGCAGAGCAGCGGCGCCCCCGGCTTTCGAAATGGCCCGGACCTCGTCTCGGATATGTTCGGGGATCGGCGGGATTTCAGACAGACCATCGATCAGGGCGAGGTGATACAGCCCGGTACCGCCGACAATTATTGGCAGCTTGCCCCGACGCCAGATATCGCCGATCGTCGCGGTCGCCTCTTCGAGCCAGCGCCCGGTCGAATAGCGCTCGGCGGCCGGAATATGCCCAAACAGATGATGCGGGACGTCCTGCATTTCGGCATTGCTCGGTCGCGCCGAGATGACTTTAAGGTCGGTATAGACCTGCATAGAATCGGCATTGACGATCTCGCCGCCAAACTTCTGGGCCAAGGACACCGACAATTTTGTCTTTCCGCTGGCAGTCGGACCGTGAATTAAGATTGCAGTTTGCATACAGCTAATCGTATGAAGCGAAATCGAAGACGTAAAGGTGGAGACTATACCAATGACATCTCGTTCAGCCGGCACCGCCTGCATCGTATCTGCTGTGTCAGATGCGACCCTAAGTGTCAGCCACCTCACCGAAGCAATGCTGGATGCCTGCGCCCAGTCCGGCCTGCCCGTTCAGGGCTCAGTTCGGCAACTTGGCTGGCGTCAACACCTCAGTGCAATTGAGGCAGATATTATCCTCAGCGGCGATATAATGACCGCCCGGCAGACCCTTGAAGCAATCCTGCCAAAGGCAACAGACGTGGCGCTGCTACCGGCCTCGGTCCGGCGAAAGCGACTGCTGATTTCGGATATGGATTCAACCATAATCGAGCAGGAATGTCTCGACGAACTCGCCGCCTATGCCGGCATCAAAGATGAAATTGCCGCGATTACCGCACGCGCAATGGCTGGTGAGTTAAATTTCGAAGAAGCGCTATCAGAGCGGGTATCACGTTTACAGGGGCTGGCAGTATCCGCACTTGAAGCGTGTTATCATGAGCGCATTTCGCTAATGCCCGGCGCCAGGCAACTTGTTCGGACCATGGCGGCGAATGGTGCGCATTGCCTGCTCGTATCCGGCGGCTTCACATACTTTACCGAACGGATCGCGGAACGGGTCGGTTTCCATGCACATCAGGGCAACGTCCTCGTCGAAACTGACGGCACGCTCTCAGGCGAGGTCGTCCGTCCCATTCTCGGCCGCGAAGCCAAATTAACCGCGCTCGACGAGGCCGCGTCACGACGCGGCCTCGCGCGCACCGACTGCCTCGCTATGGGCGATGGCGCAAATGATCTGGCAATGATCGAGGCCGCCGGTCTCGGCCTGGCAGTTCATGCCAAACCACTGGTCGCAGCCGCCGCAGACGCCGCTGTTCAACACACCGATCTGACAACGGCGCTCTATTTTCAGGGCTATACCGATGCTGAAATTATATGGGATGCGTAGCCAGATCTGATAGGCGACAACGCCCCATCCCGACACACCGGGTCCCAGATAATGCCAGTTTACAGTGCGCTGGTCCCGACTTTATCTGGAGAAAAATCACGCCGGTGAAAGCTGGGCTCATTCGGCTCATTACCCGGCCTCACGCTTACCGGCATCCGGCAAGACATCACAGTCCCGACCAGAAGAGCATCTTTCTATTATTAAATCATTGCAACCGGCATGCCTTATCTACACAACCACCGCAATACGCGCAGCGGCCTGATCACAGACCGGCGCCAAACCGCAACACGACATAGGTAATCAGAACACCCAGTGCCATGGATAACAAACCTAATTGACGGATCGCTGCTTCGGGAAGCTCTGATAACAAGCGACCGAAACGCTTCATAGCATCGGGCGCGGCGGCATACATCAGTCCCTCAAAAGCCAGCCACAAACCAAGCCCGGCAAAGATCAATGTCCAAACCATAAATCTATTCCAAGATCATCGCCCCCCGGCGCGCGACCGGAGGGCGAACTGACCACTTATCTAGCGGCATTCGCAGGTCTAACGCTGCCTTTGCCCGTTCCGGCGTGCTTGATCGATGAAATTGTCACACAGCCCAAGACTTTCCGGCCCGACAATAATCCGCGTTCTTGCACTCAATGCTTCTTCGCAGGCGATCAGAGCTCGTTGAAACCGGAAAAATTCCGAATCCTGCTCATAAGCACTCGCATAGATTTCGTTTCTCAACGCATCGCCTTCACCACGAATCTGTTCAGACTCGCGCCGTGCTTCGGCCAATAGAACGGTTCTGGCCCGCTCGGCCTCGGCCCGGACCAGCTTGGCCCGCTCATCACCTTCAGCCCGTATTTGCTCGGCTTCCTGATTCCGGGTTGCCGCCATACGGTCGAACACACGTTGCGATACATCAGCCGGCAGATCGACCCGCTTGATCCGCACATCGATAATGTCGATACCGCGTCCGGCAATTGAATCACTGAGATTGACCCGAATGCGATCCATAAGCTCTGCCCGCTGTCCCGAGATAATTTCTTCGGGGAGCTGCGTCCCGAGGGCGTTACGGATCGCGGTATCGGTAAACCGCAGCAATTGGCGTTGCGCTTCGCGCTGGGTCCCGAGGCGCTGATAAAACTCGAGCGGGTTCGAGATCTGCCATCGGACAAATGCATCAACAATCAATTGCTCCTGATTAGAAGCAAAAATCTCGATATCAGGAACATCCAGACCAAGATTACGACGGTCATAAGTTATGACATTCTGAATGAAAGGGATCTTCATTTTCAGCCCGGCCTCATCAGTGCCCGGCTCATTATAAACACCGACCGAACGCCCGATTTGAAGCAATAGGGCCTGTTGACGCTGGTCAACAATGAAGAATGAATTGAGGAGACCGACGCCAAGCACGATCGCAGCAATTGCGCCACATAAACCAAATCGTTTCATCGTCCGTTCTCCGTATTCAGCCGCTCAAGCGGCAGGTATGGAACCGCGCCGGAGTCTTGATCGAGGATCATTATTTCGGACCGGCCCAATACCCGCTCCATGGTTTCAAGATACATCCGTTCCCGGGTCACACGCGGTGCTTTCCGGTATTCGCTGAGGATTTGAGTAAAGCGGTCAGCCTGACCGGTCGCATCGGCGACCACCTGATCGCGATAGGCTTGCGCGTCCTGAAGAATACGCTGCGCCTCACCGCGGGCGCGCGGGACAATGTCATTGTTGAAACGGATGGCCTCCTGCACGGCCCGTTCAGCATCCTGACCCGCATTGATAACGTCGATAAACGCGTCGCGCACCGGTGCCGGCGCCCGCGCATCCTGTATTTCGACGTTTTCCACCTGCACACCACCGCGATAATCATCCAGCAATGCCTGAAGCTGTTCCTTTACCGTCGCCTGAATTTGCACCCGACCATCGGTCAGAACCGCGTTCAGCGCTGATTTACCAACCACTTCCCGCATCACGCTCTCGGCCGCATCAGACACCAAGGGGCCACCACGATCTATATTCAGAATAAAGTTTTCCGGATGTTCGCGATCATAGAACCAGAAAACCCGAAACTGGACATCAACAATATTCTCGTCACCGGTCAGCATAAGGCTTTCGGCTGATGTCGACCCAATCGTTGTTTCCTGCTGGGTTTCAGCCGGCAAAATCTCGTGGGTTTCGATTGGCGCCGGAAGGTGAACGTGAAAACCTGGCGTGAAATTGGTCTGATATTGGCCAAACCGGAAGACCGCGGCCCGCTGACCTTCATCAACCACAACGATACCCGTCGCAAGCCAGCTAATCACGGCAGCTACAGCCAGCAAAACCAGACCACCAGGGCCAATGTTGAGACCTTTTCCCGGACCTCGCCGATTGCCGCCGCCGCCACCAAAGCGCTGCTGCATTTTCCGGACCTGATCTTCAAGATCGGAACCTTTTCCACCAGCGCCCGGGCGATTCCATGGCGATCCGCCGTTTCCATTACTGGAGCCGCCACTTCCCCATGGACCGCCATTTGCTTTCGGCGTATCGTCTTCCACGTCAACATCTCCTTTATTTTCGTTCCAGGGCATCCGCCCTCCTATTCGCTGTGAGCTCGTGTCTAGCATTTTCGCTCGGAATCACTATGTGCGGTCTCTGATGCCATTCATCAAGGAAATAACCCATGTTTCGTGACAAGAAACCAAATAAAATCGTTTCGGACGATGTTATCAAGGACGCTCTAGGACATCCTTCCTGGTTATTGGGCATCCGTATTCGGGCGGGTGGTACCGTCACGGTGGTTGTCGCAGCCGACCCTGAAAATGAAGAGGTAAATGACGCTTTACAAGCCGAAACGCGGGAACGCCTGCTAAATGTCGAAGGTGTCAAAAAGGCCAATATCGTCATGACGGCCGAACGTGATCCGGCCGCAACAATAGCTGACGAACCTCCGCTTGAAGCCGGCCAGACCCGGGTACGCAAAGGGGCGAGACTGTCAGATGACGCGCTATCACAAGCGATGGTACGAAAAGATCCCTCGACCCGCCAAATACCGGGCATCAGCCGGATTCTGGCCGTTGCCAGTGCCAAGGGCGGAGTTGGAAAATCAACTGTCGCAGTGAACATGGCTGCAGCCTTTGCCAAACAGGGATTACGGGTCGGGCTTCTCGATGCCGATATTTATGGGCCATCCATTCCAACCATGCTGGGGGCAACCGATGCCAGCCCGCAGGCCGATGCCAGCGGCCGTCTCAGCCCGGTTTTGGCTCACGGCATCCATACATTATCGATCGGGTATCTGACCGATGCCGACGCACCGATGATCTGGCGGGGACCAATGGTCCAGTCAGCAATCACGCAGATGCTGAATGATGCCGCCTGGGGCAGCCCTGAAGATCCGCTGGATCTTCTCATTATCGACACGCCGCCCGGGACGGGTGATGCCCAGTTAACGCTCGCCCAGTCCATCCCCGTGACCGCCGCCGTTCTAGTTACAACCCCGCAAGAAGTTGCACTGGCGGACGTTCGACGCGGTGCGGCAATGTTCGCCAAAACCCACGTCCCTGTGCTTGGTGTTGTTGAAACAATGAGCTGGTTCGAGGATCCCGCCGGCAATCGTCATTATGTGATGGGAGAAGGCGGCGGACGATCGGTCGCAAACTGGCTGGGTCTGCCGGTGATCAGCCAGATACCGATCATTCAGACAATTCGCGAGGGCGGCGATGCCGGCCGGCCGGCCTGTCTCGATGACGGGGCTGCGTCAGATATATTCTATAAGATCGCGCGCGATGTCGCGCTTGGCCTTGACGCTCTGGAGACCAAGCCGGATCCGAAAATTACTTTTGTCAGTTAGCCATAGGGGCGACGGGGCAACATGCTGCAAGCCGGGCTGTGTCAGTATTCGTCTCAGGCATAATAGTTTAGCGCCAGCCCGGGCTCCGGCCACCGGCATTTTGCGAGCTTGCCGGTACCAGACAACGTGATCCATGCATCCTGCATATCCTCACCCCCAAAGCAGATATTCGTGACAAAGGGATCGGGAAACATTGTGTGGGTATGCTCGCCATCAGATGAAATAGTTGTGATGCCACCATGGCTAATCGTGGCCACGGCAACTCGACCAGAGGCGAGAACGGCCAGACTGTCAAAATATTGTAGGCCCGGCATGGTCGCGACCACCCGGCCTTTATGAAATGGTGGTGCGGCCGGCGTAATCTGTCCCGGTGCGGCCAGATCGAATGCCCATAGGCGCGCAGTCATCGTATCTGCCATATAGACCGTCTTTTCATCCGGTGACAGGCCAACACCATTCGGCGAGGTATGATGATGGTCCAGCTCGACGGCCTCGCTTGCCCCGTTCGCCAAATAGAACAGCCCCCCGAAATCGCGATGCCGGGGATAGATTTTACCGTGATCGCTGAAATATAAATTGCCTTGCCGATCAAAAACAAGATCATTCGGCCCCTTTAATGGCTGCCCGCCAACATGGTCTAGCACACGCTCGACCTTCCCTGTGGCGAGGTCGATCCGCTCGATCCGCCCCCCGGAATAATCATCCGGACAGCCCCCGGGGACCAGTAACCCCTCAACATTTGTGTATTTAAAACCACCATTATTACAGAGCCATAGCGCACCATCCGGGCCAATTGCAGCGCCGTTCGGTCCACCACCCGGTTCGGCGACAATCTCTTTGCGGCCGTCGCCCCAAACGCGCGTGACAGTCCCGCGGGCAATCTCGACCAGAATAATCGATCCGTCTTCCATCCAGACGGGACCTTCAGGAAATAGCAAATCCTCGGCGATGACTGAATAGTCCATCTTACGCTCCCATTTTTGACAATGATTTGCCCGGCTGGCGGCGAACTGCAAGCAACAAATCGACATAATGGGCGCTTGAGCACCGGCAGTTGACACACAAGCGGTCCGGATCAGAGACGATCGAAAACCTTAATCTCGAAGGCGTAATCATTGCTCGCATCCGCCTGACAGGTCTTCAGTATGCGTTGCGAAAAGGCTGTTGCGTCGAATGTAGGAAAATAGGCATCGCCAGAAATATCGGCGGCAATTTCGGTCAGATACAGGCGGTCGGCAATGTCGATGGTCGCGGCGTATAAGGTTTCACCGCCAATCACAAAAATCTCGCTTTTGCCCTGATTGGCAGCCAGCGCTTTCGCTGTCGCAATGGCAACCGGCACATCGCTAAGAACCAGGGCACCGGCGGCATCAAATCGCCAGTCACGGGTCAGAACGATATTATCACGCTTCGGCAATGGCCGACGGGGCAAGCTGTCCCAGGTTTTACGGCCCATCACAATCGGGCAGCCGAGCGTTGTTGCCTTGAAAAAGCTAAGATCATCGGCGAGCCGCCATGGCAGGTCGCCATCACGCCCGATCGCGCCTGTTCGAGCCCGCGCCGCAATCAGAGACAGTTTCACATTGCTGATCAAAGCCGGCTCCAGAATAATGCCCTCTCTTTCGATATGCCGCTTTGGGTTCCTAAGACAAGCGTTTCACGACATAAGGTTAGAACCAAATGATGATAGGAATCGACATGGATATTTTTGTTACCATTATGAATGCGTTCATCGCTGTTATTATCAACGGCCATCCTGGCTATCTGGCGTTTCTGCCGCAATCAGTTCTCCTGATTATCGTCGTCTGTCTTCTGATCGCCTCATTCTATATCATTCATCGTCTCGGCGGACGACACTGGGCTTTCCTCTATGTCGCTCTGATCCCGTTCCTGAACTGGTCATTTGGCGTTATCCCGGAGTTTCAGATTGTGACACCGGATGCGACCTTTACAAAAGGCATTTCATTACATCCGATGACCATCGTCACCGGACTAGTCTTTGTCGTACGGGATTTCGTTCAGCGGGAAATGCATAGTCGCGTTCTGATCTGCATGGCGCTGGCAATCGGATGGTCATTCTTCTATGCTTGGCCGGTCATCGCGCTCGCCTCAGGCATTGCCTTCGCCGTATCGGAAACCTTTGACTGGCTGGTCTATACGTTCACCAAGTATCGCCTGTCGACGCGGATCCTCATCTCAAGCGCCGTCGCAGCGCCCATCGACACCAGTATATTTCTGTATGGCGCCGATCTTGCCCAGCAATTGGAGTTCGGCCTCGAGCCGGGCAATACGCTGCATCTTGCAAACTGGATTGTCTTTATCATCGGCAAGATGATTGGTGCCTTCATCATTTCCAACGCGATACGGCGTCAGGAGGATGCAGGTAAAATCGACCCCCACGAAGCCTAGCCGTTAACGCCAGCAAAACGGCCTGACTTGGAGCGGATAAAACATATTCGCGGCTGGCAGGCCTACCGGTCGCAATCGACTTCAAACTGCAACAGATCATATCCGTGCGTCGCAGCCGCTCGGTACAATGTCCCCTCACCGGCGCACCCTCAATGGCGCTGCCAGTACGACGCGCGCATGCTGGGGCGGCCAAACAAATACCTCTAGGTCGAAAAGCCCGACCAGATGATGAATGTCCTATTCTGCGCATCGATGCATAATAAAAAGCGGACCCGGCAAGCGGGTCCGCAAAATTAATCTATCTCGATTTACAAGCGCCGGTCGGTGACGTGCTCGTACCCCCTCAGGCACGCCTTATCGGCGCGCATCAGCCAGTCCTGGCATCTAGAAGCCATGCATACGGGCGTAGCGATCACGATGGAAGCTGGCGCCGCCCAGCAATGCTTCCTGGACGCGGGCACGTTTCATATACAAACCGCTATCGTGCGCATCGGTCATCCCGATACCCCCATGCATCTGGACCGCCTCATTGCTAACCAGATGCACCAGTTCGGAGGCTTGCGCCTTTGCCAGGCTGGCCAGCTCGGCGACATTGTTCTTGTTGCTATCGACCGCCGCCAATGCCGCAGAAACGCATGACCGGGTCATTTCAAGCGCTGTAAACATCTTCGCCGCACGGTGTTGCAGGGCCTGGAACGAACCGATCAACTGACCGAACTGCTTGCGCGTCTGCAAATATTCAAGCGTCATCTCGAATGCCGCCTGCGACGATCCAAGAATTTCGGCAGCGAGCGCAATCCGCCCGCGATCCAGCGCCGCTTCTAGAATATCTGCGCCGCCATCAACCGTTCCGATAATCGCGTCGGATTTGACCTGCACATTTTCAAAAGACAGATTGGCGGCGCCATGCGCATCAACCGTATTCAAGACCTGCACGCTCAGCCCGTCAGCATTGCGAGGCACAAGAAACAGGCTGAGACCATGCGACTGACCGGGCTCACCGAAGGTTCGCGCAACGAGAATGAAAACATCGGCATGATGCCCGTCCGTCACGTATTTCTTATGCCCGTTCAAAACATAGCCATCATCGGTTTTTTTCGCATCGCTGGAAATATTTAACGGTGCATGATGGCTGCCTTCATCCAGCGCCAGCGCCATTGTTATCTCGCCAGTCGCTATTTTCGGCAGCCATTCCGACTTTACGGCGGCAGACCCGCCCAGACGTACAATACTGGATGCCAGCACGGCGGTCTGTAAAAGTGGCGTTGCCGCAAGTGTACGGCCCATCGCCTCCATGACCTGCCCGATCGCGACCATGCCCATATCGACGCCGCCATGATCTTCTTCAATCAGGACACCGAAGAAGCCCAGCTCCGCCAGTTTTTGCCGGGTTTCTGCATCGACACCATTTGCACCGCCGTCACGTAACGCTCTGAGGTGGGTTACCGGCAATTCGTCGCGGGCAAAACTCATTGCCGTATCACGCAGCATTTGCTGATCTTCAGATAATATAAAGGTCATTATTGATGCTCCAACAAGCCAAGCACGCGTTTCGCAATCACGTTTAAATTCACTTCGCTCGTACCGCCTTCAATCGAATTACCCTTCGACCGCAACCAGCTACGGGTCGCTTTCAGCGCGCCCTCATCGAACCCTTCACCCTGCCAGCCTAAGCCGGCAGTCCCAAGCGTTTCAACGAGAAACTCGCATTTGTCCTGGTTCAGCTTCGCGGCGGCATACTTCATAATTGAAGCCGTGTGTCCGACCTCCTGACCGGCCTTGGCCTCCTGCGTCGACCGCTCAATCGTCAGCCCAAACGCTTTTGAGAACATCAGATGATCAGCCAGACGCCCACGTAAATCACCGTCTAAAAGACGGCCCGTCTCGTCCACACCGACATGATGTTTGGCATAGTCTTGTGGTGGCAGAATACCTGACCCGCCCGTGCTGCCAAAGCCACCGGCCGAAATCGACGAACGCTCGAATTGCA
>CBFHPC010000077.1:0-10072 GCA_965657655.1 Henriciella sp.
TAGATATTACTGCCGCACACTTCGACGGCAGTTGGCGTACTCAATTGAACTTTGTCGCTAAAGTCACGCACCTCACTGCCAAGCGCCTGTTTTGTCAGGCGTCCATTACTCGGCCCGAAACCCAACAGGCCGGGCAAGCCATTTGTCGCATATTCGAGAACAAATAGGTCGCCCGAGGTGTCATGTGCTATGTCGACTATGGTTGTGAAACCCTCCTGATCAACAACCGCCGTGCTATCAGTAACATCATAAATACGCGCGGACCCTATTGCGAACGGCAAACCGGTAAGCTCCGACACCAGAACCGTATTTCCGACTGGTGACTTACTGATCCCGCTCGGAACCGGCTGAGACGGAATCACGGCTCCGGCCGGCGGCAAACCGATGCCTGTCTGGTCTACGCCGATTATATCAACCAGGCCAAGATCAGGCATCTCCTGTTCCTGATTCGGAAAGTCAGCCACCAGCGTGGTCCGTTCCCCCGTCGCATCGACACCGATCAAGGCATTCATGCCGGCATCAAGCACCGCTAAAGACCCGGCTTCAGGATAATTATTGAGCAAGCGAAACGGATTGCTTGTATGGTCCGGCGCCGTACCGCTCGGCGCCAATCGACCATCGACATTATTGCTACACTCAAAATCCGCGATATCAGCAATGATATTGCGCTGATCATCAATAACTGTTCCGAGCAGCACCGCATCCGGCGCGGTCAAATCGGGGCGACTCAAACAGGCGTCGCCGGCGAGACCAATAGCTACGATCAGCGAACCATCATCGGCGAGGGTGACATCGGCAGGTCCTGTTGCATCCGTCCAAACCGACGGATCCTGTTCGGATTGAACCGCGACAGAGGGCAGATTATTCATGACAACCGAAATCGAAGAATCGCCGGCGATCGAAATGACACTTCCAGTTTCGCCATACTGAACGACCCGGCCATCAGCACCGACATAGGACGACTCGCTATTTATCAAAGCTTCGCCTGTTGCCGCCAGATTCGGTCCGGCGCCGGCAAGCGCCACAAGTACGCTACCATCGGCGCCACAACCGATACCACGCGGGCTCAGAAGGTTTTCCGATATGACTCTGAAATCACAGGCGTCTCCGAAGCCGTCTTCATCGATATCCGCCTGATCTGTATTCGCGACACCGAGACAATTATCAGAATTATCCCCGACACCGTCAGTATCATTGTCCAAGCTTTCACTCGGATCATCAGGAAACGCATCGATCAGATCGATCACGCCATCAGAATCACTATCGATATCTAGTGGACTGTCACCTTCGCTACATGCGCTTGCCATTAACACAAGGGCCATAACAGATGCTAACCCAAGATCTCTTTTCATTCTCATCCTATGACCCCTTATTGCTGCAACATAACGGCTTTCGGGGCCGTTAGAATTCATCAGCTGAAACAGATTTTATGCGACGACAATGAACACTGACAATTGCAGTCTGGCAACAGACAAGATCAGTCTGGCGCGCCTGCTCAATCTCAGAGGGCTGGCAACACAACCCCGCTCAGAGCTGCGCCGGTGCCGTGTCGTTAACACTTTTTATCATTGTCCGGCGGGCCAGTTTAAAATCGGTATTGCGCCCCGACTGCGGCGCCCGACATCGCGCCGTTATTACGTTTAAATATTGCCTCAGATCACGGACCATGCCGCAGGCATGCCGGCGAAGCTATTTGACAATGACGAGATGATACAGCGCGTCGCCCGTCATGAAATAGGGCACCGCCCGACCGGAACGATCGCCGCCGCCTGAACGCATTGGATTGAAGAATAGCAATCGCACACTAGTTCTATCCGGATAAAGCATGTGGATGAGAGATCGTATCATGACCCGTTTCACAAAAAAATCATGGAAGGTGGCCGGGCATCATCTCGGCCGCCTGACGGCCATAATCTTAGGAGGATCACTCTTGAATGGAAGCGCAATGGCTAACACCGCGACAGGCTGTACCCTGATTGACGATTTCGCCCGTGCCGATGCGTTCGTCTGGCGCAGTGTGAATGATAATGTCATGGGCGGACGATCCAGCGGCAGCGGTCGTATCGTCGACGAACACCTGCGCTTCGAAGGCGCGATCAACACCAATGGCGGCGGGTTCGCGTCGCTGCGGCGACCATTGACAGAGGTACAGCTCGCCGGCGTTTCCTATCTTCGCTTGCGCATCCTTCAGGATGCTAGACGCTACAGAATTGTCCTGCGGAGCGACCAGACCTATTTTGGCCGCTCAATCGCCTATCAGGCTGACATTCCGCCAACCGAACCAGACCAGTGGCAAGAGGTTGATATTCCCTTAAGCTTGTTGTCACCGAGCATATTTGGGCGGCAGGTTCCCGCCCCCCGCTTCGCCCTCCCTCGTGCGCGGACACTTGGCCTGATCATCGCCGATGGTATCGATGGACCGTTTCAACTGAAAGTTGATCGTATCATGGCCTGCACTACCGATCGCAGCTGATCCAGAGACCCGAAGGCCCGGCCCTGACTGTGCCGGGCAGATGGCCGGCTGGAATCAGCCGATAAGAGCGACAGACCGGCCGGCAAACGCAGCCGAAAATTTTATAAAATTTACTGCTGCCATTGGGCGCTGCAGCATGAATTACGGACCGGCAAACAAGCGATTTACGGCATCGTATAACTCACTCCGTTGCAGGCGCGGTCAAACACCAGTTGTATTGCCAGCAGAAAAGCCGGATATGATAGGCTGCAGACCGCACAAACGGGCTGACAAGAACGGTCAGGCAAATCATAGCTGACGATCTAAACCAGTGGTACAGTATCGGGGAGCAGGCATGCTATTAGAGGACGTCAAAATCAATCCGGAGCTTGATTTTGCCAAACTGGCCAAAGCCTATGCGGCCGAAGGCTTCGTGCAGATACCGGAATTTTTTGCACCCGAAACAGCAGCACAGATTGATGAAGCCCTGCGCGGGCAACTCCCCTGGCGCTTTGTCTATTTCGAAACCGGACAAGGCGTCGTGCAGTTAACACAAGCAGAAATACAGGCACAGGGTCAAACCGGCATGCAGCAACGCATGCAAACCATATTGCAACAGGCCCAGCGCAATATCGGATTTTGCTATCATAGCCTTCGCCTTGATGCCGGAAATGATAGTATCACTCCCCCGGACCATCCACTGACCACGCTCGCACGCTACCTGAATAGCGACGCCTTTCTGGCGCTTGGCAGTCAGATCATCGCTGAAACCGGCCTGACGCGAACCGACGTCCAGGCCAGCCTTTACCGTTCCGGGAATTTCCTGACCCGCCACATTGATGAGGGCAGCCAGAATGAACGCCGCGCAGCCTACACACTTGGGTTCAGCCGCAACTGGCAAACCGACTGGGGCGGTCAGCTACAATTCATCAATCCGAAAACGACCGATGTCACCCGCGCCTGGATACCGCGCTGGAACACGCTGAGCGTTTTCAACGGCCGCATGGTCCACGCTGTCAGCCCGGTCTCGGCCTTTGCCGGGGCCGGGCGATATTCGGTCGTTGGCTGGCTGCGCAATGACTAAAATGACTCTGGCGGGTGCCTGACCTACGCGAACTGATACGAGACGTTTTCAGCAAATGCCTATCAAAATGTCGATATGATGATCAAACACGACAAAGCCCCGCCGAGCAGCAAATGGGCGATGCATGACGAGGCATTTAACACAGAACTCGATAGTTGTGGAACGCCATCTTACTATCACCCCCGAATGACATAATCGCAGCATGAAGAAGCGGATCGTCCGGGGGACGGAAGACGTAAACCTTTAACAGTGCAAAACTGACCTGTCCGACATCTGCATTTAATAAAGAATTGGATACGGACCGGTTACACTGCGGCAATCATACTTCAGATAGGTCACTATAACTGTCAGTTTGGGCCGGCCTTTAAAAACAAATACACCGGGTATGGCGATTATGTTTGGCGCCTTGAGCGGTTCACGGCGTCGACTTGCCTTGCATTAAATAGCGATTTCACAGACGCCTGCGTCGGGTTTATACTGTGTGGCTTACTCAGGGTTCGCTGAACAATTTCGTCATTGTATTCCACACCCAGAAACGCAAAAAGATCCCGGAGCTTTTCAGTTCTTCCGACAACATCCTCATAAGTTATTTCGAAACAGTTCGATTTACCGGCTGCATAATCAGAAAATTGTTTTTCCGCGGCAGACAGTTCCTGCCGAGCCCCCTCAGGATCCGAATTGGCCCACCAGCCGCTCCTCACCACGTCGGACAAGTCTCGCGTATTAAAGATAATAGCTGGTCGAG
Source organism: Henriciella sp. (assembly GCA_965657655.1). GTDB lineage: Bacteria > Pseudomonadota > Alphaproteobacteria > Caulobacterales > Hyphomonadaceae > Henriciella. The sequence continues at coordinate 4,282 of CBFHPC010000077.1, forward strand.
GAAAAATTACAGATAAAAAATCAAGGTAATTCGGGAGTAATTCCTTATGGTAGTGATACCTAATTTCCTTAAACCCATAACATAAAATTTCTGGATTATCCTTTTGATCCGCCAGAATGATCGATTTCGCCATCTCTCGCATTTGGCCAAGCAGTACGTCTAGCTTAACTGCGCCAATCCCATACCAAGGTTTCGACGGCCCTTTAACATACGTGCCGTGCTCACGCTTTAATATCGCAAGTCGTCGGTACATCGCCCATAATAGTCCGAAAGCGTCGCCATTTTCGCCTCGTACAAAAATGCCGTCTAATTGGTTTAATAATCCTTGCAAAAGGGTAGATCCACTCCGGCCATAAGTCACAATAAGAATACTATCAAAATTTAAATTTGATTGTTGCGCGTCCATTTAAGTGTCTATGTCCCCTGAAATGAAATCGTCTGGTGCTGCTATCAGTCCTAAATCGACAAGCTGCTGACTCGAACGATATGTGTCTGCATGTTCGGGTGATATTACAACGCGTCCCCCAGTCTCCTTAAAGTGACGAATGTAACTGGCATGACGAGCGTAACACCAATCAATTCGTTGAGTATTGGTGACGTCGTCTTCGAAAGCGGTCTGAAGGTCGCCAACCAGCTTGTAATGTAACATTGCACAGGTCACATCGGAGAGTCTGGCCGGCGTTATTGCGTGGCTACTACCAAGAAACTGGATCCCCCGCCCCCCGCGGATTAAAGGGGTTTTCGTCATATGTTCATTAAGATGCAATTGCCGACGCGCGCCCCCGGTTATATGCTCGAATGGACAAAGAGGCTGTGGATTGCGGTTATAAAAATTCTCAAACCGGCGATAGGTTTGCAAAAAGTCGACTGGCTCTGACGACGGGGGCAGTTCGTCATCATCGTTTGCAAACATATCCAGCATGAAGCCATAAACAGCCTCTTGATCCTTCAGTTCCATGTAATCTGTTAGGCGCCGTAAACTGCCATCTTCAATACCCGGAAAGACCATCGCCTCATCAACATCCGCGTAAAGCACCCAGCCTTCGCTGCCATATCGCTGCACCAATTCGTTAATCCACTTCATACCGCTTCTGGCGACGCCATAATTCGCATCGGTTCCAAAAACATGGACGTCAGCCTGCTCAAGCAAATACTCGAGACTGCCATCAGTTGATGCGTTATCGATAAAGATGAAACGGTTAACCCCGATCTTGCGATAATAGGTCAAGAACCAGGGCAGTCTGTCCAGCTCATCCCGAATACATGTAAACAGAATTATCTCGCCTTTTGATGGGCTTAAGTCCCGCTCATCCAGTCGCTCTAGCACCCCCGCTCTAGATGGCGTGGTCACTTGCCAACGGTGCAGGACAGCGTGCTCGCTTGCAAGCTGTTTCGCTGTGACTAAATCACCTTCCCAGTAGGCTTTCCAGATACGGTATTCTAGTACGGTATTGGTTTTAACATCTGGCAATAAATCGACTTCACGCGCCAAAGCTTCAAACGCCTCCTCCGCAAGGTATAGCTTACAGATTGCCAGCCGAATACCAAGATTCATCGGTCGCGTCGCCTTCAGCGACTCTAGGTGCGCACGAGCCCGACTGAGATCATCGGGATCGCCATTACCATAATACAAAGCCATTGAGGAGTGGAATGCTCTATGTAACCAGACTTCTCTTAGCATCAATGAACATGACCCAACCTCAAGCTCCTCCAAAAAGGTCTCAGCCAGTTTTACGGCCTGCGGCGTATCCCGGACCCGCGCCCTAAAATCAAATTCAAGAGCAAGTATCGTTGACCGCGGAACACGTCCGCAGAGCCCATCAAGACGCTCGAATGCGGCGTCTAGATCTCCTTTGGCGGCCAACAAATTCAGATATTCAAGCTCAGCTGTAATATCGTCGGGGGCCGTCTCGATAAGTGTCTCGCAACGTTGCAGCGCTAACGGGTTATCCCAGCTCGCTTTCGCGATCCTGACAGATTCCATCAAAAAGGCAGGCCTATTTGGCGCCGCCTTTAGCAGAGGGGCTAACCGCGCTTCAGCCGCGTCAAACCTCTCAGCTTTTCTAAGCATCATCACACAGCTCAATGCCAGACCGGGGAAGGCTGCCCCCGCCTTCAACAGACCGTCTAAAACCTCAAAAGCGTCCTGATACCTTTCCTCAGCATCAAAGCGGTTGGCGACTAAGCTTGCATGTTCGGTGTCACTGAAAAGATGTTTGACCTTCACGATATGCTTATCGGCCTGCGCGAAGTCGAGCGTCTGGAGCAGGCTCAAATAATAGGCCTGCTGGACCTTCTGGTCAGCCGGACAAATTTCCGCCACGCCTCTCCAACGTCCTGCAGCAAGTGCAAAATTGGCTTCTTGAGCGGCATTAAGGGCCAGCCTCTTTAAGAGGTCGACGCGTTCGGGTGCCGCCTCCAGAAACATCCGAAATAAGGCCTGCGCCTCATCATATCGACAGTTTCGCTGCAAGGCTAAGTCGTAACGCACCCGCAAATCGAAATCCTGGTCATGCTCAACCATCAAAGCTTCGATATAATTGAGCGCGTCTGAGTACTGTTCTCGAGCGTTAAAGATTTCAACTTGCAAGACCTGGAAACCGAGCCCTCGGGCATACCGAGCATGCGCGTCAAAGCACTGCTGCGCGGTATCAAAGTCCCTGCCCTTCAAAAGGCTGATAATATATGATGCCTGAATCGAGGTGTTTTTTGGCGACATATCCGCCAACTTACCCCACCGAGCAATGGCTAAATCGGTACGACCACGCTTGTCAGCAAGACTGGCAAGCGCCACCCTGACATTAATATCACCGGGCCGTTCAGTTGCCAGCTGTACTAAACTTGACGCGGCATGATCGAACTGTCCCGCAATTATAAACCTACGCGCCTGGTTGAGACGGTTATCGAACTCGACATCATCGCGATTTGCGCCAGACGCACTCACAGCATTTACCTCACCCATCCCAAACCTCACACGCAACTCTGATTAATATCGTGCGGCCTCTATATAAATCAATTCGTCCCTAAATAGAGATGCTAGCGGCTCTTCCCCATTCAACAAAGCGTGGCCTGTTTATACCTCACCTATGTCATTTCCTGCATATTTGCGGCATTGGTTATACCGCGATGCCATAAGCTTGGCGAGCTTATTGTAAAGCCTGGCCTGGCGCTGTTCGAATTGCGCATTGTGATCGGTCATTTTATATCCTTCCCTCTGGCAGGTGACGCGGCTGTGATAGATCCGGGCAGAGCCTCTCGTAATGGTCTTTTAAACGCCAATAATGCCATCATCATGGGTAAAACCCGACTGCTCTGCGGCATTCAATAAAGCCTCCCCTACCCCATCGTGGGACAACGCAGCCACGGCAAAAATAGACCCAGATCGACACTTGATCAGAATAGTTGCGTGTTGGGTTGACCTCGGGGGGGGCTGGCAACGAGAATAATGATTTTTTTGATAGATCACCTTCACAGAGTTACAGACCCGGCCGGACTAAATGGCGCGCGGCGATATTGCTTTATTGAAATCGATGCTGGGCTTTAGCGGCATAAGCCCCTTAGTCATGGCGGCTGGCGATCTGGGCACATCTGCATCACGCTTATCCCACGCATACGCCCTATCGGGACGCGCCAAAGGCGGCACAGCCGCCAATCCTCCAGACGTCCGAATACCCCCCCTTTAAGTGGGACATCTCATAAAAGCGAACTAATATTTCTGATTAAAAGTACATCGAAAACAGAATTTTTAAAACTCACGAGTCGTGCCCGCGGCCGGACCCAATTTTAACAGTTAGTAAATTGAATTTATTTGATTAAATAATATTTTGGAAAATTTTTACCCGCAAAAATACCCACGTATTTTATACTTTGCACGGCAAGCTCCAACATCTTGTATCAATGCTAAATTGAAGCCCTACAAAAGCAATTCGCACCGCACGCTTTCGTCTTACAAAAATAGATCCACATTTACATCATTATTTGAGTAAATGAGGAGGATGAGCGATAGACTGACAGCTCAGTGCGTCCGATTACACGTCCCGTAACCACTGGTCGAGCAAGGGGCTAACATAATCCACGCCAAGCGTATGGCCGCGCCCCGGTGCTATGTGTATTTCAATACCTAGCCTATTGCAGAAGTCGACCAGTTGCTGCGGCCCGGCCTGCCAGTCATCGGCGCCGACGTGAACCTCGATGCGCCGGGGTAGCACGAATGTACCGGCCTGCGCCACTTCTTTCAAAACTGCTGAACCAAGGCTTGCAAACTGCATCCCAGTAACAGGATGACGGGCCTCGCCCAGTACTGGCGAGAGGAGCAAAACCCGGCCAGGGAATGGCCTAAATTCCAATAGCCTCGTGTGGTGAGGTTTGTTGTTTCGGATGGGATGAAAACGGCCTTCATCCGAAGCAGGCCGCTTGTTAGCACAGCCCAGCAACAAGCCGTGCTGTGATGCACCATCTTCACCGCCCGCACCTATCTTTTGTTGCTTTAGAGGGTTTGAAACGGTTCTTTGCCGTTCAACATACTGAATTGGACTTGGTGATTTTCACCTTCCCTGTTCTGCAACAAATTCAGACTTATTTCGGATGGAACTCAATTGTGATTGATGCAATTCGCCATGCATTATCCTCATAACGATAAACCAGCATAAAGGCCGTAAGCTCAGGAGCAGTATCGAAATATCCATCCAGCCGTAATACTCCATCGGTCGTTAAACGGGCTCCTCCTACGATCCTCGGATCAATCAAAACCGTGCTAGACAGGTCAATTCCTGCCGAGCGCATGTACCTGAATTGCTCTGAAATATCAGCCGCAGTTTTTTTCCTGAAGTCAGAAGAACTCAAATCACGAAAAACCGTATAATTGCCTGTGAGATTAGCCTGATTTACCGCAATCATTGTATTTCGGATCAGAGTGCTGATTTCTGATCCTGAAATACGTGCGGGAAATTGACCGTTAGTGTTGGGTTGAGCAGATATCGATGCGTCAGAAAGCAATCCGAGCACTAAGGCAAGAATTGCTCCTGACAGAAAATATCTTGTGGTACTAGTTACCATGACCATTGCATGCCGACCCGTGAGCCGTAGACTTCCTGACGGTCACCATTGAAGTCGTCCGCATCCCCATAGCTTACACCCACGTCAAACACGATACGGTCACCTTCATTGATAACATTTCTCGCCAGTACACCTGCAGCATTAAAGGAAATGCCCTTCCCTTCACCATCGAAGTTGGCGTAATTTAAACGCATACCAAATTCCTCTGATCCAGTCAGATCAGGTGCCTGACTGGCCAGGGCAATCGCGACGCCAGCCGTGTTGCTGCCAATCTGGCGGATCAGAGCGCCTCCATCGGTGGCCAGATTACCTATTTCATCAGTGGTCGGCAATTCAAGAGGACCTGTCTGAGCTACACGACTGGCCACAGAGGTAATGCCCGGAACGGTTAGAGTGTTTGCAACCGTACCCAGCACAATTTGATTAGCCCGCGTCGTGAAAGCACCATTCCCGATAGCTGTGGAATTGGACTGACCTGCGACCGCATTGTTACCAAGTGCAGTTGCTTGAGTGCCAGTGGCTGAAGCAGAATTGCCCAGAGCGACAGCTTCAACACCACTGGCAAGAGCAGCCGATCCACCGGCAAAGCTGTTTATTCCGCTGGCCGAAGCGCTCGGACCAACAGCAACCGCTTCAACCCCACTTGCGAGGGCTGCGACCCCTCCTGCAAAGCTATTTGTACCACTGGCAAAGGCTGTAGAACCAACAGCTACAGCATTTATCTCTGTTGCACTTG
>CBFHPC010000078.1:0-10046 GCA_965657655.1 Henriciella sp.
TAAACTTACGGCGCTCAATGCTGTGTCACTGGCAGGTCTTGCCAGCGCCCCGCCGTTTCCGGCCGATGTTGAAATCGCCGGTGCCGTGTCGCCCGATACAAGCATAAGCTGGCGGCGTCCGGCCTCCGAACAGGCACCAAATCTGGCTGGCTATCGCGTCTATTGGCGGTTGACGGACCAGCCGCAATGGCAATGGAGCCGGTATGTCGGCGATGTCGAGGCATTTACGCTCGAGAATGTGGTGATCGACAATTATTTTTTCGGAGTCGCCAGCGTCGCAAAAAATGGTGCTGAAAGCCCTGTTGTCTTCCCGGGGTCGATGGGCGATTTTGGCGGGTATGACTAGGCATTCGGCATCTCCAGACGTTTCTCTGGAGCGCCGAGCGGTCGGGTTTTAAGCCCGGCTGGTCAGCGTGCGGGACGGCCTGCCGGTCTGGTTTACAAACCCAGTGAGGGCGATGGCATTGCCGCCGCTTGTCGAGTTATTCTGGTCTTATTATGTGACTTTATATCTTGAGCGCCCGGAAAAATTGGGCAACGCTGACACCAATAATAGTTTTTTGTTGATAAAATGCGGGGCGGCATAGTTGACCTGATTAGAGGTCAGGCCTGTTCGGTCATTTCAAACCCATAAAAGAGGCTATCTGTGTTATGCGATTTTTTCTAGCTCTTACCGCGTCCCTAATATTCACAATCGCAAGCTCACATGCGCAGTGGACAAATCGATATCCGAAAGTCGACGATCAGCGGCACCATATTTATCTTGAAGGTTATGAGCTGCCGATTCTGTCATCGGGGCCGAACAATCCGGCTGTCTCGCCGGATGGCGGACGTGTCGCATTTGCCGCTTATGGCTGGATCTGGGTGCTTGATCTGGCAGATCATACCGCGACCCGTATCACCAAAGGGTCACAGCTTGATGATCGTCCCCGCTGGTCGCCGGACGGCCGGCATCTGGCCTTTACGCGAGACACTGGTACGGATATGGCGCTCGCGCTTATCGATCTCGATACCGGTGAAAGTCAGGAAATCAATACGCCAAAGATTGATATTGATCCGGAATTTTCTGCGGACGGAAAGTCTCTCTATTTTTCGTCCTCGATGGATGGGCAATTGAATATCTGGCGCGCGGATCTGGCCACTGGCGAGATGGCGCAGGTAACATTTCTTGAGGGTCATCAGCGGCAGCCGCGATTGACCCAGAATGATGAAGCGCTGCTCTATCTACATCTCGACTGGCCCGCCCGTGAAATTCGGCGGATGGATCTGTCGACAGGAGAAGATCGTGTCATCCAGTCAACATCGATTGCCGGCCAGGCCAGTTTCGACGTGCATCCGAGCGAAGATATCATTGCCTTTGCCTGGCCGGACGCGGATGATTACCGGATTCTGACGGCCGATCTGAATGATCCGGCGCCGACCGCGGAGCTGACAGAAGGGCCGTCTTACGCCTATCAGCCTGGCTGGGATCATGATGGTGGCATGGTGTATTTTATCGCGCAGGATGCGAAGCAGCAGTTCAAACTAATGAGGATATCTGTGCATGGTGGTTCCGCCGAGCCGGTGATGATCGACAACTGGGATTGGGGGCAGCCGAGCACAAGGTTAAGCATCAATACGCTATTGGATGGCGCTGAAATTCCAGCCCGGCTGTCAGTTACCGACAGCACAGGCCATCCGATCGCTAATCCGTCCGGCCCGACCTATTTCGATTCCCAGAATGGTATCCATTATTTCTATTCAGACGGGTCAACCGAGATCGAGGTTGCTGCTGGCGAGGTGACGGTGCAGGCCGTTTACGGGATTATGGGGCGTCCGGAGACGGTGTCGGTAATGACGGCCGCTGATCAGGACAATGAGCTTAGTATCCCGCTGACCGAGATCTGGAATGCAAAAGCAGCGGGCTACAGGTCGGCGGACTTCCATTTTCATATGAATTATGATGGTCCGTTTCGGCATGTGACAGCCGATATTGGTCCAATGGTCGATGGCGAAAATGTTGATGTTTCGACCCCGCAATCGGCCAATTTGCATAACCGGCTGATGGATCGGGCGTTCCTTGCTGAGAATGTGACAACCGAACGCGGGAATTTGATCAAATTTGCGCAGGAGGTGCGGTCGCATTTCCATGGTCATATTGGTATCGTGGGGGCACCTGATTTCTATTATCCATGGTTCTGGGGCCCAGGTTATCCCGATTTGAGCCATCCCGATTTAAGCAATGCCGATGTGATCGCATTTGCCGAAGCCCAGGAAGCGGCTATCGGAACCTATGTGCATACGATCGATAGCAATATCGATCCGTTCCTGCCGGATAATCTTGGCAGCATACCGCTGGAATTCGTTTCCGACAGTGTTCTGTCAGACGAGGTCGGTCTCGAGCTGATTTGTGCCTGGAGTGATGAGCTGGGAACAGCCGAGCTCTGGTACCGGCTGCTGAACATTGGAAAGCCCGTTATCGCAATGGCGGGCACCGACATGTTTGTTGATTTTCACCGCACCCCGGCCGTCGGGGCCGCACGTATCTATGCCGAACATCCCGAGGGAGACATTGACTGGCCAGCCTATGTTAGTGCCCTGAAGCGTGGCAAAAGCTTTGTATCCAATGGCCCCGCCCTGCAGTTCGAGATTGGCAGCGGCATGCGCCCCGGGGACGTGATTGCAGCCGGTGAGCAGAACTGGTCGATCGAGCTTGCGGCAGCTCTGGCGGTCGAGCGTGTCGAGCTGCTGGTAAACGGCGAAATCGTGTGGTCGGATAGCGGTGTTTCGGCCGGCCAGTCGAAACGCTATGACGGGACTGTGTCTTTGCCGGAAGGCGGCTGGGTCGCGGCGCGCGCCTATGGGGGCGATGTGCGCTGGCCGGTTATGGAAAGTTATCCCTTCGCGCATTCGTCACCGGTCTGGATCGCGCATGTTGGCAGTACCGAGCCTGGCGCTCTGGCGGCGGCAAGTGCGGATCTGATCCGGGCACTGGATTTCGCGGAGATGCGTGCGTCGGAATCCTATGAGGGGGCCGAGGTAACCAAGCTCATGGACCGTCTTGATGCAGCGCGCATTGCGCTTGGCGCAGATCCGGCGATGACGCCATAATGGTATTGCCACGATCCGGGCTATTGCGCCCGCGGTGGCATTCAGCGCCAACAGCGTCGGGCCTCGGTGCCGGCATGTCCGGGGCGATTTGGCCAAACAGGCAGAAAAAGCGTGCTTTGAGGCCGCTTTTTTCCGGGGCTGATGGACAAGTTGCTGCAACCGTGGTGAAAGCCGGTCAGGTTTAACAATTCGATCCGGAATAAACTAATGTCAAAAGGTCTAGTCACTCTGTTCGGCGGTTCGGGCTTCATCGGCCGGTACGCTGCCCGTCAACTTGTTGCCGCCGGCTGGCGGGTGCGGGTGGCAGTTCGGCGCCCCAATCTCGCTGGCGATGTCAGACTTGCAGGGGCCCCCGGCTGGGTCGATCTGGTGCAGGCAAATGTTCGCGACAAGGCATCGGTTGCGGCAGCTATTGACGGTGCTGACGCGGTTGTGAATCTGGTCGGCATCTTATTCGAGCGCGGCGGGCAGAATTTTGCCAGTACACAGCTTGAGGGCGCAGCGAATATTGCGCAGGCTTGTTCTGATGCTGGAATTGCCCGCCTGGTCCACGTCTCCGCAATCGGCGCAGATACCGGTTCGGCATCCTCATATGCGCGGACAAAAGGGCAAGCCGAGCAATCAGTCCTAGCAATATTGCCGGGTGCCGTGATCCTGCGACCATCGATTGTTTTCGGGCCTGAGGATGATTTCTTTAACCGGTTTGCAGCAATGGCGGCGCATCCGTTGTCGTCATTCTTACCGTTTTTGCCGGCAATTGGCGGCGGCGCGACCAGAGTGCAGCCGGTCTATGCCGGTGATGTGGCGGATGCGATTGCAGTTGCCGTCTCCAAGCCTGATATTGCCGGCAGCATCTTCGAACTCGGCGGGCCGAGCACGTATAGTTTCAAAGAAATTTATGATTTCATTTGCGAGGTGATTGATCGTCAGCGTTACGCGCTGCCGCTGCCATTCTTTATCGCCAGAATGATTGGCCTGACCTTCGGGACCCTGTTTCGTTATGTCTGGCCGTTATCGACCGGCATTTTTGGTGGGCCGCCAATAACCGGTGATCAGGTCGAAATGCTGAAGACCGACAATGTTGTCGCACCGACGGCCAAGACAATGACGGATCTCGGGATTACCGAGCTTGAAAGCATTGAGGCGATTGTGCCGGCCTATTTGTGGCCGTTCAGAGCATATGGCCAATATCACCAGAAGGGCGACCAGTAAGCGTGGCTGCCCGTTACGCCTTGTCTTGAAACCCTAAACCAGTCCCAAAGTCGGGCTGCTGATAAATAGCATGATGCCGAGAATGATCCGGTAGACCACGAATGGCAAAAAACTGGTGCGCTGAAGCAGGACCATCAGAAAATGGATTGATGCGAGCCCTGACAGAAATGACAGGGCTGCGACGATGAGGCCATCATATAGTGTGACGAGGCTGACGGCATCAGGCGCGGACTGGAGCTGGATAAAGGCATAAAGGCCAGCAGCCGCCAGCAGTGGCGCACCGATCAGCATTGAGAATTTGGCCGAGTCGGAACGGCTATAACCGCAAGCCCGGGCGACCGTCATTGTGATCCCGGACCGGCTGGTCCCGGGCAACAGGGCGGCAATCGCCTGACTTGCGCCGATTAAAATAGAGTCGCGCCAGCGCATGGTCGCCATAACCCGGTCGGTCGCGTGTCGCGCATCGGCCCACCACAGGATGATCGCAAAAAGGATGGTTGTCGTTGCGACGGTTTCGACGCTTCGCAAAGCGACTTTGAGATTGTCGGGCACCAGGAATTCATAGACCAGGATCATGCCAAGGGCGATGGGCATCGAGGCTAGAATATGACCGGCGAGATGGCCGGCGGGACTAAGGCTTTGCGTTCGAAATGGCCGCTGTAGCAGTTCAATGCCCCCCAGCACGGCCCGCTGGATGTCTTGCCTGAAATAGATCAGAACAGCGAGCAGGGTGCCGGAATGCGCCATGGCGTTAATGAGATACTCGTCGCGCCCCGTAAAGCCGAAAAAATTTGAGGCGAGAAGAACGTGCCCGGATGAGGAAATGGGCAGCCACTCGGTGATGCCCTGAATAAGGGCGATGATAACCAGTTGCAGAATGGACATGTCGATATCTTCTTAGTTTCAGGATGAGTCTGGGCTGAATTGCCCGTCAGTGCCATCGAAATTTTATATATTATTTTGATATATAAATATCCTGTCTCTATGGTTTGGGCAAAAAAAGTGTCGAGAAATTTCAATTATACATATCATAATGATATATATGAGCCTTTCGCCCTCTTGCTTCAGCTCTCGCTGCCGTTGTAATTAGGAGTCAAAGACGATGAGGGCGCCATGACTACTAAAATGTTGAAATTTATCAATGTCGATCCTGCAATGCCTGATAAGCGGGACGCGAAAAAGCGAAAATCCGACTTTGACGAGATTTACGACCAGTTTTCAGTTGAAGCGGCGCAGGATCAGGCATCGCGGTGCTCACAATGCGGTGTGCCATTCTGTCAGCAAGGATGCCCGCTGGAAAACAATATTCCCGACTGGTTGAAGCTTGCAGCCGAGGACCGGCTGGAAGAGGCGTATGCCCTGTCGGCGGCAACCAATAATATGCCCGAAATATGCGGCCGGATTTGCCCGCAGGACCGTCTCTGCGAGGGTGTCTGCACCATCGAGCAGTCTGGTCACGGAACGGTAACAATTGGATCGATCGAAAAATATATCACTGACACTGCATGGGAAAATGGCTGGGTCACGCCGGTCAAGCCGGTCCGTGAGCGCCAGCAGTCGGCCGGTATTATCGGTGCCGGCCCGGGTGGGCTCGCCGCCGCTGAACAATTACGCCGGAAGGGTTATCAGGTCACGATATATGATCGTTATGACCGCGGCGGCGGCTTGTTGGTGTATGGCATTCCGGGGTTCAAGCTCGAAAAAGATGTTGTCGAACGCCGCATAAAACGGCTCGAGGATAGCGGTATCGTCTTTCACTTCAATTGCGATGTCGGCAAGGACATGACATTGACGGCTATTCGCAAGGCGCATGATACTGTGTTGATTGCGACCGGCGTTTATAAGCCGCGCGATATTAAAGTACCCGGCATCGGAAGCGATGGCATCCTCGAGGCGCTCGCCTATCTGACCGCGTCCAATCGCGTCGGGTTCGGCGATACGGTTGAAGAATTTAATGCTGGCGGCATGAACGCTGCCGGCAAGCGCGTCGTCGTGATTGGCGGTGGCGACACGGCTATGGATTGTGTTCGCACTGCCGTTCGCCAGGGCGCCGAAAGCGTCACCTGTCTGTATCGTCGTGACCGGGCGAATATGCCGGGTTCGCAGCGCGAAGTTAAAAATGCCGAAGAAGAAGGCGTTATATTCGAGTGGTTGTCGGCGCCTGAAGCAATTCTTGAGACAGCGGAGAATAGCGTCCGTGGTGTGCGTGCGCGACGGATGCGGCTTGGCGCTCCTGATGCGTCGGGCCGTCAGGCCCCTGAGAAAACCGACCAAACATTTGACGCACCGGCCGACCTCGTCATTAAAGCGCTCGGGTTTGACCCGGAAGACCTGCCCGCCCTGTTTGAGGAGCCGGCATTGACGGTGAATCGCTGGGGCGCACTACGGGTCGATTTTAAAACAATGGAAACCAGTTTGCCGGGTGTCTATGCCGCAGGTGATATTGTGCGTGGCGCATCGCTTGTTGTCTGGGCAATCCGAGATGGTCGCGATGCGGCTGAACAAATGCATAGGGCCATGAAAAGCATGGCCGGGGCCGGCAAAGTGGCGGCGGAGTAGAAATCATGACAGATACAATTGAAACATATCTCGAGCAACGTCAGCGTCTGATTGATAATCACGCCTATGATCCCGCCCATGAGCATGATGCGTGCGGGGTTGGTCTGGTCGTTGCGCTCGATGGTCGCCCACGTCGGGAAATCGTCGAAATGGGCATTAAGGCGCTTAAAAATGTCTGGCACCGGGGCGCGGTCGACGCCGACGGGAAAACCGGTGACGGCGCCGGAATTAGTATTGAAGTCCCGCAGGAATTTTTCCGGGAGCAAGTCTCGCGCACCGGTCATTCCCCGACCGACGATCCGATCTGCGTCGGCCAGATCTTCCTGCCAAGAACAGATCTTGGTCAGCAGGAAGCTGCCCGGGCAATCGTGGAAACCGAAATCCTGCATTTCGGCTTCTATATTTACGGCTGGCGACAACCGCCGGTTGATATTTCCGTGATCGGGCAGAAAGCCCAGGATACACGACCCGAAATCGAGCAGATTATGTTCCGTGATGGCCAGGGCCGCGATAGCGAAGCGCTCGACCGTGATCTTTATGTCTGTCGCCGCCGGATTGAACGGCGCGCGCGCGAAGCCAGCATTCCGGGTTTTTATGTTTGCTCGCTCAGCGACAAATCACTGATCTATAAGGGCATGTTTCTCGCAGAAGACATCGACAATTTCTATCTCGATTTGAAAGATGACCGGTTTGTCTCGAATATCGCGATCTACCATCAGCGATATTCGACCAATACATTCCCGCAATGGGCGCTGGCACAGCCGTTCCGGATGTTGGCTCATAATGGTGAGATAAACACAGTTCGCGGGAATCTGAACTGGATGAAAAGCCATGAAATCAAAATGGTTTCCGGTTCGTTCGGCGACCATGTTGAAGACGTCAAGCCGGTGGTGCCGCAAGGGCTGTCTGATTCCGGTGCGCTGGATGCGGTGTTTGAGATATTGTGTAAAGCCGGCCGGACGGCGCCGATGACAAAGGCCCTGTTAATCCCCGAGGCCTGGTCAAAACGGGCGTCGATCATCCCTGAAAAGCATCGGGCTTTGTATGCCTATTGCAATTCGGTGATGGAGCCATGGGATGGTCCGGCCGCGATTTGCGGATATGATGGCCGCTGGGCGGTTGCCGGGCTTGACCGGAATGGTCTGCGGCCGTTGCGTTATGCGTTAACCGATGATGGTATATTAGCGGTTGGTTCGGAGACCGGCATGTGCCCCTTGATCGGACATGAAGTTGTCCGGCGAGGTCATGTCGAAGCCGGTGGTATGGTTGCGGCGGATCTTAAAACCGGAAAATTTTATGAGCAGCAGGAGATCATTGATCAACTGGCCGCAGAACATCCATATGATAAATGGCTTGAAAATGTTCGCGATCTCGATGTCGAGCTGGCATCGGGGCCGGAACCGCAGCAGATCAATACCGAAGACTTGCTTCGCCGTCAGACGGTGTCCGGCTTCACGATGGAAACGCTGGAATTGATTCTGGCCCCGATGGCAGAAGACGGCAAAGAGGCGATCGGCTCGATGGGCGACGACAGCCCGGTTGCGGTACTGTCCGAAAATTACCGGCCTTTGAGCCATTTTTTCCGGCAGAATTTCAGCCAGGTGACAAATCCGCCGGTCGATCCCTTGCGCGAAGACCGGGTGATGAGTCTTAAAACGCGATTCAAGAATCTCGGAAATGTTCTGGCAACCGATAAAACCCAGCAGGATGTCTACGTTCTCGAGAGCCCTGTACTAACGACTGGTATGTACAACCGGTTGCTGGACCTGCTTGGCGACGGTGTCGAAATCATCGATTGCACGTTTCCGGCCGAGGATGGCAATGGGAGCGGTAACGCGCTCAAGCTGGCGCTGGCGCGAATTCGCCGGGAAGCCGAAGAAGCGGTGCGGGCAGGTCGGGAACATATTGTTCTAACTGATGAAAAACAGGGTGTAGACCGGGTCGCAATTCCGATGATTCTGGCGACCGGTGCTGTTCACAGCCATCTGGTTGGCGAGGGTTTGAGGTCTTTCTGCTCTTTGACCACTCGGTCAGGCGAGTGTGTTGATACGCATTATTTTGCCGTTCTGGTCGGGGTGGGTGCAACTTGCGTCAATGCATACCTGTCACAGGATGCGCTGGCCGACCGGCATGCTCGCGGCTTGCTGGGCGACATCTCCCTGAATCAGGCGGTTCAAAACTATAAAAAGGCGATTGAGGCTGGATTACTAAAAATCCTGTCCAAAATGGGCATTTCCGTGATTTCCTCTTATCGTGGCGGTTATAATTTTGAAGCCTTGGGATTATCGCGGGCGCTGATCGCCGATTACTTCCCGGGCATGACCAGCCGGATTTCCGGGATTGGTCTTGCCGGTCTCGAAGAGAATGCCATGAAACGTCACGAGCAGGCGTTTGATGAGGATATCGTTTCACTGCCAATTGGCGGTTTTTATCGGTTGCGGGCGCGCTCTGAGCCGCATGCGCTCGATGGCAATGTAATACATACCCTACAGGCGGCATGCGATCGCGGCGACTATGAATTGTATGATCGTTACCGGAAAACGGTCGACCATCGCGATCAGCCGATCCAGCTGCGGGATCTTATGGATTTCAAGGCTGCAGGACCGGCCGAACCGATTGAGCGTGTTCAGTCAGTGAATGAGATTCGCAAACGCTTTGTGACGCCGGGCATGTCGCTCGGCGCGCTCAGCCCCGAAGCGCATGGCACGCTGAATGTTGCAATGAACCGGATTGGTGCAAAGTCGGTTTCCGGCGAGGGCGGCGAAGTACGTGAGCGCTACAAGCCGCTGCCAAATGGCGATAATATGAATTCGGCGGTCAAGCAGGTTGCGTCCGGCCGGTTTGGTGTCACGGCGGAATATCTCAATCATTGCCGCGAGGTTGAAATCAAGATCGCCCAGGGTGCAAAACCCGGTGAAGGCGGACAGCTGCCCGGCTTTAAAGTGACGGAATTCATTGCTAAAAACCGGCATTCAACGCCCGGTGTGACGTTAATTAGTCCACCACCCCATCACGATATCTATTCCATCGAGGATCTGGCGCAGCTGATTTATGATCTCAAGCAGATCAACCCGGATGTCCGGGTTTGCGTCAAGCTTGTGGCCCAGTCGGGTGTTGGAACTGTGGCCGCCGGGGTGGCGAAAGCCAAGGCCGATATTATCCTGATCGCAGGCGGTGTCGGCGGG
>CBFHPC010000079.1:0-9801 GCA_965657655.1 Henriciella sp.
TCCAGTTTGCTTTTGATGATTTAGAGATTGCCGCTCCGATCCTTGCGGAGTCACCTGTATTGAAAAAACAGGATCTGATCGAATTGGCGCTGGCGCTTCCTGAGGACAAGAAACGCGCCATGGCAAAGCGCGACGGTCTGCCGAAGGCCGTATCGGAAATTATCGGCTGGTCGGGCGGGCGAGCCGCAATTCTAGATTTAATCTCGAACCCTAGAGCTAAAATATCGCGATCTGCCTATGGTGATATTCTGGCGCGCTTTCCTGGTGATGCCGGTATTCATCAGGCCCTGATATCACGGCATCGCCTTCCCAAAGCTGTGATCCGGAATCTGGCGGCGCTGATGCCGGCTGAACAGCGCAATAGGCTGCTGCCCGGCTATGCTCAAGAGTCTTCCGAGGGGGCTCAGCAGGGGGGCGGTGCCGCTGCTGATGCTCTCGATCCGATTGTGCAGTCCGACACGGTTGCTGATCTTGGGGCCTTTATCTACCAACTTGCTCAATCCGGGGAGCTGACCCCGTCGCTTGTTGTCAGGGCTGCCTGTACGGGGCATCTGCCATTCACAGAACATGCCTTGGCGGAAATGGCAGGTATTCCACATCAACGCGCCGTTTTGATGCTTCATGATGCGGGAACGCTCGGATTGCAGACACTCCTCGAGCGTGCCGCGATACCTAAAAAGCTTTTGGGTCTGTTTGAAAGCTTGGTGCAGACCTATCATGACCTCGAGCGGGAGGGAGCTGTGCGCAGTCGGGCACAGCTTCGCCGCCAAGTGCTCAACCGCACATTGAGTGAGTTTCAGCTGGTGCCAAAAAAAGACCTCGACTATGTGCTCAGCAAAGTATCAGCGGTTCAATAATGATGGTGCCGTCGATGATATTGCAACTTGCTCAGGCGTCAGCTCTCGGCCGGATCGCATAATGCGCGCCTAAGCCAGCCAGATACTCGCCATCACGCCATGCCGCATGCTCGACAATCACCGCCCAGTTGTTTTGCCGGGCTTGATCAAGCAGGCATGAGCTGGTGTCATTATCGATCAAGCGTGCATCAATTTTTATCGCACCAATCAAATCCGACGCAATATCGAGGGTCTGCCCGCCGTCAAACCGGGTGGCATCCAATGTGATGTGAAAACCGGCATCGGCAAATGGCTTCAGCAATTGTGACGGGGTCGATTGCGCTGAAGCAAGCGCAGCAAGCGTGACTTCGAGGCTGAACTCACCGGCTGATGCTGGCGTATGATCTAGCGATGCCGCACATCTGGTCCCCATTCCATTGTGAAAAAGGCTGGCGCGGGGCATTTTGAGAGTGACCGGTAGCTTTGTGTTCAAGGCGACGCCGGTGCCGGCCAATGCTACCAAGTGCTGGCATAACCAATCTGCCGGAGTATTCGGGGCAACTGTCGAAAGACGCAGCTGACTTCTGGGGCCAAAGCGCGGTCGATCTTCAAATTGGCTTTGGGTCTCGGCTGAAAAGGAGACAATTTCTCCGCTTATCAGATTGACGATCGGCACAAAGCGCATTGCCGATTGGTTTGAGTTCTGGAAAACTCTCGAATGTGTATGATGAATTTGCTGCATAATACGTCCGTCAAGCTGGTGTGTTAGACCGTGTTACAGGCAGGAAGTTGAGATCTAACGGACAAAGATCCGTGGATTTCTGAGAAATTTGATTGAATTTTTTGAGGAGGAAACATGACCAGTGAGTCGACAGAGCCAAGGCTTTCATCAACGATCCTGCTTTTACGGGATGCAGAGCAATTGCAGGTCCTCATGGTGAAGCGGCATTATCAGATTGATTTCGCGGCGGGTGCTTTGGTGTTTCCCGGTGGCAAGGCCAATGATGAAGACAGCTCGCCGGATTGGGCAGAGCTGTGTGACGGGGACTTCGACACTATCGAACGGGCGGCGCGCGTGTCAGCATTACGCGAAGCCTATGAGGAAGCTGGTATTATTCTGGCTCGCCCGAAGGCCGAACGCGGGACTAACAGGCCGCTGGTCGGGCAGGAGATCGCGACCGCACTCGACCCCATGCGCGCCGCGGTCGATCGCCGGGAGGTCAGTTTTCTCGAGCTCATGCGCCAGCATAATCTCGTCCTGGCCCTCGATACGCTGGTCTATTTCGGTCACTGGATTACGCCGACCATGATGCCGAAGCGATTTGATACACACTTTTATCTGGCGCCGACCCCACCCAATCAGATTGCCGAAAATGACGGTCGTGAAACGACAGAAGCCGTATGGCTTGGCCCTCAGCAGGCGCTGGATATGGAAAGCGACAAACGTGCCACGATTATTTTTCCGACCCGGATGAATCTCGGAAAACTTTCGGAAACGGCTTCGGTTGATGAAGCGATCAGGCGGTTCGCATCGGAGCCAGTTGTTACGGTGCTGCCGGTGGTTGGTAAAGACGAGAATGGCGATCCGTGTTTGTTTATTCCCGAAGAAGCCAATTATCCTCAAAGTCGTGAGCCTCTGAGCAAAGTGGCTGCGGGTGTCGGTGGCGAGGGCGGGAAAGCCGCAGCGGCACAGAAATAGCCCGGTTGCCGGCGCCGAGGGGGCTTTGATGATTGTGCGGCATAAAAATAAGGAGATATTGCGTGTCTGATACCGAGGCCCGTTTTGGCGATTTCGTTTCTGTTAAGATAGACCAGAATATCGCAGTGCTGACGATCGATCGCGGCGATGGATATAATGCGATGTCGCGGGCGGTCCTGTCGCAGCTCATTGATGCAGCGAACTGGTTGTCGACTCATGCAACAAGTTCCGTTGTGATATTGACCGGGGCAGGTGGCTTTTCGGCAGGTGCCGATCTGAAGGATCCCGATCGCGCGAATGATGTCGATCGTAGCCTTGTCGAGAAGCGCCAGTTAATGCGCCTCGGGCCGGATATGTGCGATGCTTTTGAACGGTTGGAGCAAGTCACGATTTGCGCGATTGAGCGGTTCTGCATCGGGGGGGGTGTCGCCTTGGCGATTGCATGTGATCATCGCATTATTGGCCGGGGTGCCCATTTGCGGCTTCCCGAAATTCCACTTGGAATGAATATGAGCTGGCATAGCAATCCGCGCACTGTGTCCCTGATTGGCCCATCGCGTGCCAAGCAGTTTACAATTCTGGGAGAGAAGCTGGCGGCCGAAACGGCCCTGCAATGGGGGCTTGTCGACCAGTGCGTCGATGATGGCGACAGTTTTGCTGCTGCACTGGAGCCGGCCGGACGGTATGCCGCGGTGCCGCCGCTCGCCTTGCGGATGACCAAGCAGGCAATAAATTCTGCTGCGCTACCTCTCGGGCAGGCGACCAGCTTTATGGACCGCGACCAGTTTGCCTTCGCCGCGACCAGTGCGGACCAGTCGGAAGCTGTGCGGGCCTTTCTGGAACAAAGACCGGCTAAATTTACCGGTAATTAGGTCTCGTCAATGGACGCTGTTTCGGGCTGAACAGCGGCGTTAATACCGGCTTAAATGTCGAGTTCTTCTGCAAATTTGGCGTTTTCATGAATGAATTGAAAACGATGCTCAGGGCGTTTTCCCATAAGGGTCTCAATTAATTCGGCCGGCCGAATTTCGGTGAGCTCGTCAATGCTGTCGGGCAGAGTGATCCGGGCGAGTGTCCGGGTCTGCGGATCCATGGTTGTTTCTTTGAGCTGGCCAGGGTTCATTTCGCCTAGGCCTTTAAAGCGTCCCATGTCGACAGACTGGTTGGGTTTGAATTCCGAAGCCAGTAATGCATCCTTGTCGGCATCATCCATCGCATAAACCGTTTTACCTTTATGGCTCAGCCGATACAGCGGCGGCATTGCCATATACAGCCGGCCGCTTTCAATCAGGCCCGGTGTCATCTGATAGAAGAACGTTATCAGCAGCGCTGCAATATGGGCGCCATCGACATCCGCATCAGTCATAATGATGACTTTCTCGTACCGGACGTCGTCAAGATTGAACGCTGACTTCACGCCTGTCCCAAGCGCCAGCATGAGGTCGGAGAGCTCCTGGTTCTTATCGAGTTTTTCAGCTGTAGCGCTGGCCACATTCAGGATTTTTCCCCGGAGCGGCAGTATTGCCTGGGTTTTCCGGTTTCGGGCCTGTTTTGCTGACCCGCCAGCAGAATCGCCTTCAACAATGAATAGCTCCGTATCTCCCTTGCTGTCGGAGCAGTCCGACAATTTGCCGGGAAGGCGGAGGCGTTTTGTAGCTGATTTTCGGGCGATGTCCTTGGCTTTGCGGCGCTTGGCACGCTCATCGGCACGATCAATCGCCCAGACAAGCAATTTATCAGCCTCTTTCGGACTGGCCGTCAGCCAGTGATCGAACTGGTCTCTGACGGCATTCTCGACTAATCGTGTTGCCGCCGTTGTTGATAATTTATCCTTTGTCTGACCGACGAATTCCGGATTTCTGATGAATACCGAAAGTAGCAGGCCGGAATGACCCATAATGTCATCCGCAGTGATCGAGCTGCCTTTTTTCTGACCGATAAGGTCGGCGTAATTTCTCAGGCCTTTAGTGATTGCGGCGCGGAATCCCGCTTCATGTGTGCCGCCATCAGGGGTTGGTATAGTATTACAATACGACCGAGAGAAGCCGTCAGTGTCGCCAAAACCGGCATTTGTCCATCCGATCGCCCATTCGACTTTACCATCATCGCTTTCAATCAAACCACAAAAATTATGCTCGGTAATGCCGGCCTTCCCGCGAAACACTTCCTCCAGCTGGTCAGCCAGACCATTGGGGTAAGACAAAGTTGTTTCGGCAGGTATTTTACTATCGTCCGGCAGCAGGGCCGGATCGCAGCGCCAGCGCACTTCGACTCCTCTGAACAGGTATGCCTTTGAGCGTGTCATTTTAAACAGGCGCGCGGGCTTGAAACTGATCTTGCTGCCGAAAATATCTATGTCGGGCTTAAAGCGAACCGTCGTGCCGCGTCGGTTTGCGGTCGGACCTCGAAATTCCAATGGTGTTTCGACCGTTCCACGTGAAAATCTTTGATAATAAAGTTTTCGATCACGCGCGACTTCGACTTCTACCTGCTCGGATAGCGCATTGACCACAGATATACCGACACCGTGCAACCCGCCGGCGGTTTCATAGGCTTTGTTTGAAAATTTTCCGCCCGAGTGGAGCGTGGTCATAATCACTTCAAGCGCTGATTTACCGGGATATTTCGGGTGCTCGCCAACCGGGATACCGCGGCCATTATCAGTAACGGCCACCGCGCCATCGGCGCATACTTCGACTTCGATCCGTGAGGCGTGGCCGGCTACGGCCTCGTCCATGGCATTATCGAGAACTTCTGCGAAGAGATGATGATAGGCGCGTTCGTCGGTGCCGCCAATATACATGCCGGGCCGTTTCCGGACTGGCTCCAGCCCCTCCAGGACTTCAATATCCTGTGCGGTGTAACCGGATGTTTCTTCACTCACCGTTTCGAAAAGTTGCGTTTGATTGCCCGACGCCATGTCCAGGAACTTTCTGTTTATGAAAAAAGGGTCTTAACTTGGTAAGTATGAACTGATTCTAGAGGGTAATAGCATGGTGACGACTATAAATTCGACGTTCGAACTGCCATCCGGTGTGGAATTGCCAAATCGGCTGGCTAAGGCCGCAATGACCGAACGCCTTGCCGACGTCCGCAATGGCGTCACTGACCGGCTGATCAAACTTTATAAAGCGTGGGCGGATGGCGACATCGGTCTTCAAATTACGGGAAATGTTCAGGTCGATCGGCGCAATCTCGAGGCGGCCGGCAATGTGGTCATTGATGGCGAGCCAACAAATGCGCAGGCCGATTATCTGTCGCGCTGGGCCGACGCCTGCCACGGCCGGGGTGGCAAGGTCTTCATGCAATTGTCGCACGCCGGACGTCAAACGCCGAAAATGGTCAATAAGACGCCTGACGCGCCAAGCGAGGTCGCAGTAAATTTGCCGGGCGGACAGTTTGGTCAGCCAAAAGCCTTGTCCGAGGATGGTATCCGGCGTCTCGTCGAGCAGTTTGGTGTCGCTACAAAAATTGCCCGGCAGGCGGGATTTGACGGTGTCCAGATTCATGGCGCGCATGGTTATCTAATCAGTCAGTTCCTGACACCGCTGGTAAACCAGCGTGTCGATCAATGGGGCGGATCGCTGGAAAATCGCGCACGCTTTCTGATCGAGGTTATCAAAGCCGCGAAAGCCGAGGCCGGGCCAGGTTTCGGGGTCGCATTAAAGTTGAACTCTGCGGACTTCCAGAAGGGTGGGTTCGGACCTGAGGACAGTGTCGCGGTCATCGGTATGTTGAATGAACTGGGTCTCGACTTCCTCGAGATTTCAGGGGGTAGCTATGAACAGCCAAAAATGGTGGGTCTGAACGGTCTTGAACCGGCACACGTCGAAACGTTGAAACCCTCGACCCGGATCCGTGAAGCCTATTTCCTTGATTATGCCGCGCAGGTCCGGTCAGTAGCCAAAATGCCGCTTATGGTGACCGGTGGCATGCGCTCTGCAGCAGCGATGAATGAAGCGCTTATGGCGGATGAAACGGATATTATCGGCCTCGGCCGGCCATTATGTGTCGATCCTGACGCGCCGAAAAAGCTGTTATCAGGGGAGACTGAAAGACTTGAGAAGTGGGAAGACGAACTCCGTATCGGACCGGGATGGCTTGGGCCGAACTCACCGATTGGTACGATTAAAACACTGAATGGATTTGCGATGCAGTCATGGTTTTATAGTCAGATTCATGCGATTGCAGATGGGCAACAGGTTCGTCGCAAACTGGGGCTTCTAGGTGCGTTTATAAAAATGAACGGTCTTGATGCGAAAATGGCAAAAGCATATTTAAAGGCGCTTTGATAGAGCCAGACTTGGCGGGGCAGCGGTTTGATGCCGGCGTCGAGCTGGCTGAAATGATACGGAAAGAGGCGGATCCGGACGTCGCGGAGGCGCCTAATATTGTGACCAGGCCTCATGCAGGAACTGATAGCTATTGATCCGGTCCTGCAAGGTTTCGGTAACGCCGAGGATAAATAATTCATTGGCTCCGCTGTCATCTGCCAATTGCCGCAGCTGGTCGGCAACATCATGCGCCTCGCCGATAATACCCGATCGCGTTGGGGCGGCGGGGGCCGCAGCAAGCTGGCGCCGCGCTTGTTCGACTGGCAAAAACGGACCTCCGGCGCCTTGTGCTCTGGCCGCCGACCAGGCGGTCATTGTGCTGGCAAGTGTCTCGGCCTGCGCCCTAGTTTTTGCGGTCAGGGCGGTTAGTCCAATGGCGGCGTAAGGGGTCTGGGCAAACGGCGACGGGGTAAAAGCGTCGCGATATGCCGTCAGCGTTTCGGTTGCCAGGCCGGGGTTCAGGAAATCAGCGAAAGCGAGTTTTAAACCCATGGCACCGATAAAGGCGGCACTCGGCGGTGATGAGCACAATACCCAGATATCGGGTCTTTTGGCTCTTGGCCGGGCGCTGATGCCGCGCGCCCGGTGGTCAGGGGGCAGCGGAATTTCATCGCTGGCATCGAGCACCCAGTCCAATAGCATTCTTAGCATTTGCGGAAAATTATCAGCTCCCGGACCGAGCAGCGCCGCCGAGGTTCGCGGGTCGGCACCGGTTGCGCGCCCGAGTCCAATCTCGACTCGATCGGGATAGAGGGCGCTGAGTGTGGTACTTATCTCGGCGATTTTGAGCGGCGAGTAATTTGGTAGCATAATTCCGCCAGCGCCGATTTTGATACGCCTGGTCCGGGAGGCAAGATCGGCCATCATGATTTCCGGTGCGGTCCCGGCAAAACTCTCCGTATTGTGATGCTCTTGCACCCAGAAGGAACGATAGCCCATTTCATCAGCCGCAAGGGCGAGTTCGCGGGTCGAGTTCAGGGCCTCTGCAGCGGAGTGACCGGCGAGAATGGGCGACGGATCCAGAATAGAAAGCTTAACAGACACTAGATCTAGTAAGCGGCTGATTTGTGCTTTGGCAACTCTTTATGATCATCGCCCGATAAGCGCGCCAATGGCGGAGTTAAGAATTGCCTGTTCCGGGCTTACCGAGCCTGGCTCGGTCTCGTCTTTGTCAGAGTCGGGATCGCGTTGGCTGAGGAGCGACTGGAGTTCGCTTGTGAGACGGTCGGCGGCTCTATCGCGGAACTGGGTCTCGATAAGGTCGAGATCTGGCGATATTTGTGGCGCAGCCCAGTCTCCCCGAATTCGCACAGGTATCGGCGTGCCGCCGAGACCGAGGGATATGCTCTGATCGGCTTGCTGGCGGGTTAAAGTCGGCTGCAGACGGAGGTCCAGACGTTTCGCCTTGAGATTGATTGAGCCTGTGCCGGCGACTGATATGGCTGGATTGACCAGATCCAGATCCGATACGCGCGCAATCCCATTATCCAATCGGAACCGAGCCAGGAGGCTGGTAAAATCGGTTTCGCTGTCGCGGCCCACCGCCGAGGCGATCAGGTTGCCATCGAGTGTGCCGGTACGAAGAGCGGTGATCAGATTATCGCCGGTGCGTACAAGTCGGGTGATGTTAACTCCGGATAGTTTGCCATTTGCAAGTTTTGCCTCGGCGTTGCCGCTCAATTTTCCAATGAGGCCGTCGACCGAGCTACCGGCCGAGCTGAGGTCCAGCGAAAACTCACCGGTTCCGCTAATGCCGCGATAATCAAACAGGGTGCTGGCAATCTGGGCGGCACTGATATTCTGACCTGTGGCGCGTAAGTTGACCGTCGGGGTTCCGCGGGCCGTATCGATAAATAGACGGCTGGTCCATCTGCCACCAAAGGCTTGAAATCCGGAGGCTGCCGTCTCAGTGCCGGTTGTCAGATTCAGTCTGCCATCTTCCAGCGTGCTGTTGATCTGTCCATCGGTAAGCCGGATCTGGTCCAGCATAATCGTATCAAAACGAACCGTGAGAGCAGCGTTGAGAAGGGACAGACTATCAAAGGGAAGGCGAGCATTGCTCCAGGCGGTGTGGCCTGAGCTGGGCGCCGGGTTTGCGTCGGTGGCAGCAAAGTAAGGGGTGAGGTCAAGTTGATCTACACGCAGCGCTCCCGTAAGCGCGGGACGCGAGGCGCCAAGGTCAACATTGAGTGCCCCAGCCCCGCGCGTGTCATCGAGATTGAATTGTAGGGAAGACAATTGCAGGGCGCTGGCGGATCCGACAATAACCGATTGCAGGCCGAATGCTTCTGGCAGTCCGCCGGCATCAAGGTCGCTTTCGAGCAGGGAGGCAAGGCTGCGAGGGCGCGAATCAACATTCAGGTCGCCGGCTATGTGCCCTATGTCGGGATCATTTATCGTGCCCTCAAACCCAATATTTGCGGGCGCACTCTCCAATTTCAGACTGAGCGCTGCCGGGCGCCTGGCGACGAGTGCCGGAACAGGGTCGAGTGTCATGGCAATTTTGAAATCAATGTCTTGCAGGACCCCGTCGCCGGTGAAGGAAAATGATTGTAGACCGGCTGAAAGCTTCGCATCGGCATTGAGATCCGAGAGTTGATAGTCGAGCCCCTCAACATGATCGATATAGCGAACCTGAAAATTAATCAGTGTCGCCCGACCTATTGATGCTGAACCGGTCTGAGGCGCATCAGTTTGGGCGGGTGGGGCGCTATTGCCAGTATTTTCTTGTATCGTCGGGTCGGCGGGATCTGGGGTCGCCCAGCTTGTGCGTCCATCGGGCAGCCGCTCGAGGTGGATTTTTGCATCAGTCAGGCTGATTTCGGCCACTTCGACGCGTTGATCGATCAGGGGCCATAATTTTATCCGGGCTTTTGCTGGACCGGTCTCAAGCAGATATGCGGCGCTGAAGCCGTCGGGATTGGCAACTTTA
>CBFHPC010000080.1:0-9774 GCA_965657655.1 Henriciella sp.
TCAACAATGGCAGTAATATCGATCTTCCCCAGCTTATGCGTCCCGGGCGCGACCCGGACACCATTAAACGGCGTACCACCATAGACTTGAGCCATAGACTTGAGCCATGAAATTGAAGCCCTGAATGTTTTCCTCAAACCCAGGATTGTGCCAGTGCGTATCGTCATCCTGATGCCAGGACACAGCCGCGCCAAGCCCGGCATCCTTAATGAATAGACCCGCGTTAAAAGGGGGAAATCCTCACCATTCACCGACGCTGCGACCCGAAGCAGTTGCGGGTGATCATAAAGGCGCAGAGCGGCATCGGAAAATTGCAGCGGTCCGGCCAGAATGAAGGGCGCTTTTTCCGGCGCCCCTTCGGACGCCTATAAATCCTTCAGTTTCACCTGATCGCGACCATTGGCGACGCTCGCCCCCCATCGGATCACTCGGCGACGCGCTCCACGGCAGGTCCACACCCTTGCAGTCCTCGCCCAGTGCCGGCACCCGTGCCGGTCGACCGGCGCCCCCGGCTGAGTCGGGACGCGCAACCGCACCTCCTCCAGATCCGCATGACTATCGATCATTGCGTGCTCACAAATAACATTCTCGAACACGTCGAAGCCATAGGTCGAATAAGCTTCGATAATGTCTTGATGTAATGCCCATCATCATTGCAACGAATCGGATCGCGAGTCCCGAGCGAGAGGGCTCGCGCCTGGCCTTCGAATATATAAGTCTCGACCGCCAACGCCTCCTCGTCATAATGTGCGGCACCGGCTTTGATTGATGTCGTATAATCGGGGGCCGTCACGATTACGTCCGCCAGTTTCATATCTTTTCCGGCGGGCTAAGAAAAAATAATTCCGATACTAGTGGTGCGCAGACATTAAGAGCACACGCTGATTTGATATGGCGACGAAATCGCGTCAGACTGGAAGCAAGACAGACAATGACACCAAGTGGATTATTATCATGATCAGATTACACGGATTTCCGGCGTCCAATTACTATAATATGGCGAAAATGGCCCTTATGGAGAAGAGTGCTGAATTTGAAGAGGTCCGAATCTATACCGGCCAAAGCGAGGAGATGCTCGCAAAGAGCCCGATGGGCAAAGTACCATTTCTGGAAGTCGATGGCCGGTTCATAACCGAAACCAATGTCATTCTCGACTATATCGAAGAAACTCTACCCGGCCGGTCGCTTTATCCGGCCGATCCATTTGACCGCGCCCGCGTTCGCGAACTCATCAAGTATAGCGAGCTATATCTAGAACTGCCGGCGCGACGGTGCTATGGCGAAGCTTTCTTTGGCAGCGGACCGGTAACCGAACAAACCAAAGAGGAAGTCAGTACGGTCATGCAACGCGGCGTCAAAGCGCTTTGCAAGCAGGCCCAGTTCGACCCCTATCTTTTTGGCAATTCTCTAACATATGCCGATATCGTCTTTCTCTATAGCTATCCGATGGCGGCGGCTGTCGCCCGCTCTGTTCTCGGCTGGGATCTGTCGGCAGAAATTCCCGGTGCCAACGAGCTCATCCAGCGACTTAAAGCACGCGACACGGTCAAAATTCTCGATGCCGACGAAAAAGCGAATATGCAGGAATTCCGCGACGCTTACGGGATGAAATAGGCCGTCAGCCCAGCCGGTCTCAAAATTTGCACGCTTCGCCTGCGAGACGGCGCACCCGCGAATGATAACCGGGTGCAACCGCACTGTTGCGCTGCGGTTTGTCGACCGGTGATCAGGCCTGGTTGTCCCGATATAATATCAGACTGCAGTCGAACCGACCTCTGCTATCACTCATGGCTTGCAGAGGTCGCGGCCTGTGGTCAGTCTAAACCGAGGACGTCTCTTAGAAATAGCGTTTCGGCGTCGACCTGAAAATCACGATTAGATTTTTTGCGGAACCCGTGCCCTTCATCCATCGCCATCAGGAACCAGGCCGTCGTCTCATTTGCCCGCACGGCCGCCAGTATCTGTTCGGCTTCGGTATAGGGGACACGCGGATCATTATAGCCCTGGATGATAAAGAGTGGCTTATCTATCCCCGCAGCATTTTTGAGCGGGCTGATCTCGTCAAAAAAGGCCGCGATTTCCGGATCGCGCTCATCGCCATATTCAGCGCGCCGAAGGTCGCGACGATAACCTTTGGTATTATTCAGAAAAGTTGCAAAATCGGATATACCAACGATATCCACGCCCCCGGCCAGCCGGTCAGCATAATCAATCATCGACGCCAGAACCATATATCCACCATAAGAACCGCCAAAAACAACAACCCTCTCGGCATCAAGATCGGCCTGCATGTCGACCCAGTCCAGCAAGGCACCAATGTCCTCCACCGATTTTTTACGGTTCAAACCATTATCCAAAGCCACATAGGTTTTACCATAGCCTGACGATCCCCGGACATTCGGAACAATGACCGCGATCCCAAGCTCATTCACCCAGTATTGATAGGTTGACGAGAAGCGAGGGCGTGACTGGGCCTCAGGACCGCCATGGATTGAAATAATAGTCGGAAAGGGCCCCTCACCCTCGGGGCGGTAGATAAAGGCCGGGATATCGTAACCGTCATCATTCGGGTAGTCGAACAATTCAGGCGCAACAAACCCGTCCGCATCCAGTCCGCCGATCTCGGCCTCCGACCAACGGGTCAGCTCGAGCGAGGCAATATCGAAGCTCCAGACATCATAAGGATTGGTCGCACCATTAAATGTGAAACCGACCTGTGTGCCATCAGGATGAATGATCGGTCCCGACGCAATTCCGACCGGCAATTCCGGCCCCATCCGACTCTCGCCCGTTTCGAGATCCAGCAGACGGATCGAGCCAAGCCCGCCCTCATTGACGGTAAAGACCACCAATTTTTCGTCTGCTGACACATCCCAGCTTTCGACGTCCCAGTGAAGTCCGGCGGTATAATTCGTCACTGCGCCGGTTTCGGCGTCATAACGCACAAGATTGGCGAACTCCGAATCCTTGTCGCTCACCGTCAAAACATCGCCATTGTTAAGAAGAACAGCACCGGAATAAGCAACGTCATCATCGGCGTTGAACTCCGTCCAGTTACTGGTTTCGATGTCCAGAATGAAGATCCGGCTTTTAGAGATCGACAAATATTGCTGGACCGCCAGCTTCCGTCCGTCCGACGAGAAGTCAACCGGATACAACGCCCCGGTCCCCTCATAAACGAGCCTCGCGGATTCAGGGCGTTCTGGGTCTCCAACAAAAAGGTCATAGTCAGGATCACCGTCACTCGCGCGATACCAGGCGACGTGCTCGCCATCATCGCTCCAGACAAAGGCGCCATTACGCACGCCAGGCTCGGTAAACTGGCTCACCTTGCCGGTCTCGGTATCAAAGTAGAAGCCCTGATAGAACTCGTCTCCGCCCGTATCCTTGGCGAAAACGAAACCATCACCATCTGGATCGGCCAGCGCACCGCCGACCGGCTCATCATAAAATGTCAGCTGTCGGCGCATCCCCAATGGTTGCTCGATCTGGTGAATCTGTGAGACCTCGCCGAAGCGTGTGCTGATGAGGAGGCCATTTTCGGTCCAGTCGAGAAAGCCGTGGCCGCGAAGATTCGAATATTGCCGCCGGCGCGCGCTAATGTCGGCCGGAATCTCGGGAATTCCTTCCATGACCAGACTGCCACGCGTGATGCGAGGTGTCTCATCCATCGACACGGCAGGCTGTTCGGCGTGCGCTAGTGACCCGCACAACAATAAATTGGCGAGTGCCAGAACGGTTTTTCGTATCACGTGAGGGAGCTCCTATTTTTCAAAAATCTATCAGGGGCAGGAGGATATTGAAAGGCAGATTATGGCGCCATACCATCAATATACTGGCGCAGGGCGCCTTAACGATCGTCTATCAACGAACTGCCGCCGTCATTAGCCAGGCGGCGTCACGGCCAGCCAGACGAAACGCGCAGCAGTCGGTATCGCCATCTGGGGCGATCGCACCGAGAAGCATCTCCGCTTCGTCACGATCAATTGCGGCGCCGAGCATACCATTCATCCGCCCGCGATAGGCAGTCATCTCGGCTTCCATATCATCAAGCCACGTCAGAATATCCGACTCCAGATAAGCCCGACGACGCTCGAAAAGCTGGCGTGCCCCGGCCTGCAAATGTGCTGCAAGCCCGCCGGAACGGACTTCCGGCGCCAGCGCCTCCTGCGCGGTCGCAAGTGACCGAAGTGCTGCATCCATCGCGGCGCGATGCGCGTCAGAAGCTTCACTCTCAAAGGCAAAGACGGTCGAAAAGACCGCCCGGGCTGCAGGCAGAAAGGCGCTCTGCCTGACCGCGTCTAATCGCTCTAAATGGCCGTAACACTCCTGATCAATTGCGCCGCCTTTCAAGTGTACAATAGCGGAAAATTGTCCGCCCGGCTTGAGGACGCGTCGAATCTCCATGGCCGCCCGCTTCCGGTCGGCATATTCAAACCCGAACTGGCTGACCACAAGATTCACCGAAGCATCAGCCAGAGGTAAGGCATCGGCACTTGAGACAAGACCGAGAAGGCCCGGACAGTTTTGCTGCGTCGCCACAATCGCTGCCGGCGAAATATCCAGTCCGATCAGATTTGCACATCCGGCCTCATCCGCATGTCGACTCACCGACCCGGCACCGCAGGCAATATCGAGAACGGTTTCGTCATGATGGCCTGTAAACACGGCACGCCAGTGATCTTGTAGCTCTTCACTGGTCTCGACCCCGACCCCGGCAAAGACTTCACCAGTTTTCCCGGCCGCGCGTCCCTGCCAGTAATTACTCCAATCGGCCTGATTAGAAGCTGGATTTGTCATTGTGCTCCATCTCGATATAGTTCACTTCAGATTCTAATCTGCTGTCCCGGCCGCATCACTAGCATGACCACCAAGCCATGTCATCGAGACCCTCCATGTCCCCATCAGAAGCTTACAAAATTGGCACAACGGCGTTTCAGGCCGGACAATTTGAACAAGCGCTGAAACATCTGAAGACGATAAAACATCCTGATGCGCTGCATCTTGCGGCGTTAAGCGCGCAGAAGCTCGGCACAACCGATCTTGCTGCGACGCTGTTTAAGAAGGCGGCCGGGCTCGCACCGCATAATGCAAACATCGCAAATAATCGGGGACATTTCGAACTCGGCAGAGGCCGCGCCCGCCAGGCCGAGACCTATTTCAAGCAGGCATTATCGATAACGCCAACCCTGCTGGGCGCCCGTATCGGCCTCGCCAAAATTCGAGCCGCCGCCTCTGACTGGCCCGGGGCCATCGATGCATGGCAGACAGTGTTGGATCAATCCCCGCAAAGCCCGACTGGGCGATACGGTCTGGCAACCGCTTATTTCGAAACCGGTCAGGTCGAACAGGCCGTTCAAATCTTCGAGCCGCTATTGCAGGACAACGACGGGCCGGAAATCGCGTTCATGCTGGGACGGGCCTATCTTGCACTCAACCAATTAGAGGCGGCGCAAAGATTGTTCGAAAACGCTCACAGCCGTCTAAACGATGCCGATACGCTCCGGAACCTCGCAAATCTGTACTGGATGCGCGGCGACCAGGCCGGATTCGACAGACTTATCGAGACCGCCTCCGATGCACTGCGACTGACCTGTATCAATCTAATCCTCGAAACCGGGGATCTGACACGGGCCGATGCGCTCTGGGCAGAGACCTTCGCAAATACCACACCGGGCGGCGAAGGCTGGATACTGAAATCCATGCTGGCGCGACTGGCGGGCAACGCCGAGACAGCCCATCAGGCGGCCCGGCAAGCGCTTAGGCTGGCACCAGACAACCGGACAGCGTCAGACGCCCTGATTGTATCCCAGCTCATGACCGCAAATAGCGATGCGGCATACAAATCGCTGGCACCGCTGCGGCGGAAAGAGCCAGACGCCCAGCACTGGATCGCCCATGAAACCGTCGCTGATCGATTGCAGCAATCGTCATCCCGTCTGCTCGAGGTTGAGCGTTTTATCAGAGCTTATGATATCGAGACCCCACCGGGCTATGATAGTCTCGACGCCTTCAATACGGACTTTGTAACACTTCTCAAAGAATGGCACCCGCTGGCTGCACGACCGCTCAATCAGTCCCTGCGGGGTGGCACCCAGACAACACGCGATCTTTTAGACAGTGACCATCCTGTCATTACCGCTTACCGCGCGGCCCTTGATGGCCCGATCCGTGCCTACCTCGACGCGATCGGAACCGATAAAAACCACCCGACCAGCGCCAGAAACCGGCATGATTACCAGTTTGCCGGCATGTGGTCAGTGAAACTGAACGGCCGCGGCTATCATGAATCCCATGTTCATCCGGCCGGCTGGATTAGCTCGGCCTATTATGTCGCTGTGCCTGACGGCATTGACGCCGCACCAGATAGAGCCGGCTGGATCGATTTTGGCGTCCCGCCCTATCAAACCGGAAATGACGTGCTTCCTCCATTGAAGACGATTGCGCCAAGACCCGGACGACTTGTTCTGTTCCCGTCCTTCATGTGGCATGGCACACGCCCTATCGCGGATGATGGCGAACGGATTACAGCGCCATTTGATCTGCTGCCGGCCTGATCCAGTCAGGCCCGGGATGATTGGTAAGACGTCCAAGACGAAAGATGCATCCAGTATCAGGCATCATGTCCTATTCGGGCACTCTTATTATCGAACTGGCGATACAGCCGCGACATATAGGGCTTGAAGCCTGCCCGACTTATCTCCCTTCAATACTCCGGCCGGAACACGGTAACGTCCCAGATATGGCGCAGCACCCCGGGAACTGTCGCCGCGAGCGTGCCCTGAAATATACAGCAAAAGCAGCGGCGTCCTGTCCAAATGCATTGATAATTGCGGAGACTGAGCAAAAAAACAGGCCCTCCAAGGGAGGGCCTGTCCAATTCAATTCAAGTCAACTGCGCCCTAGAAGCGTGCAGTCGCCCGCAGGAAGTATGTCCGGCCGAAGACGTCATACAGTGCTGGGAAGGTGTTCGCCTGCTCTTGGTTGTCACCCAGGATTGGTGGGCGCTCGTCAAACAGGTTGTCGATACCACCGGTCAGGGTCAGGTTGTCATTGACCTGATAAGAACCTGAAACGTCGAAGTAATCGAAGCTGTCAAGCTCATCAGCCGCAACAACGCCGAGACCGCCATCGTCTACAGAGTCACCAATGTGACGCCATAGAAGCTGGGCGCTGAAGTCACCTTTTGCCCAAAGCGCCGTCATCCGGTGCTTATACTCTGGCAGTGGTGTACCACAATCGGCACCATACTCACCGGCACAAGTGATTGGTGTACCACCTGCAAATGGAACCAGTGTCGACTCGTCAGTGATTGTTGCAACGAAATCGAACGCAACGTCGCCATACTCACCCAGATCATAAGAATACTGAGCATTCACGTCGAAGCCGTTCAGTGTCAGAGACGCAACGTTCTGTGATGTCACGGACACTTCTGTGATCAGGCCATCGCCGCCACGTGTGATCGCGTTACAGAATGGTGAGCCTGCGCCACCCAGCTCAGTGTCGGTGTAACATGTCGTGATGACATTGTTCGCACCACCACCAAAGGCAGAGATAACGTCTTCGATTTCAATGTCGAAATAATCGACAGAGAAGGTCAGACCTTCGATGAAATCCGGGCTAGCAACAAAGCCGACCGTAAGCGTTTCAGCTTCTTCTTCGAACAGGTTCGGGTTACCACCTGAGAGCTGACGCACCTGGCCAGATGGCAGGTCGATGTTGGCAGAACCAAGGCTCGATTGTGGAACACCGGTTGCCAGACAAACGGCACGAATAGCCGCGTCGCCGTCAAAGTCACTTGCGCAAGGGTCAGATGCACCTGGGAAGCCTTCGCCCTGTGGAGCAAACAGTTCCGAGATCGATGGTGCACGAACCGCAGTGTTCAAAGATGCACGCAAACGAATTTGATCGTTTGGCGCCCACTCACCAGCGACTTTCCAAGCTTCAACTTCACCCGCCGTGCTGTAGTCCTCAAGACGATAAGCCAGCTCTAAAGCGAGCAGGTCAGCGTACTGATGGTCTTTCAGCAATGGCAGATAGGCTTCGCCGTAGATACCGTAGACATCGAAGTCACCGGCAACTGGTGGCGCACCGTTGAAACCAGAAATAGTTGAGGACGCAACGGCTTGGTCAGGTCTGAACGCGAAGGCTTCTTCACGATACTCACCACCAAAGGCCAGACCGATTGGACCGCCTGGAAGCTCGAACCAACCAGTTGTATCACCGGTCAGGTTAGCTGTCAGATTGGTCACATCATAATCAGAGGTTGTAACAACCAGAGTACGGATAAAGTCCGCTGCTTCCGGAGAGATGTTGCCCTCACCATAGATGTTGATCGGCACACAGCTTGTCAGACCACCATTTGCTGATGTGTCTGAACAGGTTGGGTTACCGTCCGCATCGACGTCAACGTTGCCGTCACCGTCTGCATCAGCAAGCGTCAGCGCCTGGAAGAAACGGTTTTTGTCGATGTTACCGTCCTGAGTTTCAACCTGCTTCGTGCGTCCCTCAGAGAAGGTTACGTCAAGCTCCCAAGTGTCTGACAGCTGGTATCTTGCACCGGCCTCAACCTGGAAAGAGGTATTTTCAGTATTGGCAACACGTGGACCAACTTCGAGCAGACGACGGCGGATACCGAAAGCACCAGCTGTATATGTATCTGCAATGCCGTCTTCGTCAGTGTCGATCAGACCAGCAACGTTGTTATAACCGACACCGCCATTGTCCCAAAGACAGTTTGTACAAGCGTTCAGCGGGTTCAGTTGATCCTCATCAGCATCGTCAAAAACAAAACCTGTTTGCGCTACGCCATCAAAATCAGAGAAGATACGGGCTTCACGCGTACCAATGCCGAGCGTATCGGTGTTGTTGCCTGAAATGATTTGCTGTGCTGATGCCGCGATGAACGGGTTGCCGTCGAGCGGCACATCGATCGATGAACCACGTGGCTCAAAGATTGGTGTCGGTGCAAGCTGCTGTGGCACAGTATTGTTCGCCATGAACATCGAGCCATAAATTTCCAGCTTGTCATTGATCTCATAATCAGCTTTTGCGTTAAACTGGATCCGCTCTTGTGGGAGCTGGATGTAGTTTACAGGCGCATAGTTGTAGAAATCGTTATCATCGCCAGAGGAAACAAACTCGCGGACTGTGCCGTCCGGGTTAAAGATGCCAGCTGAGCCAAATACGCCGCCGAGACGACCTTCTGGAACACCTGATGAACCGCCATCGAACAGACCGCCTGCACCATCGTCAAACTGGGCGAAGAAGGCAAAGTCACGGTCGCCCTGGAACAGCGCCTGACGATCAGTGTAGCCGAGGCTGATGACCGCATTACCGCGACCGTCGGCAAAGTTGCCGCCCATGGTCAGGTTTGCGGAGAAGATTTCTGCATCATTCTCTTCGGTCATTTCATAGCTGGTTGATGCCTCAATACCTTCGAAGTCATCTTTCAGAATGAAGTTAACAACACCTGCAACAGCGTCTGAACCGTAAACAGCAGACGCACCGCCGGTCACAACTTCAACACGCTCAACAAGCGCAGATGGGATGTTGTTGATGTCAACCGTACCACCACCTGTTGATGGCACAACGCGCTTCCCGTCGACCAGAACCAGCGTACGGCCAGATCCGAGACCACGAAGGTTAACGGTTGCAAGACCACCACCTGGGTTGTTCGACGTCCGGTCAAGACCAGGAACAGTCTGCGGAAGTGTGTTCAACAGGCCTTCAGTGTTAACCGCATTGGTCAGGTCGAACTGCTGAGCACCAACA
>CBFHPC010000081.1:0-9592 GCA_965657655.1 Henriciella sp.
AGTATCGTATTTCTGCAGGTTATGGTCTTCAGGGTGATGATTATAACTGGGTAACGACGGTTGAGTATCAAAAGCGCGAAGAAGTGCCGCTTCTCGAAAAAGACTGGGCGATCTCATCGTTCGCGGACAATCCCGTCGGTGGCTGGTCAAGTCTGTCAAATCCGGGCTATTTCGTTGATTTAGGGAACGGTAGTGCAGTAGGTGATGTAGGCTGTACCGCTTTGGGCGGCACCGAGGCACCGTTCTGTCGCTTCCAGTTCACACAATTTGATAATCTGGTTGAAGAAGAAGAGCAGTTTAAGATTTTCTCCGAATATAACCGGAAAATAAACGGTGCAGATTTGCATCTTGAGTTGCTTTACTCTGAAATCGACGTTCCGACCTGGAAAACGTCTCCATCTTATCCGCCGCAGTCGATTACCGGTCAGGTCGTGCCAAGCGCGCATCCGGGCTATGTGCAATATCAGGCTGATAATGGTGATCCGTTTACTGGTGCACCATTGTTGTTCATTGGCCGGGCCTTTGGCTGGGGTGGTTTCCCCGGAACCGGGGGTGCTCAGGAAGGCGAGCGTAACTATGAAACGCTTTCACTTTCCGGCTCGATTTCAGGTGAGTATGAAAATGGTGTCAATTATGACGTCGCGCTCAGCTATGGCCGGACCGAAGGTGCACGGGCCACAAACGATACCTCGATTGGTGGCCTGAGTGCCGCGCTTAACGGGTTTGGTCTTTGTGCTGATCCGCTTACGGGCGTAGCACCAGCCGGTGCGGTTGCCGGTCAGGGTGGTTGTGAATATTACAACCCGTTCTCGAACGCTCTGGCAGTCGGTGCGATTAATGGTGCGGCTAATCCCGGTTACGTACCAGGTCTTGAAAACTCCGCCGAGTTGGCTGAATGGATGACCGGTGCCGTTGGAACCGAGGTCACAACTGACTTGCTCGTTTTTGATGCTGTATTCTCCGGTCAAAGCAGCGTTCAGGCTGAAGGCGGTGCCGTATCATGGGCGGCCGGCGGGCAAATCCGTCGCGAAAGCTATGAAGTGGTTCCAAATCAGGTCACCGATCTGACACAGTCACCAGGACCAGGAGGAACCGGACCATTCTCATTCCTGGCCGGTACAACACCTGCTGATGAAAATCAGACGATTTTCGCTCTCTTCGGCGAGTTACAAATTCCGCTTTATGACAATCTCGATCTTCAAGTAGCAGCACGCTATGAAGATTATGGTAGTGAAGTTGGTTCAACTTTCGATCCGAAGGTTGCTGCCAAGTATACTGTGAACGATAATCTGGCTTTCCGGGGCTCGGCTCAAACCTCCTTCCGGGGGCCAACGCTGAACCAATTGTCTGGTACGGTCACGACACTGCAACTTGTGCTGCCAACCTCTGCCTTTAAGGCGGTGGATCAGTTCGGTAATGCCCAATTGTCGCCAGAATCGGCTTTCAGCTATAATCTGGGTGTCGTGTTCGATAATGATAATGGTTTCTCCGGTTCGGTAGACTATTACAGCTTCGACTTCTCGGATCCGATCATTGTTGAAGAGCAGGCCAGCATCGTTGGCGCGGCGATTACCGCACTTGGTACCGCATCGACGGATGATGACTCCATTCTGAGCCGGATTACCTTCACCGATTCGGACAATGACGGCCCCGAGGCGACTGAAATCTCCCGTATCTCGACAAATGTTGTGAACGGGCCAGATATCGAGACCTCTGGTATTGATCTGCGTCTGGAGCATGTTTCTGAAATGAATGGTAACGAGCTGACATTGGGCTTGGATACCACCTATGTTCTGGAATATGTCGTCGCTGACTTTGACATCGAAGGCGTAAACATTGCGGGTAGTGACCGGGTTGGTCAGTTCAACCGGTCGAATTTCTCGCGTTCGATGCCACAATGGAAAGCCAATCTGACAGCGAATTATGCGGTTGGTGCGCACAATTTCCGTGGTGTTCTTCGTCACATCGATTCTTATGAAGATGAGCGGGCAGGTGGCATTGCTGACACAATCGACAGTCAGACAACAATCGATCTGTTCTACAACTGGTCTTCAGAAGAGATGGGCGTTGATTTTGGTCTTGGTGTTGTGAATGTAACGGATGAGGATCCGCCATTCGCCGCATTTGATCTCAATTATGATCCATACACACACAACCCATTTGGACGGACATTCAAAATCAGCGTGTCAAAATCATTCGGCGGTTAAGCAAAGCTGACGAATAAAAAAATTGAGGAGGGCGGCCCACGGGCCGCCCTTTTTTATGGCTCGTCCGGTAAATTGAAGAATCCGAAGACATACAGATGATCCGTCAGCTAGGCCATAATGACATTCGCTGCGAGGTTGGCCCTTCGGTATATCGCTCAGCCTGATATGCGGGGCCAGCTTAAATGCTGCCGCAACGATGTGGCGGGTATGTGTTCAGGCAGCCGTGCAGATGACGCTGTGGCGAAAGCCTCAGTCCCGAAATGTTGATCGCGTGCCACAGCCTTATGCCTGGTGGTGATCGATTACCAGCCTTGGCTAATGAAGTTTCCAGCGATTGCGGCCCTTACACCAAGAGCTGTTGCGGCGCCGGCCAGGCTGGCGAGACAATTATGTGTTCGCTGGGATGGTGGCGCCGATTGAGGTCTCGCCTATCTTGTGTCTGGACCCGCGCCGGACCGCCAATGGCCGAGTAAGGTGAACTGCCCCTTTATAAGAATGGCGGCAGCAAAAAGATTCGATGCGAATTGATGCCACACCGGACAGGCGCGCGGCGCCAGCATGTATAAGTGCCCGGCCAATCGTGTTCAGATCTCGGCGCATCATCGACGCCATATGGGCGGGTAGTGGTTGCGAAAGCATGTTGCAAAGCATGGCCTTTTCGCCCTCGGCTTAATGTCCTGCCGTTGTAATCATTCACCAGCATAGCGCGTATCTGAGATCGGCCACACCCGCGGGCCGCGCCGTAGCCGGGCTTTTACAAAGACAACACGCCGTGTCCGCCGTGGCGGCGCCGAGCGGGCTAGATCATGCCGTCCCGGCCAATGGCGTAGAAACGTTCGCGGCGTTGCTGTTTTAACTGTGCCGGGCTTAGGTCTTCAAGCGTTTGCAGGGCCTGCTCAATTGCTTTTCCGGCCCGCGATATGGCCTGCTTCGGATCACGATGGGCCCCGCCAACCGGCTCAGGGATGACCTGATCGACGACTTTCATTTTTAACAGGTCGGGTCCGGTGATTTTCATCGCCTCGGCTGCGTCTTTCGCTTTTGCCGCATCGCGGTAGAGAATCGAGGCGCAGCCTTCAGGCGAAATCACTGAGTAAATAGCATGCTCCATCATCAGGACCCGGCTGGCCGCGGCAATCGCCATGGCACCGCCCGAGCCGCCCTCGCCGATAATTAGCGCGATCATCGGCACGGTTAAGGTCAGGCATCGCTCGGTCGAGCGCGCAATAGCTTCGGCCTGTCCGCGTTCTTCGCCGGCTTTGCCGGGAAAGGCGCCGGATGTATCGACGAAGGATATTACGGGCAGTTTAAAGCGCTCGGCGAGATCCATCAGGCGTACGGCCTTCCGGTAGCCTTCCGGATGTGCCATGCCGAAATTATGCTTCAGCCGGCTTTCGGTCGTGCGTCCTTTTTCATGTCCGATAACGACCACCGATTGATCCCTGAAGGTTGCCAGTCCACCGATCAGCGCGTCGTCATTGCCATAGACGCGGTCGCCGCCGAGTTCCTGAAAATCATCAAACAATTGTGCCAGATAATCACTGAAGTGAGGCCGTTCAGGGTGTCTGGCGACTTGGGTCTTCCGCCATGCCGATAGCGACGAATAGGTATCCTTTAACTGGCTGGTCGCTTTCTGTTTCAGCCGGGTCAGCTCGTCGGTGATTTGCAGGCCGCGATCCTGCCGCGCGAGATGCTCGAGTTCGGTAATTTTGGCCTCGAGTTCGGCAATTGGTTTTTCAAAGTCCAGATAGGTCATTGGCATGGTGACGGATTACCTTTTGTTCGCGAAAAGAGCTGGGATGATTCAAAATTCAGGCGGCGTTATTGGATTTCATGGCCTGTAACATTTGCCCCATGGCGGCATGGACCTGCTGCATGGCTTTGAGGGGCCGGACCATGACTTTGAAATCGTTGATTTTGCCGTCATTGTCCCATTCGATCATGTCGACACCATTGACGAGTATGCCGTTCATTTCGGTTTCAAATTCAAGGACAGCGCGGGTGCCACAGTCGAATACACGGACATAGCGAAAGCTGTCATTTCCGAGTGTTTCGCCGGCCGCAGCCAGATAGGCAAATGTAATGTCTTTACCATGCTGTGGGGTATGAACGACGGGGCTACGGAACACGACATTGTCAGCGAGCATGTCGCGCAGTGTCGCATCATCATGTGCCCCGGTGATCCAGTCGATCCAGTTTTGCAGATTGGGGTGGTAACCCTTGTCTGATATATCCATGATCATGACGTCATTGCTCCCTTTGGCGGAACTGAAATTGGCCCGTTATGACGATTTTGTCTAGCATTTGATCAGCCGGAATAGGCGGCCGCCAGATCGGGATCGCGAGCGGCAACCTGATCGGCGAGATCGCAAATCACCTTTGCCTGTTTCCAGGTGGCATCATCCTGCATTTTGCCATCGAGCATGGCTACACCGGCGCCATCTGGAATCGCTTCGAGCACGCGCCGCGCGAATTTAACCTCTTCGGGGTCGGGGCTGAAGACTTTCTTGGCAATCGCAATCTGGCTCGGATGCAAGGTCCACGTGCCGACGCATCCAAGCAGGAAGGTGTTCCGGAATTGTTGTTCACACGCTTCGGAGTCGGCAATATCGCCGAACGGGCCATAAAAGGGTTTGATGCCGGCCATGCCGCAGGCATCAACCATTTTGGCGATCGTGTAATGCCAGGGGTCTTGCTGGGCGGCGGCCCGGGCCTGCCCGTCATCTCTGGGGTCTTCGATGACGCGGTAGAAGGGATGGCCGCCGCCGACCCGCGTTGTTTTCATCTTGCGACTGGCGGCCAGATCGGCCGGGCCGAGTGAAATGCCCTGCATGCGCGGGCTGGCCAGAGCGATCTCTTCGACCCGGGCTACACCTTCGGCGGTTTCGAGAATCGCGTGTAAAAGGATGGGCCGGGACAAACCTGCTTTTGCCTCGAGTTGCGCGACATATTGGTCGACATAATGAATATCCCAGGGGCCTTCGACTTTCGGAATCATTAGAACGTCGAGCTGATGTCCGGCTTTCATGACCAATTCACTG
Source organism: Henriciella sp. (assembly GCA_965657655.1). Taxonomy (GTDB): domain Bacteria; phylum Pseudomonadota; class Alphaproteobacteria; order Caulobacterales; family Hyphomonadaceae; genus Henriciella. Next base: position 5,249 of record CBFHPC010000081.1, read on the forward strand.
ACATCATCCTGGAACCAGGGTGAGTTGAGCGGATTGACCCGGCTCCAGAAACCGGTGCCCTGACCTTGCCAGTCGACCATAGCGGCCATTTCGATCACACCGGCGCGGGCGGCTTCTTTTGCATCAGCCGGGATAGCGTCTTCAAGATTTCCCAGCATGACGTCGGCGGTTGCCGCCATATCAGGAACTTTTGCTCTGACCTTGTCGAGATGCGGTGGCACAAAATGGATCATCCGTTCGAGCTTTACCGGAAGCTCCCGCATCGGGTCCGGCGCCCCTGCAGCCAGGGCTTTGAAGAATTGACGGGGTGTTTTCTGACTCATTCTGGCCTCCTGATTATGGCCGCAACCTATAGGCTAGAATCAATCGATCAATCAAAACTTTACCGGTCTATTTTGCCAGCGGATGCGATGTCTCAAGCAAGCGGGCCAGTTCGTCAGTTAGAACATGGGTATAGATCTGGGTGGTCGAGATGTCAGCGTGGCCGAGAAGGGTCTGGACACTGCGCAAATCAGCGCCGCCCTGAAGCAGATGTGTGGCATAGGCGTGGCGTAAAGCGTGCGGGTGGACGCGGCTTGGTTCAATTCCCGCGGCATGCGCCAGTTCGCCAAGCAGCTGGCCAAGCCGGCGACGGGTCAGATGGCCCGACGCGCCACGTGAGGGAAACAGAAATGCCTCCGATCCAGACAGTTTTGCAGCTTTTTTACCGAGATCGATATTACGCTGATACAGCCAGTTGCGAATAGCCAGAAGTGCCGGCGCTCCGAGCGGGCATAGGCGTTCTTTGCCGCCTTTGCCGCGGACAATGATTTCATGGTTTTCCCATCGGCCAGCCCGCTGACGCGGTAGTGTGCCGAGGGTCAGGCTGACCAATTCACTCACCCTCAGTCCGGCGCCATAAAGCAGTTCCAGCAGGCAGGTAAGACGCGCATCCTTGGCGCAGGCTTCAAGCAGCCGCGTGACTTCTGAGCGGCTCAGTACATCCGGCACATCGCGAAGCGCCTTCGGGCCCTCAAGGCGCGAGGTCGGATTGTCGGCCCGGTCATTGTCTTCAAACAGAAAGCGGAAAAAGCGCTTCAAGGCCGAAAGTTTTCGCGCCTGTGTCGAGGGTGCCAGACCGTTACGGGCCAGCGACTTCATCCAGTTTGACAGCTCCGAGGCAGTTGCGCCGAGCAAATTACCATCGAGATAGTCAGACGCGTCCTGAAGATCACGGCTATAGGCATCAAGGGTGTGCAGTGACGCGCCGCGCTCGGCCGACATCATTTCCAGAAAGGCTTCAATTCGTGAATGGTCACTCATCCGGCATGTCTATCATTTAAACCGTTAACAGGCCACGAAGACACAGGATGATGGCGCCCGCGCCGGTCATTTCGTTGCGCGCCGGTCGCCTGCCGGACCCTTGTGCTTAGGGGGCTGACCGGCTGACTTTTAAAACAACCAGCTGCCGGGGGCTATGATCGCCTCGCCCTTTGACAGGCTTTGCAGGCCTTTGACGGACCTCGCAAGGTACCAGATCAAGGTGGCAATCAGGATGATGATCCCGATTCCGACGATTGACAGGATAAGACCGATCAGACTGTAGAGAAGACCTTTCCAGAAAATATTGATCTGGTTCCGGTAATGGCTGTCGAGAACCGGATCGTCTTGTTGCCGGCTGATATAGGCCATGACCAGACCGATTACTGCCGTCATTCCGATTACGACAGCGCATAGGTAAAGGATATAGATCAGGCGGGCATTTCCGGCCGAACCGGGATGGGTTGAAATCTGAGTTGAATTCGACATGTGAGCCTCCAATTGGAGAGATCCTAGCCAATTATGCGGGTTTTAAAACCAGCTTCGGCTGAATCATCATAATCTGAATAACGGCACCGACTGATTGCGGCCGACACCTTATTAAAAGCGCCGACCGCAAGCCGCAGATTTAAAACGGAGCCGATCGTGGCCGACTGATAAACAGATCAGTCGGCCGTTGTTTCCGACCCCGTCCTGACGTCTGATGGTGTCTTTGAAAAATGGTCCCGGGTCAGTTTGAAAACAACCGGGCTCAGCAGAACCAGCGCGACCAGGTTTGGCGCGGCCATCATACCGGTCAGCGTGTCAGCAACCAGCCAGAAGAGATTCACGATGTTTGAAATTTCACCTTCCAGCATCAGTGAGGCTGCGCCGCCAAAGGTCACTAAAACCCAGCTAATCCGGTAAGGCGTGATCGATTTAATCCCGAACAGGAATTCGCAGCAGCGCTCACCATAATAACTCCAGCCGAGGATTGTGGTGAAACCGAAGACGGTTAAGCCGATTGTCACAATATGCTGTCCGATTCCCGTTAAAACGGAATCGAAGGCTGCGACCGTTAAGGGCGCTCCAGTATCACATTGTTCGGGCTGTCCCAGAGACAGGAAAGTGTCGAGGTTTGCCGAGCTCGGGATACAAGAGGGATCGATCACGCCGGAGGTTAGAATAACCAGTGCGGTAATCGTACACACGATGAGCGTATCGATGAAGGTTCCCAGCATTGCGACCGTTCCTTGGTCAACCGGATCGTCATTCTTCGCCGCCGCATGCGCGATGGGTGCCGAGCCTTGTCCGGCTTCATTCGAGAAGATACCGCGCGCGACACCTTTCTGCATAGCCAGCATAAGCAGGCCGATCGATATGCCAGTTCCGGCGCTATCAAGACCAAACGCGCCACTAAAGATCGCGCCGAATGCGGCTGGAACAGCCTGGATGTTGATGATGATCACCAAAAGCCCGGCGCCGATATAGCTGACAGCCATCGCAGGAACGAGCCGGCTGGCGACTGTCGATATGCGCTTAATGCCACCGAGTATGACGGCGCCGGCGCCACCAGCAAGGACAATCGCCGAAACCAGAGGCGGTATGTTATAGGTCGATTTGAGAGCGTCGGCGATCGAGTTTGACTGGATCGAGGCGCCGGTTCCCCAGCCCGCAACCATGCCGAAGATCGCAAACAAAAATCCCAGCCAGAGCCAGTTTTTGCCGAGGCCGTTTTTGATATAATACATTGGGCCGCCGACGGACCGGCCTTCGGCATCTTTTTCCCGGTATTTAAGTGCCAGTACGCCCTCGGAATATTTCGTGGCAGTTCCGACAATCGCTGTCACCCACATCCAGAAAACCGCGCCCGGTCCGCCGATTGCAATCGCAGCGGCGACGCCGGCAATATTCCCGGTTCCGATCGTTGATGACAAGGCCGTCATCAAAGCGCCAAATGGCGTAATATCACCGGCCTGTTTCTGATCAGGTTTGGCGAATAGCTCGCGGATGGCGTCTGGTAGTTTCGTAATCGAGATGAAACGAAGGCCAATCGTCAGAAACAGACCCGTGCCAAGCAGCAGGACAAGCATGGGTATGCCCCACACAATTTCATTCATGCTTCTGATGAAGTTTTCCATTTTGTCTCCCGAGACCCCGACCGCGAATAGTGTTCAGTCTAACCGGCAAATCCGCAGTATGAACAATCGCTCAGCCTTTTAAAATTGAATTTGCTTTTGCGTTTAAGATTTAACCACTCAGGCCTTCGCCAAGCGCAAAATCGCGTCGTGCTGCGATAATCGTCACGACCACGCCGGCGAGAACATCAAGCAACGCCATAATGGTGATCAGGAAGAAGACCGACGTCGCAAAATTCGGGTGCAGCAAAAAGGCGATCAGGCAGATGATGAAAACGACCATTGAGAAGCCGTGATTCATAATCGAAGCGGTTCGTGTGCTGGTTGATTTCAGGATTTCCGCAAACAGGCAGACGACCGATAAGAACAATAGTGCATCGCCCTTTGTCAGCAGCCATTCTGCGGTTCCACCAATCATCGGAATAACCAGGAACCGTTCACCAAGAACCGCCATCATCGGGGACCCTTTGTCGGTGAGAATTTCTCCGCCCCATGACATGGTGATTGGATCGCCATTAGCGGCGAGCGCGATCAGGCTGTAAATAACAACGGGGACGACGAAGAGTGGGAAAGCGTTCAATAATAACCGCATTGCAAGGCCCTATTTCTGGTGTCCAAGGCCGGATGACCAAAGTCGGACGTGAAGATCAATTCGGTGTTTGCTGTTCGGCCAAAGACGCATCACAGATAACAACTTCTATGAGATAGCCCGACCGGTCCGGAAATGTAAAGTTATATGGCAGTCTAGCCATGCGATTGACCGTCGCGCGTATGACGAGAGTACCGGCGCCTATAATTCATCGCAGTCTAAAGGATCCCGCCGGCGACGTATCAACCAGATGACGCCGCGCAAATCCGTCAGCGCAGCCCAGAGACGACCGAAATTCGTATAGTTTGATGAGCCGGAGCCGCGCTCACGATGTCCGAC
>CBFHPC010000082.1:0-9564 GCA_965657655.1 Henriciella sp.
TATGTGCGTAATTGGATCCGGCCGGCCGCACCCATGGGGCGGCGTGACTTTGCAACGTGGTCAACACGCATACACCGAGCAAAAATCCTACATATCTCACATGAGATGGCTAGCGGTTTCCAAAATATAGCTAAATCAACATTTGCTAATTATAGCTGGAATCGGATCTGATCTACCCAAAATCTCTCAAGCCGCGTCACGGTTTTATTAAATTGCGACAAATCATCATGCCGGACACTAGCAGTCGGCTCCAGCGCACTCGCCTGGCGGTCAAACAGGCCGATCAGCTGCGACCGCACCTGCCGTCCACGATCAGTCAGGCACAGATGGACAGTACGCTTATCAGCCTCCGAGCGATATTGTTCGAGGTACCCACCCTCTTGCAGCTTTTTCATATTATAAGAGAGACTTGAGCCAGCAAACGCGCCCCGCGACCTCAAGGTAGATGCCAGCGTTCCATCTTCGCCAACCTCGTAAAGCAGCAAGGCCTGTACCCCGGTCAAATGAGCCTCACCATTGCGTTCGAGCGCATCTTTAACAACATCATGAAGGCGCCGATGCGCCTGTTCAAGTAGAGTCAGAGACCGTATAAACGCATCAGATACCGACACGGCTTCACCGCCTAACTCATTCACGCTCAAACTTGTTGTCATAACCCTCACCGTTCCGCTCTTTCGTTAGAGCGAAGTTACGATGATGATGCTTATGATTCGTTAATCAAATTTCGCCCAAAGAGGCAGTAAGTTAACAAATGGCGCATAAATCTTAATATTTAGCCCGTTTTGACCCTGAATTTCGATCTTTTCGACGCGGCGTAGCGATAAGGTTAACATTTCAGTTGAAGGTAAGTTCATCATCGCCGAGCGTTTCAAAATACGCCGCCACAGCCTCCGCGCTGACATTCTCAAGTTGGTCAGGACACCAGACAGGCTTATGATCCTTGTCAATAATGACCGCCCTAACCCCTTCAATAAAGTCGGGCGAGCTAATCTTACGCCAGCCAATGCGATATTCCATTGCCATATTCTCTTCGAATGAGGCACATTTCGCCCCCTCCCTGAGCTGGCGCAGGGTTACTTTTACGGTTTCAGGCGAGCGAGTTGAAATAATTTCGGCTTGCTCACGCGCCCAGTCCGACGACGACTCGGTAAGTGCTTTAACAATCTCCTCCGCCGAATCGGCAGAGAAACAGATATTGATGTCAGAGAGGTGCGCGGCATAGTCCGGCGCGCCAACCGGCTGAGACCAGCGCGCCAGCAATGCGTCGATCTTTTCGAAGATTGATCCCGCGTCAGAAATCCGAACAATATCCGCTTTCAATTCCGGCAATTTTTGGGATGGCACAAAATGAGTTCCGATACCGGCTGCAACAACATCTGGCCCCTTCAAGCGGGCGCCAGTCAGTGCGAGCCACACCCCAAGCTCCCCCTCTAGACGCGGCAAGAACCAGCCACCACCAACGTCGGGAAACAGACCAATGCCGGTTTCAGGCATTGCAAACAATGTCCGTTCAGTTGCAATACGATAGCTGCCATGCACCGACAGGCCGACGCCGCCGCCCATTGTCACCCCGTCAATGAATGCCAGTAGTGGCTTCTCATATGCATTAATCAATGCGTTTAGACGGTACTCGCAAGCAAAGAAATTGCGGGCCTCGGCGCCATCGGCCAGACCGCTCCGTCGCAGCATAGCGATATCGCCGCCGGCGCAAAATCCACGACTTCCCTCAACATGATCGAGGATTACAGCCGCAATTGCAGGATCCTCCTGCCAGATCTTCAATTGCGCCAGTATCGCGCTGCACATCTCCATATTCAGGGCATGCAATGCTTCGGGACGGTTTAATGTAATATGGCCAATCTGGCCAGTTGTTCGGATGATTATGCTATCTGTCATCGTCACGGAATATCTCGATCAACCAGCCGGATCAAGCAAGTGCTAATGCCCGCCGCCGAATATTCCTGTCCGGATGTGGTAGTCTGCAGCAACCTGATAAACCGGGTCGTCCTGACTACCGACAATCAGCTGACCAGCCCGCGTTAGCAGCTTGTGGCAGTCAGGCGATAGATGTCGCAGCATCAGCCGCTTGCCATGCCCCTCATAACGCGCCGCGAGGTCTTCAATGGCCTGCAGGGCAGACTGGTCGACAACCCGTGAGCGCATAAAATCGACAATCACAACATCACTGTCCTGCTCGGGATTGAACAATTCGGAGAACCCGTCAGTCGAGCCGAAGAATAAGGGGCCTTCAATCTCATACACCGTCGCCCCGGGCACGCGCACACTGTCGCGCTGCAAGACGCGAATGCGCTTGGCATTGTTCCATGCATATGCCAGCGCCGAAACAATTACCCCGACAACGACCGCGATTGCAAGATCCTGGGCGACCGTGACAGCTGTCACGAGAACAATCACAAATGCATCCATCCACGGGATTTTCCGCATTATGCGCAAACTATTCCAGGCAAATGTGCCAATCACAACCATGAACATAACGCCGACCAGCGCCGCCAGCGGGATCATTTCGATCCAGCGCGATCCGATCAGAATGAAGCACAGCAAAAATGCAGCGGCTGACAAGCCAGATAAGCGGGTCCGACCACCAGATTTTACATTGATCATTGACTGGCCAATCATCGCACAACCGCCCATCCCGCCGAAAAAGCCCGTCAACAGGTTTGCAGACCCCTGCGCCACACACTCCTGTGATGCCCCGCCCTTTTGATTGGTAATCTCGCCGACCAAATTGAGCGTAAGCAGGCTCTCAATCAACCCAATCGCCGCAAGAATGACCGCATAGGGCAAAATGATCGACAAGGTTTCAAAAGAGACCGGCACGCTGGGGATATGGAAGCTTGGCAACCCGCCTTTAATACTCGCCAGATCCCCGACAACAGGCGTATTTAACCCCATCCCAATGACGATTGCCGCAACAAACGCGATACCTGCCAGCGGCGCCGGCACGATTTTTGTTAGTTTTGGCAGACCCCAGATGATCAGCATGGTCAACCCAATCAACAGCAACATCGTCATCATCTCGGGTGCCGGCAACCATTCGCCATTCGGCAGGAAGCCATGACCATCAGGAGTTGCCGTACCGGCGACCTGAAACTGACCCAGCTGGGCGAGAAAAATCACAATGGCGAGACCATTCACAAATCCCAGCATTACCGGATGGGGCACCAGGCGAATAAATTTCCCCAGCCTGAAAATACCGGCTGCAATTTGTAAAATACCCATCAGGACGACGGTCGCGAACAGATATTCTACACCATGCTGGGCAACCAGCGCGACCATCACAACCGCTAATGCCCCGGTCGCCCCGGAAATCATGCCCGGACGTCCCCCGAACAGCGCCGTTACCAGTCCGACAAGGAACGCGGCATACAGTCCGACAAGTGGCTCAACACCCGCGACAAAAGCGAAGGCAACCGCTTCTGGCACCAGTGCCAGCGACACTGTCAGACCCGCAAGAAGCTCGGTTCTGACACGCGCGGGCGTATAAATCGACAATTGCGCGCCGGCCCAATCGGATAGTTTCAGACGATCTGCGAATTCAGAAAAAGTGGAACGGTCCAAGGGCACCTCTGGATCATGAAGACAAAGAGGTGGCGTAGGGGGTATCGCTCAAAATTCCCACCCCAAAACTACACGATCGAGGAGAATTTTAGTTTAAAGCACAACCTTCGACCGTAACCCGGTGCATGATCCGCCGATGTCCGTGATAATCATTCAAAGCCCAGTGCCATGTTGACCGATTGTCCCACATTGCCACGCTGCCTTTACGCCATTTGAAGCGGGTATGAAAATCGCCTTTGATCACATGCGCGTATAGTTTCGAAAGCAGTGGCTGCGACTCCTCCGCGGTCTGGTTTTCGAACCGGACAGTGAAGGCTGGATTAACATAGAGGGCTTTTTTACCACTCAACGGGTGCGTGATCACAACCGGGTGAACCGGATCGACCAGTACATCAGCCTTTTCGGCATTACCAATTCGGCCATTTCCAGCATCCGACTTCTGGTAATATGTGCTGCTCTGTGTGCCGAAAATATGCTTTCCCGAGTGAACCGCCTTCAAATGCTCGATATCGGCCTTGGTGTCATCATCCAGAGTTTCATAGGCTTTGTACATTGAGGCAAACATCGTATCGCCGCCTGTATCAGGCAGCTCGCGAGCAACAAGGATAGAGCCCAGAGCCGGCTCATGATCATAGGAGTGGTCAGTATGCCAGCCACCGCCAATATTGTCAGTCTGGTCAGGCTCTTTGGCGACGAGGGCAATCTCGGGAAAATCGGGAAGCGCGGCAAAGAACCGGTTCACATTTACATCACCCCAGCGTCTTGCAAACTCAAGATGATCGGCTTCGCTAAGAGACTGGTCGCGAAAAAAAATCACGCCATGCTCGGCAAACTGATCTCTTATCAGACTGAAGTCCGCGTCGCTTAGCGTCCGCAAATCCAAACCGGACAATTCGACGCCAAGTCCTTCTAATTCTTTTATCTTAATCGTCGCCATATCTTCCTCCGAAGAGCAATCTGTGCTGCTTTTCTGGAAGGATATGTTACTTGTCGGCGCGAGGCAATGGATCAGGCCTTGAGCATATCCCGGCTGATTATAACCCGCATAATCTCATTTGTGCCCTCAAGAATTTGATGCACGCGCAAATCTCTGACAATTTGCTCCACCCCGTAATCATGCAAATAACCATAGCCCCCATGGATCTGGAGGGCGTCATTCGCGACCTGAAAACAGGTGTCGGTGACAAACCGCTTCGCCATGGCGCACCATCTTGATGCCGCATCTGATTTAAGGTCGAGCATGGCCGCGGCTTCGTACAGGAACACACGCGCAGCTTGCAGCTCGGTTTCCATGTCGGCCAATTTAAACTGGATCGCCTGAAAATCGGAGATTGGCTGCCCGAATTGCTGGCGCTCCTTGGCATAAGCCAGTGCCTTATCCAGCGCCAATTGCGCGCCACCCAGCGAACAGGCTGCGATGTTCAATCGACCGCCATCAAGGCCAGCCATGGCAAAATGGAAGCCCCGGCCTTCATCACCGATACGATTTTCCGGCGAAACCCTGACATTGTCCAGAATGACTTGCCGGGTCGGCTGGCTGTTCCAGCCCATTTTCCTTTCATTTGCTCCAAAAGAGACCCCGGCCTGATCCCGTTCAATAATAAAGGCCGAAACACCGTTCGCCCCATTATCCCCCGACCGCGCCATCAGCACGTAAACATCGGACACGCCGGCCCCGGAAATAAACTGCTTGCTGCCATTTAAAATATAGGCATCACCATCCCGGACGGCCGTTGTCTTCATCGCTGCCGCATCAGAGCCCGAACCCGGTTCAGTAAGGCAATAGCTGGCGACCAAGTCCATCGTCGTTAACCGCCGGACATATTTATCGCGCTGTTCCGGCGAGCCAAACCGATCAATCATCCATGTCGCCATATTATGGATCGAAATGAACGCAGCAGTTGAAATATCACCATATGACAATTGTTCAAAAATCAGAGCCGCATCAAAGCGGGTCAAACCAGCGCCACCACCCTCTTCCGAAGTATATATTCCGGCAAAACCCAAATCGGCAGACTTCCGAATAATATCGATCGGGAAATGCTTCCGATCATCCCAGTCACCGGAATGTGATGCCAGTTCGTCAGCAGCGAACCGCATTGCCGTTTCCCGGATCATTTTTTGCTCGTCATTCAGCTGCATTGTCATCAAGAAAACCGCTCTCTAAATCACTTCCGAAGATTACACGCCTATTGCATATGTTATTTCAACCAGGATGAAACCAGAAAAGTTTGGCCCCTAGCTGACGATAACAATCGGCATCGAACTAAAATAGTCTACCGCGCGGATGCGCGATGTCTTTTTATGGATCGTTCGCCTACTAAAATTAAACGCGCGAAAAGTCTTTTCTGACGCCGCTGCCCGGGCAGGCCATGCCGGCGCATGCTCTGATGAGGATAATACAAGCCTATCCCAGTTGACCAGCCCGATAAATGCCGGCATCGACCCACGCTAAAAAAACAGACCGATCGGCCAATAAACGATTCCATAGAGCCGGCCGGCACAGACCGGTACTGGCCGGCACTGGCCAGCGCGAGCCAGCACAGGCCAGTACGGGCCAGTACGGGCCAGTACGGGCCGACTATACTCCAGCGCAAGAGCGTCGCCTGCCATCTGTCCATTGTCCGAAACACGCATCCGAACGGGCCGTTCGGCATGCTCTAATATTTAGAGAATTGCCCGACGGCCTGTTTGAGCCCTATATGTCTCATATTGAGCCAGCTAAGACGACCTAAATAATCATCACCGCACGCTATTGCATGCGTCTTCAATTCCAAGATCAATAAATCCGCCGAGGAGCGCTGCATGACCACCCCCTTCTTACAGAATTTTCCTGCCACCCGCCTCCGCCGTCTGCGACAGACCGGCTGGATCAGAAATCTCACTGCCGAAACACAATTATCGAAACATGACCTTATCTGGTCGCTAATCGTCCATGATGGCAGCCAGCCCCGCATCCCGGTGCAGGCGATGCCCGGGGTCGACCGGCTGAATATAGATGAAGCCCGGAAAGCGGCCCGCAGAGCGGCGGATCTCGGCATTCCAGCCGTGGCGATTTTTCCGCACATTGATCCAGCGCTCAAAACATCGGATGGGCAGGAATGCCTCAACCCGGACGGTCTGGTGCCAAATGTCATCCGCGCCATGAAACAAGAAGCTCCCGAACTCGGCATTATATGCGATGTTGCTTTAGATCCATTTACCAGCCACGGACATGATGGTCTAATTGACGCGGCGGGCTATGTTCTCAATGACGAGACAACTGCAATACTTGTTGAACAGGCCATTGTTCAGGCCAGGGCCGGCGCGGATATCGTCGCCCCTTCGGACATGATGGACGGCCGGGTCGGCGCGATCCGGGCGGGGCTTGATGCAGCCGGTTTCAGCCAGACCATGATACTGTCTTACGCAGCTAAATATGCCAGTGGCTTTTACGGTCCGTATCGTGAAGCTATCGGCTCTGCGACCGCGCTTGTCGGTGACAAGAAAACCTATCAGCAAAATCCGGCGAACAGTGATGAAGCTTTACGCGAAGTTGCGCTGGATATTGCCGAAGGCGCCGACATGGTGATGATCAAGCCCGGTCTACCCTATCTGGATATTGTCCGCCGCGTCTCGGAAACATTTTCGGTTCCGACAATCGTGTTTCAGGTTTCCGGCGAATATGCGATGATCGAGGCCGCCTCTGAACGTGGCTGGATCGATGGCGAGCGGGTTATGCTCGAAACGCTTGGCTGCTTTAAGCGGGCGGGTGCAGACGGCATTATCAGCTATTTCGCCGATCGCGTCGCCGAACAGCTCGACTAGCCATGCGCCGGTCTGGAAATAACCGAACCCGCGATCTCGTCGGGACCGGTCATATATTTTGGAACCGCGAAGAATGAGACTCAAAAACCGTCATAACAGTCAGGGCCGAACTATGGCGCAATGCCACATAAAAACGCGCCAGACTGCGATGTGCAATCTGGCGCGAATAGCGTGGTAAAAAAGATCTTAAACATCGCCTCTGCCGTCTGTTTTCGACAATCGCACAGGACAGGCAGATCATGCCGCGCGGATCAGGCGCGGCCGGAATGCTTTAATCGTCCTGCGGCTCGAGGATCTGACGGCCGCGATAGACGCCCGTCTTGAGATCGATGTGATGCGGACGACGAAGCTCGCCGGACTCTGCATCTTCAATAAAAGTGTTGCTTGCCAGCCTGTCATGGGCCCGGCGCATGCCGCGCTTTGAAGGAGTTGTTTTGCGCTTAGGAACAGCCATAATATCAATCCGGAACGTTCGAGGGGACAGCCCCGTTAAAACCAAAATCGGCGTATAGCTGAGCCCGCGCACAACTGCAAGGGGGCGATTACGATCTAAACCAGCCGGCTTTGTTCAAGCGCCGCCTTGATGAAACTTGAGAAGAGCGGATGCGGACTGAAAGGACGTGACTTCAGCTCCGGATGGAACTGAACCCCGACAAACCATGGGTGGTCCTTAAGTTCGAAAATCTCTGGCAACCGGCCATCCGGTGACAATCCGGAGAAGATCAACCCATTGGATTCCAATGAGTTGATATACTCAGAATTCACTTCATAGCGATGTCGATGACGCTCGGATATTTCAAGACTGCCATATATTTCAGCAACTTTTGACCCTTCGCGTAAAACCGCAGGGTATGCTCCAAGCCGCATTGTCCCGCCAAGATCGGTCGTCTCATTGCGTACGACCTTTTCATTTCCTTTAGTCCATTCCGACATCAAACCAACAACCAGATCATCGGACGCACCGAATTCCGAAGTTGTTGCGTCACATATGCCGGCAAGATGACGTGCTGCCTCGACGACGGCGAGCTGCATGCCATAACAAATCCCGAAACACGGCACCGAGCGTTCGCGCGCAAAGCGCGAGGCCCGCATCTTGCCATATGCGCCACGCTCGCCAAACCCGCCGGGCAGGATGATGCCATTAACGCCTTCCAGAACATCCAAAGGCGCAGCATCGTCATCGAAATCTTCGCTATCGATCAGCCGGACACGAACTTTGACATTATTCGCAAGTCCGCCATGCACCAATGCTTCTGATACCGACTTATAGGCATCCGGGACGTCAACATATTTCCCGACCAGACCAATACAGACTTCGCCATCGGGATTGTGAACGGTTTCGGCAATCTGGTTCCAGCGTGATAAATCAGGTTTGTCTGCGCAGGAGATACCGAAATGCTCGAGCACTTCGATATCGAGACCTTCCTCATGATAAGCTGCCGGGACATCATAAATATGGCCGACATCCCGCGCCTCGATCACACTGGAGGAACGGACATTACAGAAACTTGCAATTTTGGCTTTTTCCGTCTCGGGAATAGGTCGGTCACAGCGGCACAATAGCACGTGGGGCTGGATGCCGATCGATCGCAGCTCTTTTACCGAATGCTGTGTCGGCTTCGTCTTCATCTCACCAGCTGCCGGAATATAAGGTAGCAATGTCAGATGAATAAAGCAGGCCTGCTCGCGCCCGAGCTCCTGCCCGAGCTGACGGATAGCCTCGAAAAAAGGCAGTCCCTCAATGTCACCAACCGTGCCACCGATCTCACACAAAATGAAATCGACGTCGTCGCCCGGGTCACTCAGGACGAAGTCTTTTATCTCATTGGTAACATGCGGAATGACCTGAATAGTCGCCCCGAGATAGTCACCACGGCGCTCTTTTTCGATAATTCTGGAATAAATCCGACCCGTCGTAATATTGTCGGACTGCCGCGCAGAGACACCGGTAAAACGTTCATAATGACCAAGGTCGAGATCTGTTTCGGCGCCGTCATCCGTGACATAAACCTCGCCATGCTGACGTGGACTCATCGTTCCGGGATCAACATTAAGATAGGGATCAAGCTTGCGAAGGCGTACCGAATAACCTCTGGCCTGTAACAACGCCCCGAGCGCCGCCGACGCAATGCCCTTGCCGAGCGAGGACACCACACCACCAGTAATAAAAATATAGCG
>CBFHPC010000083.1:0-9561 GCA_965657655.1 Henriciella sp.
ACCGGCTATCGGGACCATGGCCACATGCTGGCCTGTGGCATGGACGCTAAGGGTGTGATGGCCGAACTGACCGGCCGGATTGACGGATATTCGCGCGGCAAAGGCGGATCGATGCACATGTTTAGCCGCGAGAAAAATTTCTTCGGTGGGCATGGTATTGTCGGCGCGCAAGTCCCGATCGGGTCCGGTCTGGCATTTGCCAATCAATATGCCGGTAAAAAGTCCGTCAGCGTGACCTATTTCGGCGATGGCGCGGCAAATCAGGGACAGGTTTATGAGGCCTTTAATATGGCGTCACTGTGGAAGCTCCCCGTCGTTTATGTGATTGAAAACAATATGTACGCCATGGGAACAAGCCTGTATCGGCATGCCTCGCAGACAGAACTCTACAAGCGCGGTATCTCATTCGAGATTGCCGGCGAAGAAGTCGACGGGATGGACGTGTTCGCTGTCCGCAAGGCCGCGGCCAAAGCGGTTAAACATGCCCGCTCCGGTAAAGGCCCGTATATTCTGGAAATGAAGACCTATCGTTATCGCGGACATTCCATGTCCGATCCGGCAAAATACCGGAAGCGTGAAGAGGTTGATGATATCCGTAGCCATAATGATCCGATTGACGGGCTCAGAGGCGAAATACTGGATCAGAAGCTCGCAACAGAAGACGATTTGAAAGAGATCGAAAAAGAGATTCGCGCGATCGTGAAAGAGGCTGCCGACTTTGCGCTTGCCAGCCCCCTGCCTGATCCGTCCGAGCTTTGGACCGACGTATTGCTGGAGACGAAATAATGCCGATAAGCATATTGATGCCGGCGCTGTCGCCGACCATGGAAGAGGGGACCCTCACACAATGGCTCAAGGCCGAAGGGGACGTTGTCGCTGCTGGGGATATTCTGGCCGAGATTGAAACGGATAAGGCAACCATGGAGGTCGAGGCTGTTGACGAAGGCATCCTGACTAAAATTATGGTGCCCGGCGGTACCGAAGGCGTGAAGGTAAATTCCGTCATAGCCGTACTGGCTGAAGAGGGTGAGTCGGTTTCGGACGCCGATGCGGCCGCTTTGGCGGGTACACCGGCAAGTGCCACGACGGAAAGCCTTACCGATACGGTGGAGGCGCCGGCTGAAGTGGTGGCGGCTGCGCCGGTGCCTGATGCCGTGACGGTTGCGGCAGACCCCGTATTTGATGGTGACATGGTCGAGACATCGGTCCGCGACGCCCTGCGAGATGCCATGGCGGAAGAGATGCGGCGTGATGACACCGTTTTTGTCATGGGTGAAGAAGTCGCCGAGTATCAAGGGGCCTATAAGGTGACGCGCGGATTACTGGACGAGTTTGGTCCCAAGCGGGTGATCGATACACCGATTACGGAACATGGTTTTGCCGGGCTCGGCGTTGGGGCCGCTTTTGGCGGGTTGAAGCCGATTGTCGAGTTTATGACGTTTAATTTCGCGATGCAGGCAATCGACCAGATCATAAACTCGGCGGCTAAAACGCTCTATATGTCAGGCGGCCAGATGGGGTGCTCAATCGTTTTCCGGGGACCGAATGGGGCGGCATCGAGAGTTGCGGCGCAACATAGCCAGGACTATGCCGCCTGGTACGGCCATGTTCCCGGTCTGAAAGTTATCGCGCCATATGATGCAGCAGATGCAAAAGGGTTGTTGAAAGCGGCAATCCGTGACCCGAACCCAATTGTTTTTCTTGAGCACGAATTGCTGTACGGAAAATCATTCGATGTTCCTGATACCGACGATTATATCGTCCCGATTGGCAAGGCTGCGGTTAAACGCGCCGGTGACGACGTCACACTGGTTGCTTATTCGCAAATGGTCGGGTTCGCCCTTGAGGCCGCCGAGGAACTGGCCGGACAGGGCATTTCGGCTGAGGTCATTGACCTCAGAACAATACGGCCGCTGGATCTTGAAACCGTCCTGACCAGTGTCAGGAAAACAGGCCGTCTTGTGACCTGTGAAGAAGGCTGGCGACATATGGGCGTGGGGGCTGAAATTTGTGCTGCTGCGACAGAATTCGCCTTTGATTATCTCGATGCGCCGCCATTGCGGGTCTGTCAGAAGGATGTGCCTTTGCCATATGCGGTGAATTTGGAAGCGATGAGTTTGCCGGGAACAGCGGATATTGTCGAAACCGCCAAAGCAGCGTGCTACGGGCTTTAGGAGGCTGATATGTCGATAGAAATCCTGATGCCGGCATTGTCGCCGACCATGGAAGAGGGCACCTTGTCGAAATGGCTTGTGGCGCCCGGAGACCAGGTTCGGGCCGGCGATCTGCTGGCAGAAATTGAAACCGACAAAGCGACCATGGAGGTCGAAGCGGTTGATGAAGGGGTCGTTGTCGAATTATTAGTCGAGGCTGGCAGTGAGGGGGTCAAAGTCAACGCGATTATTGCTGTTCTGGCCGAAGATGGCGAAGATCCCGCCGACCTGATCGGCCGCTCTGCCACCGCTCCAGCGGTTCAGGACGATCCGGTTCCGGCTCCAGCCCCAAGCCCCGGCAAAGCTGACGTGAAAGATACGAAGATGAAGGTGGCTGAACCCCCGCTCGCCTCGGCGCCTGCGGCGACACCGCAAACGGAATTGTCCGGTCGGGCGACACGGATTAAGGCAAGCCCCCTGGCGCGACGGATCGCGAAAATCGAAGGTATCATTCTTGAGGGACTGAAAGGCTCGGGCCCGCATGGCCGGATCATCAAGAAGGATGTTCTGGCAGCCGTCGCAGCCGGGCATACACAGCCTGCCATGGCAAGTGCGGTACAGATGTCTCCGCAGACACTTATCCAGCCGCAGATTCTAGACGACCGGGTCTATGCGCCGGATCGTTACGAGCTGGTGGCGCTTGATGGTATGCGCAGGACGGTTGCGAAGCGGCTGACCGAAAGCTTTATGCAGGTGCCGCATTTCCCGCTTAATATTGATGTCAGTCTTGACCGGCTTCTCGACGCGCGCCGCGGCATTAATGCGGCTGCACCGGACGGGGTTAAAATTTCGGTCAATGATATGCTGATCAAGGCGTCGGCACTGGCGCTAATGGCCGAGCCTGACTGTAATGCAAGCTATACTGACAATGGCATCGCATTTCACAAATCGGCACATATATCCGTCGCCGTGGCAGTAGATGGTGGATTGATTACACCCGTCATCCGGCATGCTGAGACAAAAGGCCTGGCCGAAATTGCGACAGAAATGAAAGATCTGGCTGAACGTGCCAGAACCCGCCGGCTCAAGCCGGAAGAGTTTATGGGCGGTACATTCTCCATTTCCAATCTCGGCATGTTCGGAATTAAGAGTTTTGGCTCGATCATTAATCCGCCAGAAGGCATGATTCTGTCGGTCGGAGCTGGAGAGCGCCGTCCGGTTATCGGCCCGGATGATGAATTGATTGCAGCGACGATGATGAGTTTGACGCTAACCTGTGATCATCGCGTGATCGGGGGCGCCGAGGGGGCGCGCTGGTTCGCCGCCTTCAAGCGTTTCGTTGAGACACCTGAGAGCATGCTACTATAGAAAGACCGCTATTATGAGCGATTTTGATCTAATTATCATCGGGTCCGGCCCGGGCGGTTATGTCGGCGCAATCCGGGCAAGTCAGCTCGGCATGAAGACGGCGATCGTCGAGAAGGAGAGCCTCGGGGGTATCTGCCTGAATTGGGGATGTATTCCAACCAAGGCTTTATTGCGGTCGGCAGAAGTGCTCCATCTGGCCAAAAACGCTAAGCAGTTCGGCGTAAAAATTGGTTCGGTTGATTTCGATCTCGCCGCCGTTGTGAAAAGGTCTCGCGGCGTTGCAAGCCAGCTATCAAAGGGTGTTAATCACCTGATGAAGAAGAATAAGATTACCGTGCTAAAGGGAACAGCCGATATCGAGCCCGGTAAGCCGGCGCCCCGGGTTAATGTTACGGCTGCGAATGGCGAGAAAACCTCGTATCAGGCTAAGAATGTCATTCTGGCAACGGGCGCGCGGGCGCGTGCGATACCGAGTATTGGTCTCGAACCAGATGGTAAGCTGATCTGGACGTATCGTGAGGCGATGGTGCCGGATATGACGCCAAAGCGGCTTTTGGTGATCGGGTCCGGTGCGATCGGTATCGAGTTTGCCAGCTTCTATAATGAGCTTGGCTCGAACGTAACGGTGGTTGAGGCGGTTGACCGTATTCTGCCGGCGGAAGATGCCGAAATCGCCGCTTTTGCGCGCAAGGATTTCGAGAAACAGGGCATGACTATTCACACTGGTGCGAAAGTTTCCGGACTGAAGGCCGGCGCTGACAGTGTTGAAGCCACGATTTCAGTGGATGGTGTCACCAAGACCGAGATATTTGACCGGGTTATACTGGCCATTGGTATCGTCGGAAACACTGAAGGTATCGGTCTGGAAAAAGTTGGTCTGGAGGCGGATCGTGGACATTTGAAAGTCGACGGGTTCGGCCGGACTGGTGTGCCCGGTCTGTTCGCAATCGGTGATCTGACCGGAGGACCATGGCTGGCTCACAAGGCGTCACATGAGGCAACAATCTGTGTCGAGGGCATTGCCGGGTCCAACCAGTCCCATCCTTTCGATGCATCGAATGTTCCCGGCTGTACCTATAGCCACCCGCAAGTGGCTAGCGTCGGTTTGACCGAAGCCCAGGCGCTCGAACGCGGGCGGCCGGTCAAAATTGGTCAGTTTCCGTTTGTCGGAAATGGCAAGGCGATCGCGCTGGGCGCCGGCGATGGTCTAGTCAAGACGATTTTTGATGCGGAAACCGGTGAACTGCTTGGGGCGCATATGGTCGGCGCCGAGGTCACCGAGCTGATCCAGGGCTATGTGATTGCCCGGCAGGGTGAGCTCACTGAGCAGGATTTGATGGAGACGATTTTTCCGCATCCGACCCTGTCAGAGATGATGCATGAAAGCGTTCTCGCCGCTGAGGGGCGTGCGCTGCATATCTAACCGGCGATTTAGCTCGTTGATTGGTGTTATTCCGATTGACCGGCGTTCCAACGCAGGTCAAAAATCGGTGCATGGTCGCGCACAATGAAGTTGATATGGTTTCAATACTTTTAGGTGGCGAGGTGTTGCAGCCTTTGCCAGCCGGTGGCCTATGGTGGCCGCGGCTGAAAACCCTGATCGTCTCCGATCTGCATTTTGAGAAGGGGTCCAGTTTCGCCTGTCATGGGCAGATGCTGCCGCCTTATGATACGTCCGCGACGCTCCTGATCATTGAGAAACTGGTTGCGCGTTTCCAGCCTGAGCGAGTTATTTCCCTTGGCGACAGTTTTCATGATGGCAAAGCTGACCAGCGTCTTGATGACACAGCCATTAAACGAATTCGTGCCCTAACCCAGGCCACAGACTGGATCTGGGTCGAAGGTAATCACGATCCCGATCCACCACAGCATCTGGGCGGACGGGCAATGTCCGTTTTACGATCGGAAGCGCTGGTTTTCCGGCATGAGCCGACGCCTGAGCATAATGAAATTTCAGGACATCTGCATCCGGTTACAAAAGTCGTAGGCCGCGGCGGAACGATCCGGGCACGCTGCTTTGTTGCCAGTCCGACGCGGTTGGTTCTGCCAGCAATGGGCGCCTATACCGGCGGATTGAATATTTTGCATGATGCAATCAGTGGCTTGTTTTCCGATCGGGACATGTCGGTTTATGTAATGGGCCGCGACCGGATCTACTCTGTTGCGATGAGCCGGCTGCGACCCGATATCAGGGCGTTGCGGCCAGGTCTCCGGTCTGTGGGAGTATCCCGAAATGGGTGAATTTAATCGTCTGGCGACGACCAGCATTGAAAGGAAGACTTAATGCCGGAGAATTTTCAGGATGTAGATCTGTTTGTGCTGGCAACGCAGTATCTGCCATTAATGTTGAGTTTCTGCCTGCGGGTTGTCGGCGCCTTTATTGTGCTGCTGTTCGGCTTGCGTCTGGCGGTTCGACTGGGTGGTTTTGTTCGTGATCTCGCCAATCAGCAACCGCAGATTGATCCGACGCTTGGTGCATTCTTTGGTTCACTGGTGCGCTGGGCGATAACGGCAGCGGTTCTGATTGCGGTGCTGCAGGTGTTCGGGATACCGGCAACCAGCTTTGTGGCGGTTCTTGGGGCGCTAACACTGGCGATTGGCCTGTCGCTGCAAGGGGCGCTCGGTAATATTGCGGCAGGTGTAATGATCATGATTTTTCGGCCCTACAAGCTTGATGATTATATTGAGGTTGCCGGCGTTTCAGGGTCGGTTCGGGATATTAATCTGTTTCAGACCGTGCTTGCGACGATCGATAATATTATGATCATGGTGCCGAATAGTCAGGCGATTGACGGCATTATCAAAAATTATGGTGGCTATTCGACCCGTCGGGTCGATACCCGTTTCAGTATCGACTATGGTGATAATATTGATCAGGCTATCGGGGTTATTCGATCGGTCATTAATGATGATGGGCGGATTTTTCCCGAGCCCGAGCCGTTCGTTAAAGTGGTCAATCTGGGCGATAGCTCCGTCGATATTGAGACCCGGCTCTGGGTCAATGCCAGTGACTTTTTCGGTGTGAAATTTGATCTTTTAAAGAATGTAAAGGAAGCGTTTGATGCGAATGGCATAACCATTCCTTATCCGCACCGGGTCGAGGTTATGAAGTCAAACGACTAGATCTGGCCGGGTCTGCCCGCTGCCTTTGCGATCATATGCCGGCGGTGTGCGTGAGTTGTTGCACCAGTCTGAGATAATAAAATAAGAAGGGAGTAAGGTATGGATATTGATCAATTAATGTTTCGACCGGGACTGATGGACGGTCAGCGAATTCTGATTACCGGCGGTGGGACGGGGCTTGGCAAAGAAATGGCCGAGGGCATTCTCAAGCTTGGCGGTGAGGTCCATATCTGCAGCCGTCGCGGCGGGGTCTGTGAGGAAACGGCAGATGAGCTAATGGCAAAGCATGGCGGCAAAGTCGTGCCGCATGCTTGCGATATCCGGGTTGCAGAAGCGATTACCGAAATGAATGACCGGATCTGGTCATCGCACGGCCCGCTGACAGGCTTGGTCAATAATGCGGCTGGCAATTTCATTTCCCGTACCGAGGACCTTTCGGTTCGCGGGTTTGATGCGATCTCAAATATTGTTTTCCGTGGAACATTCTGCATGACGCAGGATATTGGCAAACGCTGGATCGATCAGAATCTGCGCGGCAATGTTATTTCGATCCTTACGACGTGGGTGTGGAATGGCGGCCCGTTTGTCGTGCCATCCGCCATGTCCAAATCTGCCGTTAATACGATGACCCAGTCGCTGGCGACTGAATGGGGACGTTACGGACTCCGCTTTAATGCGATCGCGCCCGGGCCGTTTCCAACCGAAGGCATGACGAAACGGTTGGCGCCACAGGCCGAAACGACCGAAGATATGAACCGTGATGGTCGCAATCCAATGGGGCGGATCGGCTTCATGCATGAATTGGTAAACCTCGCAGTCTTCCTGATGGGGCCGGGCGCGGAATATGTAAACGGTCAGACGATTGCGATTGATGGCGCTGCCTATAATGCGACGGGCGGAAATTTTTACCAGCTGAGTAATTGGAGTGACGAGGATTGGCAGACTGCAAGGAACGCCATCGAGGCGACAAATGCAAAAGATCGCGCAAAGCGGACGGTTTAAGCGCATGCTCGCATTAGGAGGAGAGCGATAATGGCTGATTTATTTAATGTTGATGGGAAGATCGCGTTGATTACGGGCGCCTCATCAGGGCTTGGCCGCCATTTTGCCGAAGTTCTGTCAAATGCCGGCGCAATTGTTGTTCTGGCTGCACGTCGTCGTGATCGCCTCGAGGCATTGGCCGAGGATATCAGGGCGAAGGGTGGCACGGCTTTAGTGGTCGAAATGGATGTCACATGCGCGGAGTCTGTGGCCGCGGGATTGGCGGAAGTAATCGCCGAGTTTTCCCGGCCTGCTGATATTATTGTCAATAATTCCGGCCTATCACGCGAGGCCTGGTTTACGCAGATGGACGAGCAGGATTTCGATCTCGTCATGGATACAAATGTCAAAGGCGTCTGGCTGGTTGCACGCGCATTTGCCGGCGCGCTAGTTAAAGCTGGCAAGCCCGGCTCGATAATCAATATCTCCTCTATCACCGCTTTGAGGCCGGCACATACTTTGGCCGCCTATGCGGCGTCAAAAGCCGCTTGTGATCACATGACGCGGGTCATGGCGATCGAGATGGCGCGCTATGGTGTTCGGGTGAATGCAATAGCGCCGGGATATTTCGAGACCGAAATCAATGACGCATTCCTGAATGGGGCTGAAGGGCAGAATATGAAAAAGCGGGTCGCAATGCGCCGGTTTGGTGAATATGAGGAGCTGTCGGGGCCGTTATTATTGCTGGCGTCGGATGCCGGCAGTTATATGACGGGGGCGACGATTGTCGTCGATGGCGGCCATTCGCAATCGGCCCTCTAGTCTGTCCTGGCAGGCAAATCTAGCTGGCAAATACTGGTCTTGTTTGGCCTTGCTAGTCGCGTCTGCGAGATGTCGGGCGCACCGCGGGTGATGCGGTGTTGTGCTTGTTTTCAAACAGGTCGCGCCTATTTCCTCTGGCCATCGGAGATATGTTTTGCAGCCAGGGCCGATTTGGCATAGACAGCCGTCAGAAACGCGCTTTTTTTGACCCCGATGAGCGCTGCTAATATTAATCAGTGGAGGTGCTCATGGGTGTTCGTAAGGCGGTCCTGCCAGTTGCAGGCTTCGGTACGCGCGTATTGCCGGCGACCAAGTCGATCCCGAAGGAGCTGCTACCTGTGGTAGACCGGCCAGTTCTGCAATATGTTGTCGAAGAAGCGCTGACCGCCGGGATCGAACATATCGTTTTTGTGACGGGACGGAATAAGGGTGCGATTGAAGATTATTTTGATCGCGCATTCGAGCTTGAAACAAGCCTCGAAGCCAAAGGCAAGGACGCCATTTTGTCCGAATTGAAGCAGACCGGCCTGCCACCGGGTGCGTCGAGCTTCATTCGTCAACAGGGCGCGCTCGGCCTTGGCCATGCGGTTCTGTGCGCGAAAGACGTGATCGGGGACGAACCATTCGCGGTATTGTTGCCTGATGTGATTATCAAGTCCGAACGGTCCTGTCTGGCTCAGATGGTGGAGGCGTTTGATCAGGTCGGGGGTAATATGATTGCCGTGGATCCTGTTCCAGAAGCACGGGTGTCATCTTATGGCGTCATTGCGCCGAAATCACGCAATGGTAAGCTGATCGAAATGGATGGCATGGTTGAAAAGCCAGCCGTGTCTGATGCGCCCTCCAATCTGGCAATTACTGGCCGCTATATTTTGCAGGCGGACATATTCCCATTGCTTGAAAGTCAGGGGGCAGGCGCAGGTGGTGAAATCCAGCTGACCGATGCGATGGCCCGATTGATGCAGTCTCAGGCCTTTTATGCGTATGAATTCGATGGGCGTCCCTATGATTGCGGGTCGAAACTCGGATATTTCGAGGCCGTACTGGCGCACGCGGTTGATCATCATGAAATAGGCGAAGATGTCGCGGCTTTGCTCCGGAGTTTCGCCTGATG
>CBFHPC010000084.1:0-9560 GCA_965657655.1 Henriciella sp.
CGATCAGCACCGGACCAGTCGAGACCTGTGGTTTCAGTATCAAACGCAATCTCGCGTACCACGCTCATAATTATTCCGACTCCATCTGGTTAAACAAGTTAACGATAATCTGGACGTGAGCACGTGTAAAATCATATCCCCAAGCCGTTGATATTACAAAATCGGCTCGAGCCCGTTTGTCAGCATCCGGCATCTGTTTCGCCAGAATAGCGTTGAAATCTTCTTCCGTCACACCAGGTCGCGACAGAACCCGCGCCCTCTGATCTGCCAGCGGCGCTGACACAACCGCAATTGCATCAACCCGCTGATCGCCGCCGGTTTCAAACAATAAAGGCACATCAAGGACGATTAAGGTCCGCCCCTCGGACAGGGCGGTTTCTCGAAATTCCAATTGTGAAAGCCCAACAAGCGGGTGCACAATAGCTTCAAGCTCGGCCATCGCATCGCGATTGTTCAAAACCTGTGCGCGCAGGACTGACCGATCAATAGCACCATCAATCAGAGCTTCGGGAAACCGCTGACCGAGCGGCGCGACTGCGCGGCCACCCTCCTGATAGATCGCATGAACTGCTGCATCGGCATCATAAACGGGTACACCGAGCTCACGAAACATTGCCGCAGTGGATGATTTCCCCATTCCGATCGAACCTGTAAGCCCCAAAACTTTCATCATTTTTCTTCCAGTGCACGACGGCACAATAATAATGCGCCAGACAAGTCCGGCCGCAATCCGGTCCAGATATAGAAGCTTTCAGCTGCCTGCCCCACAAGCATATCCAGACCATCGGCGATACGCCAGCCGGCTTGCTGCGCCAGAGCCAGTTGGCGGTCAGCCGCCTGCCCGTAAGAAATATCGAGGAATAAGCGATTGCGACCGGGCGGGAGCGCTATCGCCTCTCCCTCATGTCCAGCACTTGTTGTATTGATCACAAAGTCAGCATCATCTGCCATTACATCAAGATCTGACATCTGCCCGGTCCGTGCGATACCATGTGTTAGCTGCTGGGACAGATCGATCGCGCGGGTTGTCGTGCGGTTTAGAATAAGAATATTTGATCCGGCCTCGTGCAAAGCATGCACAGCCGCTCTCGCCGCACCGCCAGCGCCAATAATCAAAGCGGTTTTACCAGCAAAGCTCTCATAGCCATTTCGGGCTAGAGCAATCAACAGACCAGCAGCGTCAGTATTATCAGCGTTCCAGCTACCATCAGACAACAATGTCAGCGTATTTGCGGCCCCGATTTTATGGGCCGCCAAGCTCATCGTGGCGGCTATTTCAATCGCTTTGCTCTTATGCGGCAATGTTACATTTAAGCCGGAAACGCCTTTCGCGGCTAAATCCGCTAGAACGCTGGCGAATGCCGCCTGCGTTACATGCAAAGCCGAGTAGTTCGCATCCAGCCCGGCTTGTTGCAGCCAGAAATTGTGGATCACCGGTGACAATGAGTGGTGTATCGGATCGCCAATAACATGAAATTGCTTCGTCACGGCGTAATCACACCCCGTAATCTAAGATAGTCCAGCAATGGAAACAGGGGCAGGCCGAGGATTGAAAAATAATCCCCGTCAATACGTGTAAATAATTGTGCACCAATCCCTTCAAGTTGATAGGCACCAACGGTCGATAATATGCCATCATCAACGTGTGATAGATAATTCGAAATCGAATCGTCCGATAAGCGGCGCATGCTCAGCTTTGGGCGAGACAGGTAACGCCAGACTATTTTGCCTTCTTCAGCAATCGCTATGGCGGTTTCCAGCGTATGTGCCTGATCAGATAAAGCCCGCAGATGGCTGGCGGCTTCTGCCATATCTTTTGGTTTATCAAAGGCTCGGTTGCCAAGAGACAGCATTTGATCCCCGCCAATTACTAGTCCCGGCATGCGTGCAGATATCTTCAATGCTTTTAATTCCGCCAATTGCATTGCCTGATCGCGAACCGACATAGCATCAGCGCGGAATGACGCTTTCAGCGCGTCTTCATCGAGGTTTGGTTTTATGCTCGTCGCTTCGACACCAGCATTTGCGAGCAGGGCCCGTCGGCTGGCGCTGCCAGATGCCAGAATGAGATCTGTCATAATTCAGCCGATCCTGTGTTTAATTTATTCATAATCACTGCAGCAGTTTCTTCGACACTGCGCCGCGATACATCGATAATTGGCCAATTATTCCGCTTAAACAGCCGCATAGCATCCGACACTTCACGTCGCACAGCCTCTTCGTCATTATAACTTGTTTCACCCGCGTTTAGACCCGCAAGTCTTTTACTTCTGATTTGCAACAATCGATCAACGCTAATTTTAAGGCCGACTATCATCGTCTGCTTTAGTTGAAAAAGCACCTCCGGTGGATCAACGCCCGGGACGAGCGGGATATTGCCTGCCTTAATGCCGCGATTCGCCAGGTAGACACATGTCGGTGTTTTAGACGTCCGGCTAACACCAAGCAGAACAACATCCGCTTCCATCAATCCATTTACATTCTGCCCGTCATCATGGTGCAAAGCGAAATCAATTGCCTCAATCCGCTTAAAATAGTCTGTGTTCAGCGAATATTGACCCGCAACCCGATCGCTCGCCTGAATTCCTAAATGTCGGCTCAACATATGTATCGAGCGGTCCAGTACCGGTAACATTTGGATGCCTCGTTCGCGGCAAAAATGTTCCAGCTTACGTCGCAGGCTAACATCTGAGATCGTATACCAAACAACGCCAGGGGCGGCTTCAATTGCCGCAGTTACCCGCTCCAGCTGCCTCTCCGAGCGAACCAGATAATAATTATGCTCAAGCGGTATAGTTCGATCAAACTGGGCCGTTGCGGCTCGCATGACGGTGTTTAGCGTCTCGCCTGTCGAGTCCGATACTAGATGAACATTAAAATATATCGCTGGTCGCATTTAGCCTGTCCCATTATTTTCTACCATTTGACCCGCCTTGGTGATTTGAACAAGGCCTGTGGATAGGATGTGCATAGATTATTTATCCCATGAATCTCTCCTTTTTGCCCACAGCCCGTTTAATTCATAAGCGTATGATCAGGTCTTGTTCTTCGCTTATGAACAATTCAGCTTATCTCTATTTATTTTTAATATAATCAATATATTAAGGCGTGTTAGTTAAAATTTTTTACTGTGTGATTCTTGTGGGAATGCCGGGATAGATCCGATAAGACAAGATTTTCCACGGAATCGCTTGCTTAATAATGATAAATGCAAAACAAGTTTGCTAAAGAAGATCGCCAGGTCAAAAAGGATCAGAAATGACATCATCATTTATCCAGGTTTTAAATGGGCAACCCAAGAACCCGGTACCCATCTGGATGATGCGTCAAGCCGGGCGCCATTTGCCCGAATATCTCGCATTACGAAGCCAGGCGAAGAATTTTCTCGACTTTTGCTACTCCCCGGCAATGGCAGCAGAAGCAACACTGCAGCCGATCCAGCGCTATGATATGGACGCGGCAATATTGTTCGCTGATATTTTACTGGTTCTCGATGCAATCGGACTGAAAGTCGAATTCGAAAAAGGGGTAGGTCCGTTAGTCGAAACGGTTGAGCCCGGTCAATCCTTAAATAAGGTTGCCATTGAAACGATTATTAGCCGCTTATCGCCGGTTTTCGAAACGGTGCGCCGTGTGAAACAAAGCCTGCCGGCGCATAAAGCGCTTATTGGTTTTTGTGGCGCACCATGGACGGTTGCACTTTATGCGATCGAAGGCCGTGGCGGGACAGATAAATCAATGGCCCGATCTTGGGCCTATTTACATCCGGTTGCGCTACAAAATCTGATAGATCTGATTATTGAAGTCAGCGCGCATTATCTGAAAGCGCAGGTTGATGCTGGCGCTGATGCCGTCATGCTATTTGAATCCTGGGCTGAGGGTCTGCCAGATGACGTTTTTCAGACCATCGTATGTCAACCAAATGCAGCCTTGGTTGCCAGATTAAGAGAGCTCGGTGTTACCGTTCCCATTATTGCTTTCCCAAGGGGTGCCGGCACAGTGCTAGGCTCGTTTATTTCTGCCGTACCGGTTAATGGCGTCGGGCTGGATACATCGATAAGTCCGGAATTTGTCAATCAGACAGTGCCAGAAACGATTGCGGTGCAGGGACATCTCGATCCGCTGCTATTGATCGCCGGCGGCAAGGCCCTTGATCAACGTGTCCGAGATATTTTGATCGCATATCAGCATCGACCTCATATTTTCAATCTTGGACATGGTGTCCGGCCGGAAACTCCGATCGCGCATGTTCAGCGGGTTGTCGATCTGGTTAGAGAGGGTCTCTGATATGCTCTATCTGGTGGTTAAGTCACTACATATTATATTTGTTATTGCCTGGATGGGCGGTTTATTGATTCTGCCGCGTTACAAGCTGCATCAGATGATCGGTCAGCCGGGTGAGGTCCTGTTTGAGACCATGTTGGCCGCGTCATCAAAGTTACGTAAAGTTGTCCTGACACCGGCAATGGTGTTGAGTTGGTTTTTTGGTCTGTCAATGATAGCGATGAACCAGAGTTTGTTGGTTTCTGGTTGGTTTCACGTGAAACTACTTCTGGTTTTAGGGTTGACGGGTTTTCACGGTTACATGGTTGCAATCGGCCGGAAGATTGATCGTGGCGAAAAACCTATTCAAAGCAGCCGGTTGAAAATGCTCAATGAATTACCTTTTCTAATCATGATCGGTGTCGTGTTTCTGGTGACGTTGAAACCCGCTTAATTGCTGCACTTGACGCAGATATCCTTACGGGTCATATGATTTAAACGCGCACGCTGATGCGCTGATGCCGTCCTGGCGCAAACTTCATAAACTGAAAAATAGTCAACCTTATGCCCGATACATCGATCGATATCGATCTGCCAACGCAGGTCTCTCTTCAAGAATTAAAAGCTAAATCGCCAACGGACCTGCTTGCTTATGCAGAGATGCTGGAGGTAGAGAATGCCTCCTCCTTACGGACGCAGGATATGTTGTTTGCGATTCTGAAAGAGCTTGCTGAACAGGATGTCGAGATTATCGGAAGTGGTGTTGTCGAAGTTTTGCAGGATGGCTTCGGATTTCTGAGATCGCCAGAATCGAATTATCTGGCCGGTCCTGATGACATTTATGTTAGTCCGAAGGTAATTAAGAAAGCCGGCTTGAAAACCGGGGATACGGTTGAAGGGCCGATTTCAGAGCCAAGCGAGAATGAACGTTATTTTGCGCTTACAGACGTTAAATCGATCAATTTTGAAACGCCTGAAAAAGCTCGCCAGAAAGTACATTTTGATAATTTAACACCACTTTATCCCGATGTGCGGCTGAATATGGAGCGTCAGGATCCAACTAAAAAAGACCGGTCTGGTCGTGTCATTGATATCGTATCGCCGATTGGTAAGGGACAGCGAGCCCTGATCGTCGCGCCACCGCGGACCGGTAAAACTGTACTATTGCAGAATATTGCGGCATCTATCGAAGAGAACCATCCGGAATGTTATCTTCTTGTTTTGTTGATTGATGAGCGCCCGGAAGAGGTGACCGATATGAAGCGGTCGGTGAAGGGAGAGGTTATTTCCTCAACTTTCGACGAACCGGCAAGCCGGCACGTTGCGGTTGCTGATATGGTCATCGAGAAAGCAAAACGGCTGGTCGAACATGGCCGTGATGTGGTGATTTTGCTCGATTCGATTACGCGGCTTGGTCGGGCTTATAATACAACAGTTCCAAGTTCCGGTAAGGTCTTAACTGGCGGGGTTGATGCAAATGCGCTGCAACGGCCGAAACGGTTTTTCGGGGCGGCGCGAAACGTTGAAAATGGCGGATCTTTGACCATTATTGCAACAGCATTGATTGATACCGGGTCGCGCATGGATGAGGTTATTTTTGAAGAATTTAAAGGGACTGGCAATTCCGAAATCGTTCTGGATCGTAAAGTTGCTGATAAACGGACCTTCCCGGCCATGGATATCATGAAGTCCGGGACTCGAAAAGAAGAGTTGATAACCGACAAATCTCAACTCCAGAAAATTTACGTCCTGCGTCGTATCTTAAACCCAATGGGAACTTCGGATGCGATCGACTTCCTGCTCGATAAAATGAAGCAGACGAAAAATAATGACGAATTCTTCGAGGCCATGAAGAACTAGCCATGCAAGCCATGCGCGATACGATCTGCGCTTTGTCGAGTGGTGCGCCACCGGCGGCGCTAGCGATTATTCGTATTTCCGGGCCCGATACATGCCGGCTGGCTGATATCCACCTGAAATCAGGTTGTCCATCACCACGCCGGGTCGCGGTCACGGATCTTCTGGACTGTGACGGGCAGACCATCGATCACATAGTTGCCGTCTTTATGCCGGGTCCACATAGCTTCACAGGTGATGATATCCTTGAGCTAACGGTTCATGGCAGCGCCTATATTATCGAAGAGACACTCAGGGTGTTACGCCTGAGTGGTGCCCGTCTAGCCGGGCCAGGGGAGTTTTCTCGTCGTGCATTTGAGGCTGGCAAGCTGGACCTTACGCGCGCCGAGGCGATAGCAGATTTAATTGATGCCGAAAGTGCAGCTCAACATAAGCAGGCTTTGTTGCAATACAATGGTGCACTCGCAGAGATTTATGATGACTGGCATGCACAATTGACAGACATTTTAGCATTGCTGGAAGTCAGCATCGATTTTCCAGACGAACATGACGCCCCAACCAATGTTGACGAGCCTGCGAAGCAGGCGCTAGAGCGGTTATCCGGAAGTTTAGCTTCGGCTCTGGCCGGCGGGAATATTACCGAGCGAATACGTGATGGCTTCCAGGTCGTGATACTTGGTGCGCCGAATTCCGGTAAATCAACATTACTTAATCAATTATCCGGGCGTGACACTGCGATCGTAACCGACCGGCCTGGCACCACACGCGACATTCTAGAAGTGAGATTGAATCTTGGTGGATATATTGTCAGGCTGATGGACACGGCTGGTATTAGGGAAACAGATGATGAGATTGAGGCGGAAGGGGTTGCCCGCGCCCATCGTGCCGCGCAAGACGCCGATGTCAGGATTTGGTTATATGATGTGCGAGACGGCTTGGACGCTATATACCAGCCCGCGCCAGACGATATATGTGTTGCGAATAAACTGGACCTGAGCCCTGATAGCCATGTTTCACGTGAAACGGTGCGAATATCAGCAAAGCAAGGTGATGGTATATCTGAACTGGTTGAGCGTATTACACAAGCAATTGCCAGGCGCGGGGCAGCGGCACCGGCGCCAGTTATAACGCGCTTAAGGCACCGCCAGGGTATTGAGGAGGCGCAAGCGTTTATCGGTAAGGCAAGATACGGTCTGGATCATTGTTTCGGTGCCGAGTTCGTCGCGGCAGACGTCCGCAGCGCGGCACGGGCGTTAAGCGGTCTCACAGGTGCGGTTGATACCGAAGAAATTCTCGGAGCCGTTTTTTCTTCATTCTGTATCGGGAAGTAGGGCTGTTTTATTTTGCGGTCTCCAGTATATCATGGAAGTCAACAAGGAAGCGTCATGGCAGAGACATCACAATTTGATGTAATCGTGGTTGGCGGCGGGCACGCCGGATGCGAAGCGGCCGCTGCCGCGGCGCGACTTGGGGTGCGAGTTGCGCTGGTCACCCACAAATTCGAGACGATAGGTGAAATGTCCTGCAATCCGGCGATCGGGGGGCTGGGAAAAGGACATCTTGTTCGTGAAATCGATGCTCTGGATGGTCTGATGGCCCGGGTTGCGGACAGATCCGGTATCCAGTTTCGATTATTGAACCGGTCCAAGGGTCCGGCCGTCTGGGGTCCGCGGGCCCAGATTGATCGTGCCCTCTATCGTCAAGAAATGCAGCGGGAGATTGTTGCGTGTCCGGGGCTTCAGGTTTGTGAAGATGCTGTCGATGATGTGATTGTGAGCGATCGCCGGATTGCCGGCGTGATTGGGGCGAGCGGGCATCATTATTATGCTCGTGCCGTGGTCATTACCACGGGTACGTTCCTGAATGGTATTATCCACCGCGGCGATGAACGTATTCCGGCCGGGCGGGCGGGCGAACAGCCATCGTGTAAACTCGCTGAAAGGCTATACGGTCTTGGTCTACCGATGGGACGGTTAAAAACAGGTACGCCTGCTCGTTTGGACGGCCGGACGATCGATTGGGATGTATTGGAGTCGCAGCCGGCGGATGTAAACCCGGTGCCATTTTCCTATCTGACGGATGCGATAGAGGTGCCCCAGATTGCCTGTGGTATAACTTATACAAATCAAGCGGTTCATGATCTTATTCAAACGAACATAAATAAATCTGCGGTTTATTCCGGCGCAATTGCGGGTCGGGGGCCGCGATACTGTCCGTCGATTGAGGATAAGGTTCACCGGTTTTCTGACAAGGACCGACACCAGATCTTTCTAGAGCCGGAAGGACTCGACGATTTTACGGTCTATCCGAACGGGATATCGACATCTTTGCCTGCCGATGTTCAGAGCGCTTTTATTCGTAAAATTGAGGGTCTCGAGAAGGTTGAGATATTACAGCCGGGATATGCTATCGAATATGATTATGTTGATCCGCGGGCCTTGACCGCTGGTCTAGAGCTTAAATTGCTCCCTGGCTTGTTCCTCGCGGGACAGATTAATGGCACAACAGGCTATGAGGAGGCCGCCGCGCAAGGGCTTCTCGCGGGGCTGAATGCGGCGCGCGGTGTGTCTGGCCAGGATAGTGTTGCGTTCGACCGCGCCGATGGCTACATCGGCGTTATGGTCGATGACCTTGTCACCAAAGGGGTTACTGAGCCTTATCGGATGTTCACATCCCGGGCCGAGTACCGGTTGAGTTTGCGGTCCGACAATGCTGATCAGCGCTTAACCGAAAAAGGCATCGTGCTTGGCCTTGTTGGGCGTGATCGTGCCCGCGCCTATCTGGCTAAAAAGGATTTTCTGGCCGATGGTCGGCGTCGGCTTCAGGGGGCGCTAATGACACCCAATCAGGCTGCGAAACATGGCTGGAAGGTCAACCAGGACGGGCAGCGACGAAGTGCGTGGGAATACCTCGCCTATCCCGATATTAAGATGTCGGATATTCTACAGGCTTTTCCCGAACTTGGCGGGATCGCTGAGCCGGTGTCTCAGCAATTGAGCATTGAGGCGATCTATGCGGGCTATATCGAGCGTCAGCAGGCCGACATTGATGCGCTCCGCCGGGATGAGGCTCTGAAAATTCCATCTGATATCGATTATGCGACGATTGGCGGATTGTCGAATGAGGTTCGTGGCAAACTGGTTGCGGTCCGGCCGGCTACACTTGGTCAAGCCTCTCGGATCGAGGGTGTAACGCCGGGCGCGCTAACTGCTCTGCTGGCGCATGTGAAATCACGGTCGCCACTGGCGCGGCGGACGGCCTAGATGATAGATAGTGATGGTTTTGGCCCAAACGCCCTGGGTGATAGCGTGCCTGTTTCACGTGAAACATTGTCTCGACTGGTTGCAATTGTCGAGGAGCTTGATGTCTGGCGGGTTAAAACAAATTTGATTGGACCGAATGAGCGGGCGCATTTGTGGCGCCGTCACATTCTTGACTCG
>CBFHPC010000085.1:0-9454 GCA_965657655.1 Henriciella sp.
CCCAAACACTGATTATTGTTCCAGAAAAAAATCTGATACCAGAATTACTTGAATACTTTAAAGTTAAAAATATGAGAGTTGCAGAATATCATTCATCTCTAACCCCTAAAAAAAGATTTATTAATTGGGATTTAATACAAAATTGTATGATAGATATTGTAATTGGAACCAGATCATCGGTTTTTTTAAAAATACCAAAATTAGGATTAATTATTGTGGATGAAGAGCATGATCCATCATTCAAAAATAATACAGAAGCACGATATAATGCCAGAGACATTGCAATATTTAGAGCCAAAAACAAAAATATTCCGGTAATACTCGGAAGCGCAACACCATCATCGGAAACAATACTTAACATAACTAAGAAAAAATACACCCATATAAAAATGCGAAATAGGATCAATAACCAATCACTTCCTGATCTAAAAGTAATTAATATGTCCAATAGAAAAAAAAATATAATTATAGCTGAGGAGGTTATTTCAGCAATTGAAAATAGAATTGAAAATAAAGAGCAAACATTAGTATTTCTTAATAGAAGAGGTTATTCACCTGTTATAACATGCAGAGACTGCTCTTG
Source organism: Henriciella sp. (assembly GCA_965657655.1). Lineage (GTDB taxonomy): Bacteria > Pseudomonadota > Alphaproteobacteria > Caulobacterales > Hyphomonadaceae > Henriciella. The sequence continues at coordinate 584 of CBFHPC010000085.1, forward strand.
GGTCCCGCAATGTAAGGAATGCAATTTAAATATGACTTTCCATAAAAATAAAGATTTATTAATGTGCCACCATTGTGGAAGAATAAAAAAATTCTATAATAAAGATCCAAAACAAAATTATAAATATACAAGCTATGATGATGAATGGATTAACTTAGATAGAACTCATAATGAAGATAAAATATGTGATAGTAATTTATATGAGTCTAATATTCATCCTACTATACGGTTTATTCATGAGTCTAAGATAGAACCCGCCAATTGGATTGAATTAGACTTAGATGATGGTATTAGTGATAGTAAATATTTTCCTGATAATGAGTCTACTGAAGAATTTGAGAAAATACAAAAGAAAAAAAGACAAAAGCAAACATGACGAGAACATCGATCTTATCATTGATAATAAAGACCAAATCGACCAGATTTCAGGCACCAATGGTGACAGCGTTCTCAGCAGCCTCGGGGTCAACACGCTCCCGGCCGACATACCCCAAACCAAACTAAGGCGCTCGTTCTGGCAGATATTTAAGGCTTTAATTGTTCTGATCGTCGGTCCGAGCCTGAGTGTGGTATTTACCTGGTTTACTGTAAGCCAATGGCCGCAACCAGCTGCCTATGTCGTCGGCGCGTTGGCCTTCATAGCAATTCTTGCAAGTTTGTCAGGTGTTCCGGATGCGCTGGGCTTTCTGAGCAATAAACGGCGCCGAAAATTTGATCTGTAAGGCGCTCGCCGACAAGACATCAAATAGCCGCGCCGGAAATGGCGACCCCTGCAGGATTCGAACCTGCGACCGTCCGCTTAGAAGGCGGGTGCTCTATCCAGCTGAGCTAAGGGGCCTGTGGGGGGGCACTAATTGACTTATCGATTTTTTTAAAGGGGTTTTTTCTTAAGCAATGATCGCGCAGCATCCGTGCGTATCAGCAAATTCACGCCTGCAAACCCTAGTGCGTCCAAGGCTGACGGCGATCGGCAGCAAAGTTTTCAGAATAAGATTTTACGAGCCGGCGACGCAAACGGGGCTCTTCCACCGTAAATACAAGCCCCTCGCGTTTTGCATAGCCGATTGCCTGCTCGCGCGTATCAAAATGTAACGAAACCTGGCCGGTTGTGTCATTGATGCTGGTCCAGCCCATAAGCGGGTCACTTGACCGCTTGGCACTTGATACGAATTCAAGCACCCATTCGCGGGTTCCGCCCAGACCGGACTGCATCGCTGTTTTCACGGGCTTGTAAATTTTCGCATCCATGATCGGCACCCTAAAGCCCGCAAAACCTTCCGATACATCTTGACGAACAGGCGCGGTCTTAAAAAAATGGTCGGAGCGATAGGATTCGAACCTACGACCCTCTGGTCCCAAACCAGATGCGCTACCAGGCTGCGCCACGCTCCGGCGTTCCGGTATACAGCCGGATTCTGGGCTTTCAAGTCTATTTCTTCGTTCGACTGATAGTTCTGAAGGTCGCATCGGCCCGCGCCACCCGAACAGCCCCATTAATCAGGATCTCAGCCCCCAGCTGAACGACCCCGTTTGCGGCCGAATAAACCTCGGGAACCGCTTCTATCCAGCTATGTAAAGGCACAGTGTCAAAAAAATGGAGACTTAATTTCAGTGTTACAGATGGCGCATTGGTCGCATCCCAGACCGCGACGGCTAATGCGCGGTCGGCAAAGGCACTGGCCATACCGCCATGCAGAAAGCCCATACCATTACAATGACGATCCAAAACAAACATGCCGCTGCGCAAATCGCCAGGCGCGGTGGCTGCAAATACCGGCCCATTATGATTCGTAAACAGCCCGCGTGAACTAGTGAGCGCAAACCCGTCCGGTACGGTCAAATGGTCTGGCAGGTCCTGGAGTCTCATTCCGGCGCAGCAGACACCTCTGTCACGAAAAGCTCATGCACAACTTGATCGCCCGCCTGAATATCGAGAGCGGCCGTCAGTCCGGCATTCACTTCCAATACCCCGAGAATCGGCGTCGGAGGCGAAATTTGTCGTAATGATCCGGGCACGGTATTGCGTGCGATCATCTGGATCGTGCCATCCGGATCAATAAATAGCATATCTAGTGAGATCAGCGTATTTTTCATATACATACGCGGCGTATATAGCCGACCAAAATCAAACAACATGCCCTTATCATCATCAAGATGCTCGCGGTACATCAATCCATATGCAAGCTCTTCGGCGTCGTCGGCGACCTCGACCAGAAAGCGATGCTCGGCACTGGCGGTTATGATTTTTACCGTCTCGACACGCATCGGGTCAGCAGCCGCTACTGCACTGCCCGACGCACAAACGAAGATAAAAATGAATCTGAATAAAATATGCATTGCGACAGTCTAGAGTGGACAAACTATTTCGGCAATTGATCAAATCTGCACCGGTTGATTTCGACATAGCCGATCGACACATCCACCCGGATACCCAGACGGCTATGGCTCAGCCGGGCGTCCTTTTTAATCGCCACGAACCAAGTCGTAACAAGCCTTAAGCGCTAGAAATAGCGATCACGTGCCTTATGGCTAGAAAAGCGGCAGCCTGCAGGATGCAGACACTGTCTTGCAGCTCAACCATATCGGCCACGTGGCCAGCGGTGAATAGCGGTGCAATGGGGACGGTTTTTGAGGGAAAAGAACGAATGGCACTCCCTAGGGGAATCGAACCCCTCTTTCCAGGTTGAAAACCTGGCGTCCTAACCGATAGACGAAGGGAGCGCACTGTTCGAAACGGCGATATAGCGGCGCTCTTAAGGGGATGCAAGCAAGATTGCGCACCCAGCTTAATTTTTTGCACCTGACATTACCGACAACGCATCCATGACTTCGAATTGCAGACGCTTTTTCCCCCGCCACTCCTGCGCTTTCAGGCGCCCTGCCAGATGCACACGACCGCGTTTCATCAGACCATCGCCGAGCGGCGTTCCCACACACCGCCACGCCAATGCCTCTATCCGCCCCTGATCATCCTCGACCGTCATCTTGAGATGATTCTCGCCAATCCTCCGGGCATCGCTAATCAGAACATCGCGTAAAACAAAAATCGGTTCGGGCGCGGCCTGCCCGAACGGGCCAAGCGAGTCTATTTCGTCGAACAGCTCGATTGAAATCGCACCAATGCTTAGGGCGGCATCGACAGCCAGACCGCGCGCGGCATGGCGCGCGACGTGAAAATCGGCAAGATGGTCCGCCATCCATGCCCGGAGATTGTCGAGGTCGCCGGGGTCCAGGCTGAGTCCGCCGGCCATAGCATGCCCGCCCCCTGAAAGAATAACCCCCTGCCGCGCGGCTTCTGCAATCGCGTCGCCGATATTAACGCCGGCTACCGACCGCGCCGACCCCTTGGCGACCGGCCCCAAATCCTGTCCCCAGCCAATTGCAATTGTTGGCAGATGAAAACGATCTTTCAGGCGTCCCGCGACAATTCCGATAATACCGGGATGCCAGCCCTCGCCAGCCACGATCAGAACGCCACTTTCAGGTGACTTTGCCAATATCTGCTCAGCTTGCACGACCGCCTGCTCGAGTATGTCACGCTCGACGGTTTTTCGCTTCTCATTCAGGGCGTGCAGCCGCTCCGAAAGCGCCAGCGCCTCGGCACGGTCATCCGTCGCCAGCAGGCGGGCAGCAAGCCATGGGTCGCCGATTCGACCGCCGGCGTTTAATCGCGGCCCCAGAACGAAAGTTGCATGGTAAACACTGTCGATAACCCCAAGACCGGCGACATGACCAAGGGCCCGCAGGCCTGTGCCATGGCCACGCGACAAAACCTTGAGTCCCTGCCGCACAAAGGCGCGATTAACACCTCGAAGAGGCGACATGTCACATAAAGTCCCCAAGGCGCAAAGGTCGAGCCATTGCATTATATCCGGCAAGCCCGCTTTCGGCTGCACACCCCTGCGACGGGCTTCACGATTCAGAGCCGCGACAAGAACGAAGACAACACCAGCCGCCGCTAAATGCCCCTGCCCTGAGGCATCATCGGGACGGTTCGGATTTATGAGTGCGGCTGCCGGCGGTACATCTGCCGCCATTAAATGGTGGTCAACCACAATAACCGGTAAACCGATCTCATCAGCCGTCCGCAAGGCGTCGCTGGCTGCCGCACCACAATCGACCGTGATGACCAGTTCGGCACCATCTGCCTTAAGCGCGCGAAATGCCGCCGGGCTGGGGCCGTAACCTTCTGTTACGCGGTCTGGAACATACAGCCCCAATTCGCGTTCCCAGGCTTTGAAATAACGCGTCAGAATCGCCGAACTCGTGCCGCCATCAACATCATAGTCGGCAAATACGGTGACCGCGGTTCCTGAAATTAAGGCATCAAGGATCAAACCGGCGGCAAGGTCCATATCTTTAAAAGAGGAAGGATCAGGAAAAAGCGCCTTCAGAGTGGGTTTCAGAAACAGATCAACATCATCTGCAGCAATACCCCGTCCCGCCAGAAGCCGTGCCAATAGATCATTTCCATTCAGCGCCCGCGCCAACGCCTGAACATCGCCCTCCTCGGGATGCTCGATTGTCCAGTAGCGGCCCGAAAAACTATTCTCGAAAAGGATATTGGGAGATTTCGACGTCATTCAATACTGTGAGACGACCGAATGCGCCGGATCATGCCATCTGCTGAGCTCATAATCAGCGTGTCGGTCTCGACCCTTCCATTGGCGCGGACGACCCCGTCAACCAGACAGCCTTTGGTAACGCCGGTGGCACAAAAGACGGTCTCGCTCGAAGCCAGTTCGGACAGATCATACTTCTTATTATAATCAGTTATGCCGACCCGCTCAGCCCGTTTCCGTTCATCATCATTGCGGAACCGCAAACGCCCCTGCATCTGCCCGCCAACACATTTCAGTGCGGCTGCCGCCAGCACGCCTTCAGGCGCCCCCCCCTGACCAATATAAAGGTCAATACCGGTCGCCGGATTAGTGGTATTGATCACACCGGCAACATCGCCATCGGATATTAACGAGATGCGCGCACCAGCCGCCCGCAGGCTTTCAATAATGTCCATATGGCGCGGCCGATCAAGCACACAGGCGGTTATCTCGCCAACGCTGACACCCTTCGCTTTCGCGATTTCGACGACATTTTCTCCGGCCGTCGCATCTAAATCAATGCAGTCGGCAGGCAAGCCCGGTCCAACGGCAATTTTGTCCATGTAAGTATCCGGCGCATGTAACAATCCACCCCGCGGTGAAATTGCCAGAACCGCCAATGCGTTTTCCATCGCCTTCGCGGTCAGCGTTGTTCCTTCCAGCGGATCCAGCGCGATATCAATCTCGGGGCCAACGCCGGTGCCGACTTCCTCACCAATATACAGCATCGGCGCCTCATCACGTTCGCCTTCGCCAATAACAACACGCCCTTTAAAATCGATATTGTTGAAAGCCTTCCGCATTGCGTCAACGGCGGCCGCGTCGGCGGCCTTTTCATCCCCGCGCCCGGCGAGCCGTTCGGCAGCAATCGCAGCAAGTTCGGTCACCCGGACCATGGCGTCTGAAAGATATGGTACTAAAACACTCATTCTCGCTCCCTTTATATTAGTTTGGCTCTGACCTGTTTGCGTCAGCTTGCAACTGGATCGATCGGAATCACTCTCATCTCATCAATCACTGATGCCAGCCCAGATACACGATCTGAGGCCTGATTCATATCCCTCCAGCTACAGGTATGCGTGACGATCGCAACCGGCGACACCCCGGCCTCGTCGGCAGAATCCTGAACCAGCTTATCAACCGAAACACCATGCGTTGCCAACGCTTCGGTGAGCCCTGCCAGCGCTCCTGATTTGTCGGATAATTTAATCCGTAGAAAGAAAGCTGACCTTTCATCAAGCTGGGCCGCCTCGAAGTGACGAACACGGTGATGGTCGGCGCGCCCGAAGGCGGAACGCGCCGTCGGCGTAAACAGCTTGGAAATATCGCCCATCACAGCGCTCGCTGTCGGCCCGGCGCCGGCACCGGGCCCGGTTAGCGTCACCGCCCCTAATGTGTCTGCCTCCACACGGATCGTATTCTCAGCACCATTTATCCGCGCCAGCGGATGATCAATCGGCAGCGCCTTGGTTGCAACCCGACAAACAATGCCGGCATCCGTCAACATGCCTTCGGCAATCAGTTTTATGCGCAACCCAAGCCGTTCGGCCAGAACCAGATCCGGTAATTGAATATTTTCGACACCTGACACAGAAACCTTGTCAAAATCGAGATCTGCGGTGAAGGCGATCGATGATAGAATTGCGATTTTGTGAGCGGCGTCCATTCCCGATACATCAAGCGTCGGATCAGCCTCGGCGTAGCCAAGGCGCTGCGCAGCTTCGAGTACTTCATCATATTGCCGGCCTGAGCGAAGCATTTCGGTTGTCAGATAATTGCAGGTGCCGTTCAGGATGCCGGAAACACGCTGCACCGAAACACCGGTTAGCGAATCCCTTAACACCCGGACAATTGGCACACCGCCAGCCACAGCCGCTTCAAACATCAGGTCGACATCATTCTGCTGCGCCAGTGCCTCAAGCATCTGACCATGTATCGCGATCAATGCCTTATTTGCGGTTACCACGGGCTTTCCCGCTTTCAACGCGGTCTCGACAGCGAATTTGGCAGGCCCGTCAGACCCGCCCATTAATTCGACAAAAACGTCAACATTGGGGTCCTCGGCCAGGGTCGCCGCATCATCGAACCAGGGGTATTTGTTAATATCAACGACCCGCGAGCGATGCCGCGACCGTGCCGAGACACCGACAATCTCAACCTGACCCGGCAGCCGCAATTCAGCCTGATGTTCAATCAAACTGATGAGGCCGCAACCAACATGGCCAAGACCGGCAATTCCCAAACGCACCTTTTTCACGGCGAACTCCCCTAACAAGCCGACCGGCTAGACAAAAACTTCTTTATATTCCGGGCGGCCTGTCGGATCCGCTGCTCATTTTCGACCAGCGCAATTCTCACATGCCGATCGCCCAATTCGCCGAAGGCACCGCCGGGTGCAACCGCGACATGAGCCTCTTCCATCAATTGCAACGAGAATTCGAGACTTTTCATATCTCCGCATTGCGCCGGCACGGGCGCCCAGGCAAACATCGAAGCCCGCGGAACAGGGACATCCCAGCCAGCCCGGCTGAAACTCTCAACCAGTATGTCGCGACGAGAACGATAGATATCGCGCGCCTCATCAACACAGTCCTGCGGCCCATCAAGGGCAGCGCACGCCGCGACCTGGATCGGTGTGTATGCGCCATAATCAAGATATGATTTGACCCGGGCAAGCGCCGCAATCAATCGCTCATTACCGGCGGCAAATCCGATGCGCCAGCCGGCCATCGAATATGTTTTTGACATTGTCGTTGTCTCGACCGCGATGTCTCGGGCCCCGTCCACCTGCAGGATCGATGGCGTAGGCTCGTCGAAATATATCTCATTATAAGCAAGATCAGACAGAATATAAATGTCGTGCTTCTTGGCCAGCGCCACGGCATCCTTGTAAAAATCAAGATCGCAGACTTCTGCGGTCGGATTGGACGGGTAGCATAGGACCATCGCGGTCGGTGATGGAACGGCATAGCGAATAGCCTTTTCCACCCCCCGCAAATAAGCTTCCGGCGTTTCTGCCGGTATCGCACGAATTGCGGCGCCCGCCATAATAAATCCGAAATGATGCAGCGGATAAGACGGGTCTGGTGCAAGAATAATATCACCGGGCGCGGTGATCGCCTGGGCAAGGTTGGCAAACCCTTCCTTGGATCCCAGCGTCACGACCACTTCACGATCCTTGTCGAGCGCAACATCGAAGCGTCGCTTGTAATAATCCACAAGCGCCCGTCTTAAGCCCGGAATACCGCGCGAGGCCGAATAGCCATGCACGTCGGGTTTTCGCGCCGTTTCCGCAAGCTTTTCAATAATATGTGCCGGGGTTGGGAGATCAGGATTACCCATCCCCAGATCGATAATGTCTGCACCCTCGGCCCGAAGCTCGGCTTTACGGCGATTGACCTGTTCGAACACATAGGGCGGCAACCGCCTGATTTTATGAAACTCACCGCGCATTAGCGGACTCCAGAATTAAGTGTTTGTCGTTTTTATCGTTGCGCCCGGGGCACATCGAACCGCGCTTTTAGTAAAGCGACATCTGCATCAGTTAGGAAATTTGCTTCTGGGATATCGGCCGTCACCCGGTTACGGACGCGACGAGCCCATGCCAGCATCTCCTCCGGACTTTCTTGCGGCAATGCCGCACGGGCGTCGGCCTGAAATGCCGCGAGCGCCGCGCGTGTTTCCGCCTCGCCAAACGACAAGCTTTGTCCAAACGCCTGATCAGGTGTCACATTCGGAATATCGCGAATTTGACCATAACTTTCGCCGGCAATTTCAACTCTCTTGGCGGCATACCAATCCGGAACACCCGTGCGCATGGCTTTCGCCCGATCAAACGAGCTGGTACAGCCTGAAAGCATGGCAAAAGCCAAGACAATAACAAAGCGCATCAAAAAAACCTTTAAATTGGTGCGAAAGTGGTAGATCTACCTCTTCCTATATGGGTTCTGCCCGATTGGCGAGACCGACACCGATGACACAAGACATAAAAAATAAAAAAAATCAGCCGACCAGCCTCGCCGAGCTGATTTCATCGTTAACAGTGTCTGACCTCACCACAATCGCATCAAGGCTGTCAGAGGCTGCAGCCACAGCGCAGACGGCGCTCAGCCAGACTCAGCCGGCGACAAATAGCGAGCTTGAATCAGATAATACCTCGCTTCCAGCCAGCATAATTGATGCCTATGCAAAGCTTGGCGCCGCTCTGACCCGTACACCGGATGCCTCCACCGTCGCACTCACCAATTTTATGCAGGGCTGGAGTGAGCTG
>CBFHPC010000086.1:0-9445 GCA_965657655.1 Henriciella sp.
ATTTTTCCGATAATGCCGGCGATATCGTCGCAATATCGGACCAGTCACAGGCCGGACCAGTCACAGGCCGGACCAGTCACAGGCCGGACCAGTCACAGGCCGGATCGATCAACGGCTGCGGCTGTCACACCGGGCTGGCCAGATATCCCGCGCCACGCTTGCCCCCCTGTTTAAGGAGAAACAGATTCGGGTTTTCGTTTTAAGACCCCGGGCGCGACATCTATCGTTTTCGTTTAACGCCGGTCGCGGCGGCCATCGGCTGCCAAAATTGCGCGCTGGAGTGCGATCGCTGGCGGTAGACTTTTTCGTCGCGGTTTGGTCCCGTCAGATATTGGCGGGTTGGATGCAGGTTTGCCTGAGGCCACGCTAGTCCCCGGTCTGCTATTAAGGCCATGATATCTTGACCGACGCGGATGCGGGGCAAATTTCTGTCTCGGGCGGAGCAACCATATCGCGCCGCCGAGCAGTGCTGCGATAGCAGCAAATCCCGTAATGGCACCTTCTGCCGTGCTTGGATCGCGCCACCATTCAGACGGAAATTCAACAATGAACACGTTCGGAAAGGCGATCAGAATTCCGGTCAGATATGAGATCAGCGCCAGCGCCTTTTGCTGGGTCAGCTGTAATGCCGAGATGTATAAAAAGACCGAAGCAATGAAGTAGGGTGCGCCATAGGTGATGCCGAATAATCGCCAGTCTATTGTTTCTGCATCGGCGGCGATATTATTCTGCATTATCAGGTCGGCGATGAGCATCAGGCTTGGCCAGCGGATCGCCGCCATTGCCGCAAAGGCAAAGGCGATGGCATAGCAGACGATAAAGAAGGCGATGACTCGTCTTAACATATCAAGTTTAATCCCGAGATTGGCAGCTTGGGGCAATCATAGAGTGAGGCAAGTTATGTTTAAGTTAAAGCCGTCGGCATCACCGTTTATATTGACCGCGCTCGGGGCCGTCCCATTTCTGGCTGCGGCTCTGGCGATGCTGATCAATAAGAATAATCCGGTCATGATCAACGCAGCCGGCCTCTGGCTGAACGTTTATGCAGCGGTGATTGTAAGCTTTCTGGGCGGTGTCCGGTGGGGCGTTGAAATTGTCGCCCATGAGACCCCGCGTGCAGCCGTTCTGATACTTGCCATTATCGGTGCACTGGTGGGATGGGCGAGCGTGCTGTTTTACTTCCAGTTCGCAAGCGGATGGGGCTTTTTGGTCCTGGCTGCGGCTTTTTTAGGTTATTTTATGACCGACCGCGGCAGCCGCGATATGCCGGTATGGTATCGCAGCCTGCGAATATGGCCCAGTGCTGTCGCCATCGGATGTCTGCTCGTCGGTTTCGGCCTTTTAGAGCTGCTCTGAGATGCCGTTGCGCAAGCTGCTAATGGCCGCGTAGAAGCTGACCCCGCCGAGCAGTAATGATATGACCATATTCCATCCGGCCATGGAAAGACCGAGAAAACTCCAGGCAATTTCGGTGCAGGAGGCAGTGGCCTGTGCGCGGTCAAGATTACCGAGGTCGAGGCTCATAATGTCGACGGCGCCGGCACTGCATCCCGAAGGCGCTGGCCAGAATCCCCATTCGACACCCATATGCTGGCCTGCAATGAACGCACCGGTCAGAAAAACAATACCAAGCGCAGTGTTACCGGTGACAATGACCAGTTTTCGCGGTCGCAGGCGGAACATTAGAAGCGTCAGGCTGGCGACGCCGATAATGGTCCAGTATACATCCCTTTGCTGCAGGCATAGAGGACAGGGTGCCAGCATCGCAAAGCGCTCAAAGCCATGGGCAATCGCCAGCATGGCAATGGCCGCCAAGCCGGACAGAGCTGGCCAGTGCCAATTTTTCAATAGAATGGTCAAGTGTCCGTTCATCGCTGATACCCCTCGTATTTTTGTCCATGGTAGCGTAGTTCGCCATCGGGTCGATATGTCACGATAACGCGGCGTCTTACGGTTGGTTCCATCTCGCCTGTGCGGGCTTGATGGCCGGGCTGGACTAGAGACTGGCTGCCGTTCTCAGGCCGAGTCCGAAAACCGACAGCAAAATGCCCAGCCATAGATTGCCAAACATAAGACCGATCAAAATCAGAAGTCCATCGCGTGCCATCAGGCCGAACGCAACAATAGCAACAGCGATGCCGGGCATCGTATTGGTGCCGGGAAATGGCAATAAGATCGAGGCGCAGAAAAGTGTCAGAAAGGCGGCGATCCCGCGTTCGGCGTTACGGCCCGACATCCATAGGAAGCGGGGTTTGGCGAACAGTTCCATCCAGCCAAACCATTTCCGCCCGAAACCGGATATACGTTGCAGATTTGATCGGTCGATCATGCGAACGCCTAAACGGTCTGGAAGCCATGGCTCCTCGCGTCCAGCCAGCATTTGCAAGGCCAGGGCAATCATCGGCAGGGACACCGCCTGCGGCACACCGTAGAGAAACGGTATCGCGCAGGGGAGCGCGAGGATAAATAAGGCCGCACCAAAAGCGCGCTCGTCGAGCCGGTCTAATATATCACGCAGGCTTAATCCACGGTCGCTGGCCTGCTCGGCCATCGCTTCGAGCGATTGCAGAAATGTACGGGGTGTTGCGGATCTGGTCATGGCTCGGCGGTTAGCAAGATTCTGGGCCAGATGATAGGGAGCTTGATCGATATCGCACCGGCAAACGGCATTTCCCGACTTGTCCTATCGGTTGATTTTGTCTACAGCCGCCGCACCATATCTTTCATCCGGAGCAGGCTTCCTCGCGGCGGCTTTAGACCGGAGGGCCGTCTACCCGGCTCGGTATGATAAATGAGTGGCCTCCCTGGCGGAACTGGTAGACGCGACGGATTCAAAATCCGTTTCTGGTAACAGAGTGCCGGTTCGAGTCCGGCGGGAGGCACCATTTCGGGTTTTTAACCCCAGAATGATTCGGTAAAAAATCGTAATTAAGCAGGGCTTAACAGGGTCTTTTGTTTGTTTTTTCTGTCCGGTGAAACCCGGCCAGTGACATCCGGCCAGTGACATCCGGCCAGTGACATCCGGCCAGTGACCCGGTCCGATTCCACCGGGCGTCGGTGCGGTGTGGGTATATGTGTGGGGTATTTTTCGGTATTCTTTCGTCACCTCCCAACACTTTGACCGGAAGCCTTATGCATAATTTTATACAGCGAGGTCTTAATTTCGGGCGTCCGGACTTGCTTTGGTACGGGCAGGCGTGACCGTCCACGAGTTAAACGTCGTGCGCCCACAGTATAAAGACGTTGTCTAAAGGCGTCTGGGTGCAATAGGGGCCGGCTCTCGCAACCTGATGGATCCGCGGACCGACAAGCCAAAGGGCATGCACTGGAAAACTTTTCGCAAGCGCTCAGAGATAGACTGCGAAGCATTGGTTCTTCGCGGTATTTGAACCTCATGGATATCGCGATTTTCGTGTATTTTATTGCCGCTTTAAATCACTATAAAATGCCGTTGCGATTGGCCTCACTTTTCCAGAGTGCGACATCCAAATCACGCCTTGGCGTGATGTCTTTGTTCCTTGCGAGTCGGATTTTTTCGTCAATTTATGCAGCTAATTTGCGATGACGAATTGCGATAGGATCCTTGGTGTGAAGTGGATTAAAGGTGACGCTGTTTAATGTATCAAATACAGTTATAATCGCCTCACAATTAGCTGAAAGCGTTGTGTTTTCAGTATTTAGTATCGGAGTTTCGCTTTTGCTTTCGCCAGCGTAGCTTCGCGATGTCTAAGGATGATCTCGTCGGTCGTGTAATCCTTACGAGCTATAAACTCTCTCCTGAACAGCATATTTCTATACCTAAAAAGTGGCTGCGGTTCAGGGGGCAGGGTCAGCCTTAAGACTTTTTTTATCCGAGACAGCAAATTAGTGCTTACGCTTAGCAAGATAGTTAGTTGTACTGAAAAACTCGTCGCGTTCACGATACTGCGGTATGTGAATTAAGCCAATTGGACTTATCCGGTATAACTCAAATCCATGCTCTTGAAAGAAGTACCAGAAGTCCTGAAAGAAAGTCCGCGTGTCGATATTACAGCCACCAAACTCAAACTGAATGACGGAAATATGCTTAATAGCGTCACCGAAACCCGCCAATGCATCAAGCTCGTGCCCTTCAATATCAATTTTGCAAATGTCTATTTTCCGAGAATTTAATTCTGCTTTCCAGTAATCTTCAAATCTTATCGTTCTAATGCTTTCAGTATGGTCGAAGTCGATACCAAAATGATCCAAACGACGCTGTGTTAACGAAGCCAGGCCAGAGCCGTCTGCATCACTATACAAGGTTGCATCTCCAACTTCATTGGCTACAGCGCTTTGCTCAATCGTAACGTTGGAGGTTGCAGAAAACTTTTTACGAAGCAGCTCAACATTGCTTTCTGCTGGCTCAAATACCACAACATTACATGCTGGGGCTTTCTTAATGATCTGCTCGGTATAAGCGCCTTTGTTTCCGCCTATATCAATGCATAGGTTTATCTTTTTCTCTTGAAGCAAACTTAATGCTGCTAGAAATTCTTTTTCGACAGTACCGGCACCCCAGCCCTTACCTAAAAGATAAGCGGCTGCCCGTTCGTTTTTTTCAGCGTGAACTATCTGCTGCTGAATTGCTGCCATGTCAGCTTTCATCTCACACCTCTTCAGCCTTGGTCAGTCCCCGGCCGTCGGCACCGGGACGTTAAGGCAAACCATAGGCCATGGCGCGCCACCCTGCAACCGCTTGTCCGAATGCGAACGCCGCGCTTATCAGTCGTCTTGGATGTCTTGAATCAATGCTTTTATATTAAATTTGACAGCGTCTTTAGCTTGATCGACACTCAGGCCGCGATCTTGGCGAAGTCGTTGCCAGGTTGGAAACCCCAGAGCGATGTCCAGAGCCGCAAATCGTACCGGATCATTCAAAATACTTTCGGGCAATACAGCGCGCAGCGATTTGTCGAATAGAGCAAGGTCGCGCTTATGCTGGGCTTGTAGGAAATCGGATGTGAACCGTCTGATATGCAAGCAGACTTGAAGGGGAAAAACAGTTTCGAAGATATCGACCCGACTTTCGAGGATTTCCATGAGCCGCCCTCGCCAAGTTGAAGCTTTCAGCGGGGCCTCGATTTTTGGCTTGATTGCATCATAGGTCTGCTCGGCCATCTCATTATAGATGCTGTCGATGTCTTCGAAATGACGGAACACGGTTCGCAAGCCAACATTTGCATGTTGTGCAACGGCCGCCGCGCTTGGCGACAGATTTCCGGCCTTTAAGAGATCGAACAAAGCCTCGATAATCTGACGTCGACTGCGATTACTGCGCTGACGGCGACCATCTGGTACCACGGTTTCGGGCTCAGACCATGGCGAATAGAGGCGGGTTGTTGAGCGCATTATGATCCTTTCAAATATCCTCTCTCAAGACATAATCCATATTCAGAAAATTGGTATCCTTCAGCGCCTCTCTTCCAGATTTGGTGTTTGAGGCGCTTAAGCTTTGTTCTAAACCCACGCAGATACTGCTAATATTGTTACCACCTCATCAGTTGTCGCAGCAGACTCGCGCGACGGATGCTGTCAGCAATCTGTCCCGCGGGTCTATGGTGTCTTGCGGGCCATGCGGCGTTCTAGCTGAACAGCGCCTCGCACCCGCTGCCGGCGAGCATGGCGGCGACGGCAGCGCGGTTATTGTCCGACATTGTTTGGTAGGCCGAGCGTAATTCGCCAAGACATTTCGCCTGATATTTAAAGACTGGTTGCGTCCATGCCCGTCCATCAATCTCAGTTTCAAACGTCTCGGCGCCGGCCATAATTGCCTGCGCGTTTGCAATCATAGCAGGCGCATAGGTTCTGCCGATTTCTTCCAGAAGGGGGCCGAGTGCCGAAATTGCTTCTTCGGCTGTAAACCAGTCATCGTCTTGCGGGCGCCAGCCGGACATATCCTCCATTCGGTCTATCCAGGCCCGAAGGCGCGGGGAGAGATCACTAATGATGGCTGCCGAGGTCGGCTCGATAATGGCGATCTGGGTTAGCTGACCGTAAATGGCGAAATCCGCAGATGAAGGTCGACCACCAAGGATGAAGCCTTTCTTCTGGATGAGGCCGTCGAGTATTTTTACGAGCCGCGTATAAGACGTCTCGATCGTCTCGGCAGTGATTTCATTAGATCCGACGACATAAAGCCGGTCAATCTGGCGTTTGCCAAAGCTCGCTGCAAATTGTTCAGCCTGATCATTCGGGACCGTGCTCATCGCCCAGTAAACTAAAAGCGGGGCAGCATTCTTCGCGTCCGCTTCAAACGCCCAGCGATAGTGGAACATGACTTTTGTCAGCCATTCGTCGCCATAATCTTCAATAAGGTCGTTGAGGAATTTCAAAATGGGGTCGGTCGGTATAATTGACCGGTCCGGATATTCATTTTCCAACCGGCGAATAATCGGCGTCGAGTCGGTCACCGCAACCAGACCACCATCCTCATTATCCGGAAAGTAGAAAGTCGGAAGCAGCCCGACCTTTGGTTTGGGATACCCATCAGGCAGTTCACCATTACCCCAGAATACCGCGTACGGTATGTGGCGATATCGCAGCGTCGCGATCATTTTTCGGGTATATGGAGAACCCGGCGCACCGGCGAATTCAATTCTTTTCACGTTTCACTCCCTAAACATTCAGCTCCAGAGATGCAAAAGGCACTTTGAGTGTCAATACCTCTATTCGAAAGGACGATGTGTGCATGCGAGAAATCGGGGTGTGGCCGCCGGCGCTCTGCGTTTGGAAGCGGCGCGCGAATACTGGCCCAGTAAAACAAAGCCATTGCATGTTACGTGTCACAAGATCACTTATGGTTTTTAAACTTACATAACTGGTGCGCCGGAAGCGTTTTCCATATTGAGAGCCTTCGCAAAAATACTCGACGCATTAACTGTCTTGACCGGCTCGATTTCAATCTCAACAATTGTGGCAAGCCGGGCGTATTTCCGCCATAGCGTCATGGCCTTTGGCCGCTGCCAGTTCTGCCAGAGCTTAACCCCGCCTATGAAATGCGGAAGGCCGGTGCGCAATGCCTGATACAGTTTTTCGCAAACCGATTTTTCCTCAAACCAAATCGACTGAATGCTGAAATGTTTTGGCAGCGATGTGATACGCCCGTTGATGGCAATGTTAATCGAGCCGTAATCGAAGAACAGCGTGGTTTTCGCGAGGCATTGATCTGCCACCATGACGGGTTCGAAGACGTTAATCTACCGTGATTGCTCTGCGTGCATCAGCATCATGGCGACATTGAAATAATTGTCCAAGTCAAAACCGGCGTCCTCCAGAAACGATGTGAAACGGGTCGCAATATAATCCGCGACAGTGCCGATCAGCGGGTCGCCGGGGGCGATATTGTAGAGATCGTCGCGACAATTGCCGATCAGCTTATCACCATCGCTAGAGATAAACCGGTCGCGGAGAATTATGTCGTAAATTTATGTTTTCAAAATAAAACGGTGTCGCCGAGCTCGAGCTGCCTCGGTTTATGGTTTGCATTTCGGCTGACGGGGCGGACGAGCTTCGGCAGCTGATCTGTGCTAAATGAAACGGTCAGGGGTGTTGCACCATGCGCAGCGGGTTCCGGTTTGACACGATCGCCGGCGGCGTTATCGGCCTTGGGGGAAATTAGGTGAAATTAGAGATCGCAATCATTGTTCTGGATGGCCGATATTGTCGAAACAATTGTCAGTTTGGCGTAATAAGTATCAAACAGATAGACGATCGGTACGGACATAAGCTCCCCCTCCTCCGTGAAGTCGCCTTAAGACAAAGTTTATGATGACCGGTTCGGTGCCGAGATAAACGGTGCAAAATAGTGCTGGCGCATAACCCGATAAGCCGGGTCCGATATGGCGCCTTCCTACCTCTGTGTCTGCGTGGTTTACAGTCCGGCGTTCCGCCGTAAGGTCAACTGGCGCCTTTGAGGGTTAGCGATTTTTTTGGGGGGGATTTTATAATGATAAAGAAAATGACACTTGCGGCAGCCTTGCTAATGAGCTCGGGTCTGGCGATGGCTGGCCATCATGAGATGGGTGAAGGTGACATCGCGCTGGCGGCGAAATCGGGCCAGGCGGTCGTTGTGTACAAGGTTGCCTGTGCCGAGGGCCAGGACGATACAGCCATATCGATCGTCGAATCGTTGATTGCGTATGAGCGCGGTCACAGCCCGATCGCTTACTCATCCAGTCTCGGACGCTGGGCTGACGGAACACTTGGCGCGATCGATATTCACGGGTCGCCCGCCAGCATGGAAGCGGCCTTTGCGTGGCAGGCGAATGACGAGACCTGGACGGCGCTCAACAATCAGATGCTTGAGACCTGCGGTATCGGGGCTGACGATATACAAGTCAGCATCATGGTTGCCGAATAGGTAAATCTATAACTCAGCAACATATAGATTGAGACCAGCCAGAGCGATGATCGCTCTGGCTGGTTTTTTAGGGATGTAGTTTGAGATTGTCGGCGTGCGGCGGACTGCTAGGCACAGTCGATACGCGACCAAGACCGACCGGTATGGCTTAATCTAGGATCGTATCATCAATACAGCTCCTGCCGGTCGCTTCATCACCCTCGCATTGATACA
This sequence comes from Henriciella sp., assembly GCA_965657655.1. Taxonomy (GTDB): domain Bacteria; phylum Pseudomonadota; class Alphaproteobacteria; order Caulobacterales; family Hyphomonadaceae; genus Henriciella. The sequence goes on from CBFHPC010000086.1 coordinate 8,594, forward strand.
CGCGAACCCAGTCGACGAGCAGCTGGTTCGGGAAGGAATTCGGATCGAAACCGAACTCGTTAAATGCATCAGGGTAATTGCCGCCGACGGCCAGATTAAACATCATATAGAAGTCCTGATCGAAGGGCGCATTATTATTACCGCTAGCCGCCGGCGACAGGGAGAACCAGTCATCTGCGTCTAGCTGGAAGAAGAGTTTGTCATCAACGAACCAGCTGATCAGGCCTTCGCCCCATTCGATGGCGTAAACATGATAGCCTTCATCAGGGCGGGCGTTTCCGGGCAGCTCGGTACGTTGCGAGAGAAATGTGTTGCCGGGAAACTGGTCACCGAAATGGATGGCGCCGGAGGTTCGGTTTTCTTCTGATCCACCGACGCAATCACTGCAGGCGGCGCCGAGGTTGATGGATTCCATGATATCGATTTCACCTGACGCGGCCCAGCTGCCGTAGACGTCGTCGGCTGGCATCATCCAGAAGGCCGGCCATGTGCCTTGTCCGGCCGGCAGTTTCATGCGGGCAGAGAACCTTCCATAGGTCCAGTCAGCAATATCGCGGGTCCGGACTTTTCCTGATGTGTATGGTTTCGTGACCTGTTGTGGCGGATTCTCATTCGCCTCTGGTGGCAGGTTCGGGCCGGTAAATTCTTCTTCAAGCGCAACCAGCCTTAACAGGCCATTGACCAGCTGAACATTGTCATCACGATCAGTATAGCATTGCCGTTCATTATTGCCGCCGCCCCAGCACGAGACTTCGGGTCGCCATTTTGTCGGGTCAAGCGCGGCATCATTAAATTCGTCAGACCAAACCAGGCTCCATCCTTTTCCAGCCGGATGGAAATCGGGACCGTCGG